>JBGPHE010000001.1:0-70609 GCA_041484255.1 Candidatus Nanoarchaeia archaeon
CGACGCGAGCACGCCGAGGCCGGTGTGCGTTGCTTTCTGCATTGTTCCATCATTGGTGCGGTTGCCTTCGGGGAAAAGCAATAATACGCCCCCTGCGTGCAGATGGTCGCGCGCTTTTGTGATCGAGCCGTCGGTCGGAATCTGGCCGAGGAGCTTGAGGAAGAGGAAACTGCGCAGCCAGGTCTTGGTGACCCATTCGCGCGACTGGATTCCGCGCACCTTGCGGTTGCGGTACCAGTCAGTGAAGAAGACCGCAAGAAGCGGGTCGATGTAGCTCGCATGGTTTGCGACAAGAATCACGGGACCATGCTTCGGGATGCGCTCAAAGCCGGTTGTTTCGTACACAAACAGCTTCAGGAGCGGGACAAATAGGTACTTCAAGCACATAGTTCCTCTTTTTACTCTTTTGTGCCGAAGAAGGTATAAAAACGTTTCCTCAAATGAGTTGGTTAAAACGAGAATAGTTTAAATATTTAGAGAACAATTAAAGCAAATATGACCCTTATTATTGGCATGAAATGTAAAGACAGCATTGTCTTAATCGGCGATAGAAAAATTATGGACGATAACGCCGGCAAACATCATTTTGTTGATAAGATTGAAGCTCCAGTTTCAGGAGTTAATGTTGCTGCTGGTGCTGCAGGATTCACAGACCTTGCAAGAGAGTTTAATAGAAGAATCGTCAATGTTGTTGCGGATAGAATCAATGAATATCGCATGTCCAACATAAGAAGCCTTAATGGCACTGGAGTAGACATAACAGACATTGAGAGTAAAAAAGTCACAGATATTGTTTTGCCGGCAGTATATCGTGCCGAGAATTTTTTAGATGATTGCGCAGTTTTGGTTGCACAGCTCGCACAGAGTGCGTTTAAGTTATCAACCAACCCAATAGAAGCACTCGTCGCGATTCATACTGACAAAGGAGTATTGTATCAAATAAATTGCGACGGGTTTAAGCGCGAAGGAAGTGTTTTTGGCATAGGTAGTGGGTTCGGACACATCGAGAAATATCTGATGAATCTGTATAAAGAATCCATGAGTTTAGACGAAGTCGTTAAGTTAGGAGTCTTTCTGATAAAGTACGTTGAGCTTTTGGAACTTGATTCAAAAGTAGGAACTGGCAAGAAATTCCTTCCTCAAATTTTTATCGTCAATAAGGATGGATCAAAAGAGCACGTGCTAGCAAAGGCAGATGAAGAAAGCATCAGCAAAAACGTACAAGAGAAGATAAATAAAATTATAGAAATCCTGTCTTAAAATCGATTCACGTACAAGATATCAGTTTAAGACAGGTCTTCAGAAAGATATTTAAAACAAGATGCGCACGGACGACTCATGCGCGTACTCGATGCTGCGGCTGCTGCGGATGTTCTCAAAGGCATTGCGCCGCTCGCAAAGCACGCAGTGGTGAAGAATATCAGCGACGCGCAGGCGTTTGCAAAGGATGTCGGCTATCCGCTGGTCTTGAAGGCGCTGTCTTCGAAGATCGTGCACAAGACTGAGGCAGGTGCCGTGCGCGTCGTGCAGTCTGCGGAACAGCTCGCGAAGGACTTTGACGCGCTGAAGAAGCTCGCTCCGACAGTTCTTGCGCAGGAGTTTGTCAAGGGTAATGAATTCATTCTCGGATTGAAGAAAGACCCGACGTTCGGACATGTTATTGTCGCAGGCATCGGCGGGATTTATGTCGAAGTGTACAAGGACGTGAGCTTCCGCGTCTGCCCGATTGAGGCGAAAGACGCCGAAGCGATGCTGGACGACTTGCAAGGCAAGGCGATTCTTGAGGGTGCGCGCGGTAAAAGGCTCAATAAGAAGGCACTAATCGATGCGCTCGTGAAGCTGTCAAAACTGCCGGAAAAGCAGAAAAACATCGCCGAGCTCGACGTCAACCCGTTCATCCTGAACGACCGGGAAGGCAAGGTTTGCGACGCAAGAGTCATTCTGGAGTAGATAAAAGCTTAAATACATAAAAGTCCTTATTCTTCGTATGGTCGTGTCGAAGAAGAAATTCAGGTGCGGGACGTGCAATTGGAAGTTCACGCGCAACTATTCTCCGAACCTGTGCCCGTACTGCGGCAAGGCCACGGTCGAGGACGACATCATGCCCGGCGCGAGCGAAATCGTGCAGAGCTTGTAAAATTCTCAGAAAAAAAGTTTAAAAAAATAAAATTATTGTTCTGCTTCGGTCGAGTTCAGGACTTCTCCTGTCGCCAAGTTCTTGTAGCGGACTCCGCCGAGCAGGTTGACCTTGTCGAACGTGAACACGCCGTCTGCGTGTCGCGTTCCGATCTGGGGCCAGGCCTGCACGAGCGGCGCGTACGCTTCTGCTTCCTTGTCCAGCAGCACAGTCGGCACGAGCGAGATGTTGTACTTCTGCGCGAGCGCTTTGCCCGCAGAGGTCGTGACGTCGACATACTTCTCGTCGCCGACATTGGCGCCGAAGCTTTGCTGGAGCACGAGCTTGTGCAGCGTGACATTGTAGCAGTCCGGGCAGGAGCTGTCGGTCAAGTAGGTGATGGTGATGAGCCCGCGCACCTGCTTGGTCGCCAGGTCTTTGTACGGCGGCGAGACCGTGCGGAGCACGAGCGTGCCGTCGATGGCCTGCGAGCCGACCTGAGGCCAGGCCTGCTTGACTGCGTCATACAGCAGCGCATCGCTCGACAGGAGCATGGCAGGCACTTTCGTGATGCCGTACTTCTGGAGCAGCAGCTTTGCCTGGTTGTCCGAGACATCCATCATCGTGGTGGTGCTGATCGAGACGCCGACCTGCTTGAGCTGGTCGCCGAACTCGGAGATATTGAAGCATTGCTTGCACGTCGAGTCTGCGATGAACGTGACGTCCACGCGGCCGACGATGCGCTTCTGCGCGACATCGTAGTACGGCGGCGGCGTTGCGCTGAACACCAGTCCGTCGCCAGTCTTGTTCAGCGAGGGAACCGAGACGTTCTCGATTTCGCCCGTGATGACCATCGCGGGAGCGCGGGTGAGCTTGTATTCTGCGATGAGCGCCTTGCCTTCGTCGCTGTTGTACGCGACGTCTTGCTCAGTAACATTCACATTGGGCAATTGCTTGATGGCAGACACGAGGGCCTCGGACGCGAAGCAGTCCTTGCAGTCCGGCGGCGTGAGCACGGTCACGGTGAGCGCGGCCAGGTGCACCGGCGCTGCGGGCGTCGGCTCCTTGAACTGCGACTTTACGCTGAAGAGCGAGTACAGGCTGAATGCCATGATGACGAGAAGAATGACGAGCAGCCAGGCGTTGACGTTCTTGATATTGACCGTGACTTTGGTATCTGCCATGTGTTCACCTTTTTTATAGCGCGATGCGCGCGTCAGCGACAGGCTCTGCGGCCGCAGGAGCGGGAGCGGCTACGCCGCAGCCTCCGCCGACAGGAACTGCGCCCGAGGGCGCTGCCGAGCCGCGGGGCACCGAACTGGTGCTTTCCGAGCAGCCTGCGATAAAGAGCAATCCGAGAATCACTAGCGAAACGATAACCGTCTTGTTCATAGCAACATCCCCCACTGGTGTTTACACTGATGAAAATAAAAAATTAACAGCCGCCGACCATGCCTGGCAGGTTCTGCAGCGAGCTGGGCAATGCAGGCGCGCTTCCGCCTGCTCCGCCTGCCTGCGGTGCGGCACCCGATGCGCCGACCGAGACCGAACCGCTTGCGAGCTGGCTCTTGATGCCCATCAATTGGTACGCTTCGACTGCCGCGATGAGCACGAGCGCGCCGAGCACGATTGCGATAACGACGTTTTGGTTCATATTAGCACCCTCCTACCATTCCTGGAACTGCGTTGAGCGCGGAGGTGTCTCCGCCTGCGATCTTCAATGCCATGCCGACCATGTCCTTGGGGAACCAGAGCGTCTTCCACTTCAGGTCCTCGCGCAGGACTTCTGCGTCGGTCATCTTGGTGTTCTTCATCAGCCAGAGCGTCAATGCCTGGATTGCGGGATTGTGCGAGCAGCCGCACGTGAGCTCGCCGGTCTTCGTGATTCCCACGGGGCCGACGCCGCAGCAGTATTCGCAGCTGATGCCGACCGGCTTGGTGGCGAGCGCAAGGTAGCGCTGCCACACGGTCGGGTCGTTCTTCTGGATGTCCGGCTTGAGCTGGTAGTATAATTTCTGCAGCAATTGCAAAGCCTGGACAGGATTGTCATAGCTGACGCCGAGCTGCGCGCCGTACTCGGGCGTGCCGGTCGGGATGAGCTTATTGATAGCGTCCTGCGCGTCCTTGATGCCGCTGACCGGCAAGACTGCCGTGACTGCCTGCGCGGTGTTCTGGATGCCTGCGAGATCGACCGAGCTCAGGTCTGCGCCGCCGCCGACAAGGGTCGCCTTGTTCACGATTGCGGAGAAGACGCTGCTGCTGTGGCCGCCGTTCAGCATAACCGACAGTTGGCTGATCTGCATCATGTTGAACAGGATAAGAACAGTGACGATTGCGATTGCGCCGAGAATCATCGGCTGCTGGAGCGATTCCTCGTTTTTAGGATTTTGTGTCATGCAATTCCCCCTGCCTGTGCGATTTTGGCTTTGTTTAAAAGCTTTATGATTCAGTTGATTTACAACCAGTGTAATGCTTCTTCTATTTAAGCTTTGCGGAGACCGCGCGCCAGACGAGCCACGCGATCGCGACCAGGATGACGATGCCTGCCAGGTTGGCGAGGCTTGAAGTAAGCGACGAAGCGATGAGCGCGTCGTTCAGGTGGTACAGCCGGTCTGTAGTCCAGGAGAAGTGCACGATGAAGAACTGCTCGATGTCCTGCGTGCCGCGCGTAACGAGGATGAGCGCGCCGAGCGCGATAAAGATGAGTCCGCCGACCAGGTTATAGATGTGCGTGCGGATGGTCTTGCCGAAGATGCCGATCTCGATGCTGCCGCGCTCTGCCCAGCGGGCGAAGTCATACTTGTCGGACAGGAATGCGACGATTAAGAGCGGGACCGCGACTCCCGCGGCGTATGCGGCAAGCATGAGCGCAGACAGGAACACTGTGCCAGTGTTTGCCGCAAGGACGAGGATGCCGGACAGGATGGGACCGACACAGGGCGTCCAGCCGAGCGCAAAAAAGAATCCCAACACTGCCATGCTCCAGGCGGTTTTCTTCTTCTTGGCGTCCACGCGGAAGCTGAGGAAGGTGAATCCTTTGTTGAACAGCAGCATCAAACCGAAGACGATGAGCAACGCGCCCGAGACGGTCGCGAACTCGCGCTTGAGCTCATTGAAGAACGTGCCGATGAAGCCAGCCGCGATGCCCATTGCGATGAACGACGCAGCCATGCCGAGCGCGAACGACGCGGTGAGGAAGACGGCGCGCTTGCGCTCGCGGAACAGGAACGCGAAGAACGCGGGAAAGACCGCGAAGCCGCACGGCGAGACAAAGCCGATGATGCCTGCGATGAACGCGAGCAGGAAGTTGACGCTCAATGCAAGGCCTGTCTGGTAGTTCTGAAGCTGCTGCACGCCGGGCGGCAGGGTGAGCTCGGCGGCGACTGCAGGAATAAGCAGAAGCACCAGTACTGCAATGAGGAGATAACGCATGTAGCGATTGAGCGCAGGGAATTATATAAATCTTTACATTGACTGTAACAAAAGCATAAAGTATTTATAGAATGTGCGCTTCACCCATCACATGAAAAGCACAGTCTCTGCGTTCGACGAAATGCTCAGCCCGCTCGAGGCGGATATTCTCAATGTCATCTGGCCGGACCGCAAGATGCGCGTCCGCGACATTTATGACAAGCTGAAGAGCAGGCGCAAGCTCGCGCTCAGCTCGGTCGCCGTGTTGCTTGACCGTTTGCACGACAAGAACATTGTCGGCCGCAAGGTGGAGAACGGCCGCGGCGGAGTACGCTATATCTATTACCCGTTGCAGGACCAGGCTGCGTTCGAGAAGTCAGTCGTGGAGAACGCGGTCAACAAGCTCATCAAGAACTTCGGCGGAACCGCCGTCAGCTACTTTAACGAGCGGTTCGCGCGGAGGAAGTAAAAATGTTGTTCGAAGCCGTCGTGCAGTTCTTCGCGCACCCGCTGCACGTGACCACGCTCATCGTGTCCTGGGCGCTTGCCCTGATTTCGTTCCTGTACTGGCGCGAGCATCCGAAAGCGCGCTTCCTGTACGTGCATTTGTTCTTTTTGCTGCTGCCGCTGCTCGACTTTGCGGTCGCGGTTCCGTGTAACATTCCGTTTGTCCAGGGCTTGCTGACGTTTTGCAGCTTGGTCATCACGCGCGCACTCATCTTTTTGATCCCTGTCGCGCTCGCGCTGGCGGTCGTGCTGGGCTACATTGTCGCTCCGGCGCTGTACAAGAAGATGTACAACGCGCAGCCGTTGAAAGGAACGCGTTATCGTCAGCTTGCGCAGTACGCAGGTGTCGCGAATGCGCGTTTCTTCCTATTGGACACGGCAAAGCCGCTCGCGTTTTCCTTTGGCCGCGATGTGTTGATGAGCGTCGGCATGTTTGAGGTCTTGAAGCAGAAGGAGCAGGACGCTGTTTTGTTCCACGAGCTGGGCCATGTCAAGCAGCAGTCGTCTGTTTCCAAGTTCTCGCTGTGGCTTGCGCGCTTGTTTTCGCCGCTTGCATACTTTTCTTCGGTGAGCGCGGCGATTTCCGCGGAAGAGAAGTCCGCGGACGCGTTTGCCGCGCAGCTGCAGGGCACGATGAAGCACGTGCAGGCTGCGAAGCAGGCGATGCGCGCGTTTGCGCGCCTGTAAACTTTATATAGTACGCTCCTTCTCGCACGTGTATGGAAAAAGAGCTTGAGTCCCAGATTCGCAAGTGGGCATTGCAGAATGCGTTCCGCTACGAAGGAAAGGCGAATCCGGGAACGGTTATTGGGAAATTGCTGGCTGAGAAGCCTGAGCTGCGCGACCAGCTGAAGACGATTGCAAAGGATGTTTCTGTCATTGTTGCCGCAGTAAACGGCATGACTCCCGAAGACCAGAAGAAAGAGCTTGAGGCGACCGCTCCTGAATTGCTGATTGTGAAGCACGAGAAGCAGGAGCACGTGCTGAAAGAGCTTCCGAACGCCGTGCAGGGCAAGGTTGTAATGCGCATGGCGCCTTCGCCGTCTGGTCCGCTGCACATCGGCCACGCGTTCGTGACGAATCTGAACTCCGAATACTGCCGCAAGTACGACGGCGCGATGATCCTGCGCATCGAAGACACGAATCCTGAGAACATTTACGCTCCCGCATACAAGATGCTTGAGGATGACGCGCAGTGGCTGACCAAGAACAATGTCAAGAAGGTCGTCGTGCAGTCTGACCGGTTGCATTCCTATTATGATTACGGCGAAAAGCTGGTCGGCATGGGCAAGGCGTACATTTGCACGTGCAATCCTGACATTTTCCGCGAATTGATGCAACGCAAGACCGCGTGCCCGTGCCGCGAACTGCCGCTCAAAGAGCACCAGTCGCGCTGGGACAAGATGTTCAATGGCTTCGAGCCAGGACAGGCAGTAATGCGCATCAAGACCGATGTCGCTGACCCGAATCCTGCGATGCGCGATTGGCCTGCGATGCGCATCAACCATCACACGCACCCGAAGACCGGCACGACCGAAAAAGTCTGGCCGCTGATGAACTTCTCTGTCGCGATTGACGACCACGAATTGGGCGTCACGCACACGATCCGCGGTAAAGATCACAAGGACAACGAGAAGCGCCAAAGACACATCTTTGACGCGATGGGCTGGAAGACGCCCACGCACTTGTATGTCGGTCGCATTAACTTCGAGGACTTTGAAGTCAGCACCACGCAGACGCGCTTGGCGATCGAGCAGGGCAAGTACTCAGGATGGGACGATATCCGGTTGCCGTTCCTGCTTGCGCTTCGCCGCCGCGGCTACCAGCCCGAGACGTTTATTCAATGGGCTTTGGATATGGGCCTCGGAGAGAACGACAAGACTGTTTCCCGTGAAGAGTTTTTCAAAAGCATTGATGCGCACAATCGCAAACTGCTTGAGCCTATCGCGAACAGGTACTTTTTCATCTGCAATCCGGTTGAAGTGCGTGTGATTGGCGCGCCGAAGCAGACGGTTGAGCTTGAATTGCACCCTGACCATCACGATCGCGGCAAACGAAAGCTGGAAGTTGGAGAAACGTTCTATTTCGCAAAGGACGACGTTGAAGCAATCAAGGACGGTATGGTGAATCGCCTCATGGAGTGCGGCAACTTTGTCAAGACAGGAAATGATTTCACGTTCCATTCGCGCGAAGTCGAGAAGTTCCGCGAGAAGCCGGGCGGAAGGATCATGCACTGGCTGCCGATCTCTGACGATTTGGTGAAAGTCGAAGTGCTGATGCCAGACAATTCCAAGAGATTGGGCTTCGGCGAGCCTGCGATGAAGCAATTGAAGGAAGGCGACATGGTTCAGCTCGAGCGCTTCGGCTTTGTCAGGCTTGACGCGAAGCGCGGCGACAAGCTGAGCTTCTGGTTTACGCACAAGTGATCTCATGCAAAAGATAGTCCCGTATCTCTGGTTCGATAGAAATGCCGAAGAGGCTGTGAACTTTTACGTTTCTGTGTTCAAGAACTCGAAAGTCCTGAACACGAGTAGGTATGGCGACGCAGGACCGGGGCCGAAGGGCGAAATCATGGTCATGACGTTCTCGCTCAATGGCCAGGAGTTCGGCGCATTGAACGGCGGACCGATGTTCACGTTCTCGCCAGGAATCTCGTTCATGGTGCACTGCAAGACCGAGGGCGACCTTGATGCATTGTTCAAGAAGCTCTCGCCGGGCGGCAAAATCATGATGCCGCTGGACAAATACCCGTTCGCAGAACGCTACGCATTCTTCTCGGACAAGTTCGGCGTGTCGTGGCAGCTGATGCTGTCGCCGCCGAAGGAGCACATCACTCCTTGTTTGCTCTTTGTCGGCAAGGATTTGGGCAAAGCCGAGGAAGCGGTGAAGTTTTACACGTCGGTGTTCAAGAACGCGAAGATCGACCACGTGCTCAAGTACGGGAAAGGCGAGCCGGGCAAGGAAGGAACGGTCAAGCACTCGTCGTTCTTCCTGGAAGGCCAGGAATTCATGGCAATGGACGGCACCGGACCGCACAAGTTTGACTTCAAGCAGTCTATCTCGTTCCTCATCAACTGCGATACGCAGGAAGAAGTGGATTATTTCTGGGAAAATCTTTCGAAAGGCGGAAACACCTACCCGTGCGGCTGGCTTGGCGACAAGTTCGGCGTGCCGTGGCAGGTTGTTCCGACCGCGTTCAGCAAGATGATGTCGGACAAGGACCCTGCGAAAGTAAAACGCGTCATGGAAGCCATGCTCAAAATGAAGAAGCTGGACATTCCGACATTCGAGCGCGCGTACAAAGGCGTCTAGAAGTAATCTTTATATACTCGGTGAACACATATTCTCTCTATGTCTATCGTTGTGAAAGCGAAAATCAAGGAGATTGCGGGCACGTTTAACGTGTCCGGAGACTTCGCTGACGCGCTGGCCAAGAAGGTCGAGCAGATGGTCAAAGACGCTATCGAACGCGCGAAGTCGAACAATCGAAGAACGGTTATGCCGAAGGATATCTAGAGTTTCTTTTCCGCTTTCCTGACTTTTTCCTTGATCTTGTCGATGACTTTCTTGATTTTGGCGAGCTGCTTCTTCGGGTGCTTCTTGTTTTTCGCCAAACTCTTGTGGATGCGCTCGATTTTGTTCAAAGATTGGCGAATCGCGCCCAATTGCTCGGCCTTGCTTTCGGTTTCGGTCGTGAGCGCGGTTTCTAAGAGCTTGACGCGCTCGGCGCGGGCTTCGTGGATCGTCATGTAATGCGCGAGGCGCGCTTCAAGCTCCTGGATTTGCGCGCGGACGTCGCCGTGGAAGATGTCGTCCTTGGACTGGTGCTTGAGAATGCGCTGTTCTTTGTTGATGGCTTCGGTGATGGAATGCTCGAGCTTCTGCATGTAGCCCTTCATCGAGTGCGTGCTGATTTTCTTTAAGCGGGAGAGCTCGATCTTGAGTTTTTTTCTCGCGTGCTGGCGTTCTTCCCAGTGCTGCGTGGCTCTGCCAAGGAAAGAAAGCATGGTCCTTGCGCTGCCGATGTCGTAGCCTTTGCTCATGGTCCAAAGCGTCTGCGTCTTGCGGGCGGCGGAGGCGGCGGCATTCCGGGCATCGGGCGCATGCCCTGCATGGGCTGCGGCATCGTGCGCTGCGGCATCATCGGCTGGCTGAATTGGCCAGCAGGATACGATGCAGGCGCAGGCGGCGCGATTTCCGACTCGCGGATGTTGACGCCCTTGCCGAGGTCTTCGCGCAAATCCTTGACGAGGTCAGCGACCGCGACAATGCCCTGCGCGATTTCCGAGTTTTGCTCGAGAATCTTGTTCATTTTCTCGGCGAGCGGCTTCATCTTGTCTTTGAAGCTGAGTCCGCCTTCTTCCATCTGCAACGCGGTCGTCGCTTCTTCGAAGATAGAGAGTAACTTGTCGAGCTTGGTGTTCAATTCAACGAGCTGCACGCCCATTTTCTTGCTGGGCATGATCTCAAAGTCCTTGAGCTTCTGCAGTTCGCTCTTCAAATCCTGAATTTCGCGTTCAGGAAGAATTTCGTATTCGTCCCCCTCGTCCGAAGGAGAACTGGTCATCTTGTTAGCGTCTGGCATAGTATCACCACTTTTTGGAGTCGTACGACTTCCACCCTTAAGACGACAAAGAGCAGAATGGGTATATAAACATTTCGTCCGAGGGCGGTGGTTACTTCACTAGACATACAGACGTAACGTTTAATAGCGAAATCAGCAAACTTGTAAACTAAATGAGCAAAGACAAAAAAGAAGAAATGGAAGAGTTTAATGCAGAGAACCCAGTATGGCGTTACAGATTAATAGAACTATTGAACAAAAGCGGGTTTATTCTAGAACAAAGAGTGAAGACCATCCTTGAAAGAATTCTGCCATCGATGCAAGTCAGTCGTTGTCCATGGCAGTTAGAATTGAGGTTACCTAATGAACCAATAGTAAAAGTAGATATTGACGCGTATGCCGCAACCAAAAATATAGAGGCCGTAATTGAATGCAAACGGGCAAATAATTATTGGTTGTTTACTCGAAACATAGGAAACCCTAACATCTTGCATCTTCTTTATGAAAACGAAGGTTACAAACTTAGAACAATGAGTTCTGACCTTGATTCAATCCCAATAAACTCATCAATTCACTCAATGGGGTTTGACGAAGACTTGTTATCAAATCCCAACACCGGCAAAAACAAAATAGAAGATTCTTCGCGATCACAAGAAAAAGGGATATACCAACTACTAAATCTAGAAATTGCAGCAGTCTTACAACAAAAGAATCCATTGCGCAAAAGAGTAGTGCTACCAGTTCTCGTAACAAATGCACCATTGTTCTTTGCAGAAATTGGAGATAACGCTATCGACGGCACTGGAAATTTATTAGAGTTTAAGTCTATCAAAAATGTTAATTGGATCGCATTAAATTTTAACCAACAATTACGATGGGACAACTTAAGCAACCAAATCGTTAAGAATGTTAACGATCAAACTTGTAAAAGTGTGAGCGTTTTCGTTGTTAATATTGTGTACCTTGCAGAATTTCTAACAGCAATGGACGAATGGGTCGAGAAACATCAAGTGAAAATTGGAATTGAGAACTAGAATCAATCCATTCCGCCCATTCCGGGAGGCATTCCGCCGCCGCGTGAGGGTTTGCCGCCGGCGATGACGTCGTCGATGCGGAGAATCATCTGCGCGACTTCGGATGCCGACGAGATGGCTTGCGTCTTGATCTTGAGGGGCTCGAGCACGCCTGCTGCCCAGGCGTCCATGACTTTGCCCTTGAAGACGTCCACGCCTGCCCACTTCTGCTTCTTGTCGTGCGCGGCCTTCAATTCGGTGAGAATGTCGATCGGGTCGATGCCTGAGTTCTCGGCGAGCGTGCGCGGGATGACTTCGATGGCATCGGCGAACGCGAGAACTGCGAGCTGTTCGCGGCCGGAAAGCGAGTCTGCGTATTTGCGCAGACCCTTGGCGACTTCGATTTCAGGCGCTCCTGCGCCGGCAACGATCTTGCCGTTCTTCAAAGCGGCTGCGACGTCGCCGATGGCGTCGGTCATCGACCGCTTCAGCTCGTCAACGACGTGATTCGTGCCGCCGCGGCACAGAATGGTGACTGATTTCGGGTTTTTGCAGTTCGTGACAAAGGTCATTTCTTCGTCGCCGAGCTTCTTCTCGGCAACGTGGCCTGCCTTGCCGAGTTCTTTTGCGGACAATGAGTCCAAGTTCGTGATGATGGTCGCGCCGGTTGCGCGCGCCAATGCTTCCATATCGCTCTTCTTGACGCGTCGCGCGGCATAGATGCCCTTTTGCGCGAGGAAGTGCTGGGCGAGGTCGTCGATGCCCTTCTGGCAGAACACGACGTTCGCGCCGGAAGCGGCAATCTTGTCGACCATGTCGCGGATCATCTTTTCTTCCTGCTCGATGAATTCCTGCATTTGCAGCGGATTGGTAATTTGAATCTTGGCGTCGATTTCCGTGTCTTTAATCTCGATAGCGGAATCAATCAGCGCGATCTTTGCGTCGTGGACGTCGTGCGGCATGCCCGGGTGCACGGCTTCTTTCTCGAGCACGATGCCTTCGATGAGTTCGGTGTCTTCAACTGCGCCGCCAACGCGCTTTTCGAGCTTGATGTTTTCCTTGTCAAAGACTGCCTTGCCGTCCTGCTCGTCCATCACGCGCTTGACTGCCTTGACCGAGATGTCTGCGAGCTTTTCTTTCGCGATTTCGGCGTTCTTGCCCGTGACCGCGGTCATCGCGATCTTGCGGAGCAGGCCGTCGTCTTTGAACGTGATATCTTCTGCGATGCTGTTCAGGATTTCCATGGCTTTTTCTTCAGCCATGCGGTAGCCGCGCGCGACCATGGTCGGGTGCACTTGCTGGTCCAGGAGCGTTTCTGCCTGCTTGAGCAGTTCGCCGGCAATCACGACCGCGGTCGTGGTGCCGTCGCCGACTTCGGCTTCCTGCGTCTTGGCAACTTCGACAATCATCTTTGCCGCAGGGTGCTCGATCTGCATTTCTTCGAGAATCGTGACGCCGTCGTTCGTGACTGTGATGTCGCCCATGGAGTCGACAATCATCTTGTCCATTCCTTTCGGGCCGAGCGTGGTGCGGACGGTTTCAGCAACCAGCTTGGCTGCCATGATGTTGTTGCGCTGGGCATTCTTGCCCGTGGTGCGCTGCGTGCCTTCCGGCAAGATGAAGATCGGTTGGATTTGGTTATTGTTACTCATGAACTCACCCCACTATGAAGGAAAACCCTTGACGGCGCTTTATAAAGATTATGAACGTTCAACCGCTATGTCACAAGCTTAATAAAAAGCATCATTTCACCGTTGTTCATGAGTGAAGCGACCCAAGTGAAGACTCAGTCAATGCGCTTGCTGTACAAGCAGTTTGACGACGCGCTGGTTTCTTATTTCACGACGCAGGCAATGGCGCAGGGCCCTGCGGACGAGCGCGTGTTCGGTCTCGCGCAGCGCGTGATGGCCGCTGTCGACCGCCTGCCGCAGTCGCTGCAAAAGCAGTTCGAGCGCAGGCGCGACGTCGCTGATTCGTTTATGCGAGTATACGCGCGGCCCATCCGCTGCGTTGCTACCTCACCTGAAACCGTGCAGCGCATTGCCGACCAGGTGTGCTGCGTCGGAGCATACGCTCCGTTTTAATGGTGTTCTCATGGATTTGACGTTTACGTATCTCCGCGACCATGACCGCACGGAGCCGTTCTATAAGGCGGCGACGAAAGGTTTGGAATGGCACCTCAATAATCCTGATCCTGGCTCGGAGTTTGAGACGACCGTGCAGAAGCTGGGGAATATTCCCGTGCAGCAGAAAATAACTCGCCTGCTCGCGCACGGCTATGACGTGCTGTTCAGCCTGGACGGCGCGACCATGGCTAATTTTCTCGCGCTCAGGCATCGCACCGAGCACAAGCCGACGAGCGTGTTCCGCGTGTATACACACGAGAACTACCGCGGCAATGGCATCGGCGCGCAGGCCGTGCAGAAGCTGATGCACGACTGCTTCGCGCAGGGCCACACGTCGTTGCGCGTGGGCGAAGGCAAGAGCGAAGGCGTTATCGGCGTGCTGAATCAGCTCAAGACGATGTATCAGGGCCCGTACACGATTGACGTCACGCCTGACACCGGATGGATCAAGCGCATCTGACGCCGCTAGATTTTTATAACCGCACGACACTGTTCTCGGAATGATTATCACGATTTCTGGCACGCCGGGCTCGGGCAAGAGCACGATCGCGAAGCTGCTCGCGCAAACGCTCGGCTTTCGGCATTATTCTGCGGGCGACTTTATGCGCGCGATGGCAACCGAACGCAAGACCACGCTCGCCAAGCTGACGCAGGACGCACTGAAAGACCGCACGATTGACGAGGAAATCGACCGCAGGACGCAGGAGCTGGGCGTATTCGAGGACGATTTCGTCATCGATTCGCGGCTTGGCTGGAAGTTTATCCCGCGCGCGATCAAGATTTTGCTCACGATTTCGCCCGATGTTGCCGCAAAGCGCATTTTCGCGAATCACCGACCGGACGAAAAGGAAAACACGACGCTCGCGAAGACGAAAAAGAACATCGCGACGCGCTTGGCCGCGGAAATCGAGCGCTACAAAACCATGTACGGCACGGATTACACGGACAGGAAGCACCACGACCTCGTCATCGACACCACAGACTTGACGGCAGAGAAGGTCGTGGACAAAATCGTGGATTTCCTGAAAGAGAAGAGAAAGCTTTAAGAATAATCACGATGGAAGTTCTTCTATGCCTATCAAACTCAACGACTTCATCGAGATTGAATATACCGGCAGGATCAAGGACGGCAATATCATTTTCGACACGACGGACGAAGCCATCGCCAAGGCAAACGACTTGCCCAAGGCGATGTACGGTCCGGTTGTCGTGGTTGTCGGCCAGGGCCAATTGCTGAAGGGCTTGGAAGAGAAGCTCGTCGGCAAGGAGCCGGGCAAGTACACTATTGACGTTCCCACGGAGCAGGCGTTCGGCAAGAAGAACGCCAAGCTCATTCAGATGATTCCGACGAAGAAGTTCCACGAGCAGAAAATCCAGCCCGTTCCCGGTTTGCAGTTGAACATCGACGGAATGGTGTGCACGGTCCGCCAAGTCACGGGCGGCCGCGCGATGGTGGACTTCAACCACCCGCTCTCCGGCAAGGACGTTGTCTACGAAATCAAAATCATCAAGCTCGTCACGGACAAGAAAGAGCAGCTCAAGGCAGTGTTCGCGATGCTGCTGAACATCAGCGACGAAACCATCACGATTGACGGAACCAAGGCGAAGATTACGCTCAAGCAGCAGCTGCCTGAGCAGATTGTTCCCGAACTCCAGAAAAAAATCAAGGAGCTCACCGCGATTGACGCGGAAATAACTTTGCCTCTGAAGAAGGAAGGCGAAAAGGACGAGCACGCAGGCCACAATCACGGCCCGGGCGAGCACGCGCACGAGAAGAAAGCATAGTTTTCCGACCACGTTCTCCAGCACAATAATACTTATATAGTTCTTTCGACGATGAAGCGGTCATAGAGAAAAGGGTGACTACACATGGACTTTGCACGACCGAATGCTCCGACGAACGATCCTAAGCTGATGCAGCGCAGGCCGCAGACGCAGCACAGCGCTGATGCTGAATTGGAAGAATTGCTTTCGAAGCAGCGCGCCACCATCAAGGTGGTGGGCTGCGGCGGCGGCGGTAACAACACGATCAACCGAATCACCGAAGTCGGCATTCAGGGCGCGGAAACCATCGCCGTGAACACGGACGCGCAGGACCTGCTGTACACGACGGCGGACAAGAAAATTCTCATCGGGCGCGAGGTCACGAAAGGGCTCGGCGCTGGCGCTGACCCCAAGGTCGGCGAGGAAGCCGCGCGCGAGAACGAGCACGATATCAAGACCGCGCTGCAGGGCGCGGACATGGTCTTTATCACCGCAGGCCTCGGCGGCGGCACGGGCACTGGCTCAGCGCCGGTCGTTGCCGATATCGCGAAGCGCATGGGCGCATTGACCGTCGGCGTCGTCACCATGCCGTTCGTGATGGAAGGAAACAGGCGTTATGATAACGCAGTCATCGGTCTGGAGAAATTGGAGCAGATCGTGGACACGCTCATCGTCATTCCGAACGACAAGTTGCTTGAATTGGCTCCTGATTTGCCGTTGCACACCGCGTTCAAGGTCGCGGACGAGATTCTGACGAATGCCGTCAAAGGCATCGCAGAGCTTGTCACGCGCGCAGGTCTCGTAAACCTGGACTTCGCAGACATCCGCGCAGTGATGCGCAATGGCGGCGTCGCATTGATCGGCGTCGGCGAAAGCGATTCTGAGAATCGCGCGACCGAAGCGGTCGAGAAAGCCATCAACAACCCGTTGCTCAATGTCGACATCACCGGAGCGTCTGGCGCGCTGATCAACATCGCAGGCTCCAAGGACTTGACGCTGAACGAAGCGCGCAAAGTCGTGGAAACCATCTCGTCGAAGCTCTCCGAGGATGCCAAAATCATCTGGGGCGCGCAAATCTACGAGGACCTCGGCAGCTCATTGCGTTGCATGCTCATCGTGACCGGCGTGAAGAGCCCGCAAATCTTCGGCCAGGGCAAGACGATTTCCAGCGCAGAGAAGAAGGAAATCGAAAACGAGCTCGGCATCGAGTTTGTGGATTAATTTTTTCTTTTACTCGAAATCTATATAAAGCCGCTTTTATTAAGAGCGTCATGAAAAAGCAGTTATGCCTTATCTGGCTCGTTTTACTCTTGACCCCTTTAGTGCTTGCAGATGATTTTCCAGTAGACGTCAACGCAAACATTAGCACAAAGGAGATTAAAGATGCGTATGTTGTGGGCGACTTTTTCTATTACGACATCACGTTATCGTATAGAGGGGAGAAACCAGTAAACAACACATTCACAGTCAACATTCTCAAACCGAATAACGCAATAGTAAGCACAATCAACTACCCGTTTGAGCTTCAACCGAACACAAGCGTAGAAATAATCACGAAAGGTGCAACAAAAGGGAACGAAACAAACTGGTATTACCCATTTGACATTGAAGGAGACTACGAGATAGAAATAGTATCCGCAATTCCTGTCGACTTTTATCGATGGTTCCCAATAAGTAATGATGCCAACACCAAATCGGCAATTAGACAAACGAAGTTTACACAATTCTTTGATGTAATGCCTCGCTGGCAATACACATTATGGAAGCGAACTGAAAAAACGAATGAAGATGCGCAAAAGGCGAATGACGAGATGCTTAAATTAAACAAAGACGCTAATAAGACAAATTTGATTATGCTTGTCATTACGTTTTTTGCTTTGTTTATCTCAGGTGCAGATCTTATACGGCAAATTCGTAAAGATAATGAGAAAACCAAGCTTGGATGTTTCTTACAAGCCGTCGAGATTGCGTTTTGGCTTGTTGGTTTTTACTTTTTGATTCACGTGCTTCTAATTTTTATTAATAACGGAATTTAAACTGACTAACACACAATTGCTCGAAATCTATATAAACTGACTATTAGTTTTGAACTCTATGAGCAACGAAAAGAAGCTTCCTGAATCAGAAGCGCAGATTCCGACGGTTCCCGAGCCCAAGCTCGACCCGTCCGAAGTCTCTGCCGAGCTCGAGAACGAGCCTCAGGAAATCGCCAAGCCCACTTCGTCGCAAGTCTATGTCCCGAAGAGCGCTGGCGCAGTGGAAGTCAAGCCTTCCAAGATCCAGAAACTCAAGGACTTCTGGGTCGAGTGCGTCCGCGTCATCCGCGTGACCAAGAAGCCCGACAAAGGAGAATACAAGACCATCGTCAAGATCTCCGGCATCGGCATGGCTGTCATCGGCTTTATCGGGTTCTTCATCCACTTCCTCAAGGAACTCTTCTTCCACTGAGCCCGTACGAAAGCTTTTTAAACACCCCTTCGATTTCAAGAGTATTCTTCTGGCTTGAACGTTTCGAGCTAGGGTCCGGAAACATGGCTGACGAACAACCTGCAAAGGCAATCGGAACGCTTATTTTTGCGCTGCGCACGACGGCAAACCGCGAAGACCAGGTCATGGACTTCGTGGCGAGCAATGTCAAGAAGCGCAACCTGGACGTTTTCGCAGTCATCAGGCCGCACGGCATGCGCGGCTATATCTTCCTCGAGGCTCTCGATCGCCAGGCCGCTGAGCAGGCGGCATTCAACGTCCCGTACGCGCGCGGCATCCTGCCGAAGGAAATCGAATACAAGGAAATCGAGCACATGCTCGAGCAGGTCAAGCGCGAAGTCGACATCCGCGTCAATGACATCGTCGAAATCATCACCGGCCCGTTCAAGCGCGAACAGGCCAAGATCAAGCGCCTCGACAAGGCAAAGGAAGAAGTCGTCGTCGAGCTTCTCGGCGCGGCGGTTCCGATTCCGATCACCGTCAAGATGGACGCAGTCAAGGTCATCCGCCGCGACACCGCGGGCGGAGAGTCCAAGCCGGAAGAGACGTCCGAAGAGGACGAGATGCCCGAGGCGCCGTCGGGTGGCGGCGGACCCCTGGGCCCGCTCGGACCGTAAGCTTTATAACACGTTCATAGGTTTTCAAAAACATGGCCAAGCAAAGCATCGAGCAACTCGTGGAAGGCGGAAAAGCGTCAGCTGCGCCTCCGCTCGGTCCGGCGCTCGGCCCGATGGGCGTCAATATCGGCCAGGTTATCCAGGAAATCAACAAGAAGACCGCGGCATTCAAGGGAATGCAGGTTCCCGTCAAGATCACCGTCGACACCGATGACAAGTCGTTCACCATCGAAGTCGGCACTCCTCCTGTTTCTGCATTGATCAAGAAAGAAGCCAACATCGAGAAGGGCTCGGGCGCACCGAACGTCGACAAGGTCGCCGACCTCAAGATCGAGCAAATCATCAAGATCGCAAAGATGAAGGCCGACGCATTGCTCGGCAAGGACATGTTCGCAAAGGTCAAGGAAGTCATCGGCACGTGCACGTCCATGGGCGTGCTTGTCGAGGGCAAGGAGCCCCGCGCAATCATCGCCGAAATCAACGACGGCGGATTTTCCGTGGAAATCAAGTCCGAGAAGACCGAATTGTCGGCCGAAGAGCTCAAGCAGCTCGATGAAGAGCGCAAGAAGCTCCAGGAAGACATCACCAAGCGTCGCGCGGAATTGGAAGCGCTCGCCAAGAAGATCATCGCCGAGTTCACGGGCAAGCCGCGTGGAGAAATCAAGGCCAAGCTCATCGAAGCCAAGATCCCCACCCTTATCATCGACGAATTGCTGCCCGTGGAAAGCGCTGCTGCGCCTGGCGGAGCTGCTGCTGCAGGCGGCGCGAAGGGCGCTGCTCCGGCGGCTGGCGGCGAGAAGAAGGAAGCCGCGAAGAAGTAATTTTTGTTCTTTTCTCGGAAGTAAATGTTTAAATAGGAGAACATTCGTTCTTGCACGCTATGGCAGTCAACTGGAAGCGCATACTCACATGGGTTATCGCGCTCGCCGTTCTGACCGCGATCATTTACGCGCTCATTATAGCATTCAGCACGCCTCCGTCTCCGACCGAGCTAATGCTGGACACGATCGTCCTGCACGAGACCAACGAAACGGTCCAGCGCGCCCAGCTCATCACCGAGATGGACGATATCGTCCGCGAGCTGAAGGACCCTGCGATCTCCGCGCAGTGGGCAGGGCTGACGAACTGCGTTTCGGGCAATGTCTGCACGCAGGACGACTACTTTGACTTCCTCCTGATGGTCGCCATCGAGAAGCAGAAGGAAGTGCCGCACGCGGAACTGATCGCGAATGCCATCACTGTGAACCGCTACTGGGGCAATTCCGAGAAGATCATCGACTTCTCCAAGGCATTGAGCGACGCGAACACCGAAGTGGAGCAGCTCGGCCTGAAGACGATCGCCAACAAGTGGCGCGACATCGTCGCCTGCGACGGCAAGTGCCCGCAATATCACGATTTGTTCTTTGACTTCAACCGGCTGTTGCTGTCAGTGTGAGCCGAAGCTTTTTATAGAGCGGAATGCTTCTCAGAACCATGTCCAAGGAATTTTATAACGGCGAAGAAACTGGAATGTATGCGCGTTCTGAGTTTTCTAAAGTGATGCAATCATACAAAGCAGAATTGGTTGCGGAACAACAACCAATTGAGCCATACTTGCAATCAGCAAGTATTTGGCATCTCAAAGGCGTGACGCTCCACTACCGCGCAGGCTTCGGTTTTGACGCGCGTCAGCAAGTCGTACCCAACTGCGCAGAGCTCATCGCCCATGGCACGCCTGAAGGCATCGCAACAATCGAGGGCATCATTAAATCAGAAGAACAGAAGCACGCCCCGGTTGCCAAATCCTTATAAACCGTTCTTTTCTTCTTGTAGTCATGTTCGAGCTGAAGCCTATTCCGAATACGGAAACCATCGAGTTCAAGCCCAAGTTCATTGAGCGCTATAGCAAGCTGACCAACTGGGACGAGTACAAGAAGTTCTCGCTGAGCTTTCTGAGGAAGAGTATCCGCATCAACACGCTCAAGAAGCCGGTGCAAGAAGTGATTGGCCGCCTGGAGAAGGACTGGAACTTTGAGCAGGTGCCGTGGTGCAAGGAAGGGTTCTGGATTGAGCACAAGCGCGGCCGTCTCGACGTGGGCAACACCGTGGAGCACACGCTCGGCTATTACTACGTGCAGGAAGCTGCCTCGATGATTCCTCCGCTCGTGCTTGACCCGCAGCCCGGCGAACGTGTATTAGACATGGCTGCGGCTCCGGGAAGCAAAGCGTCGCAGATGGCGCAGATGATGAAGAACGAAGGCATCCTGATCGCAAACGACGTCGCGGGAATCCGCCTGGCGGCGCTCGGCATCAACCTCCAGCGCTGCGGCGTGCTCAATGCAATCACGACGCAGATGATGGGTGAGCAGATGAAGGACGCGCAGTATGACAAAATCCTGTTGGACGCGCCGTGCTCGGGCTCGGGCACCATCCGCAAGAGCCTCAAGACCATCAGAATGTGGAATCCTGAAATGATCAAGCGCATCGCGGCCATGCAGCGCAAGCTGATTCTGGTCGCGTACAAGCTCCTCGCGCCGGGCGGAACGCTCGTGTACAGCACGTGCTCGACCGAGCCTGAGGAAGACGAGGCGATTGTCAGTTTCCTGCTGGACAACACGGACGCGCAGGCGGTTCCGATCGAGCTGAACCTCAAGCACGGCCCTGCGGTCGCGGAATTCGAAGGCAATGTCTACCGAAAAGAAGTTAAACACTGCCTGCGTCTGTGGCCTCAGGATAATGACACCGAAGGGTTTTTCGTCGCAAAGATTGTGAAGCCACAATGAAAACGATGCATCATTTGCTGACGCGGTACACGATTATGGTCGTGTTATTCGTCATTCTGTTCACGTTCGTCATCTATTCGACCAATCCGAGCGCAGGAGAAGTGTTCAATATGGCATTGTCCATCGCGATGTTTGCGCTCATCCCGTTCGGATTGATTTATCTCATCTGGCGCCACCAGAAGCACCACTGAATTCTGCAGTCTCCAGACGATAAAAGCTTATTAATCCGTCACTATTCGCGAATAGTACTAGTGGGGGTACACTGATGACAAGCAATCCTATCATCGCGGCGCATTTGAAGAGAACCGGCGGCTATCAGGACGTCAATCCCGTCATTCTTACATCCGGCGAGATCGGCATCTATTACGTCAACACCGAGAAGCTCATCGAAGACAATGGCGAGTTCATCGACTACGGCGACAATGCCGGCGATATGTACAAACACGCCATCAGCATGATGGACAAGAACAAGAACTTCCGCCAAATCATCGAGATTCTCGCAGACACGGCAAAGACCCTGCTGCCGCACGATAACGCGGCCATTTCCGGCGGCCAGCGCCGCGACTGGCTGTTTTCAGCGCCCGTGGCAAAGCTGCTCGGCGTGCCGCACATCTCACTCTACAAGCAGGAAGACGGAAAGGAAGACCGCATCGAGGTGCACGCGAACGGCGGAACCCGCCAGCACATCTCCATCAAGGACTTCCACGTGGTCCACGTCGCAGACCTCATCACTGAGGGCTCGAGCTACTACACTGGCAAGGACGGCAAAGTGAGCGGCTGGCTGCCGATGCTCGCGCAGGCAGGTGCGAAGGTCAAGGACTCGCTCATCGTCGCGACCCGCCTGCAGGGCGGCGAGGAAATGCTCCGCGAGCGCGGCGTTACCGCGCACACGTTTGTCTCGATCGATGACACGTTCTTGCAGGAGCACTCGAACAATCCTGAGCGCGCAGTCGCGTACTTCAAGGATCCGGAGAAGTGGAGCAAGGAATACTTGAGCACGAACGGCGCTCGCGCGCTGGCCAAGAACTTTGACCCGTGCGGCAAGAATGTTGACCGCGCCAGCAAGTTCATGTCGCGCTACATCGGTCACCTCCTGGACGTCGGCAAGCTGCACGAGCTCGATGACTTGGTCGCCGAGCACTACGGTATATCTGCGCGAAAGATTGCCACCGGCGTCACGCGCTACGCAAAGGGCGACACGTTCGCAGACAAGTGGGACCGCGCCGTGCAGGAAAAGAATTCCAATCTCTGCATCGGTTTGGACCCGGTTGAATACTGGCAGCGCCAGGACAAGACGCTTCCGGAAGGCGCGAACAAGCTCGAATGGTGCCTCGCATACATTGACAAGGTCGCGGAGTTCGCTGCCGCAGTCAAGCCCAACCGCAAATTCATGGCAGACTTGTCGCGCGAGGACCGCAAGGTGCTGACAGACCACATCCGCGCGCGCGGCTTGGTCTCGATTGACGACGAAAAGCTCGCGGACATCGGCGACACGAACGATTCAGGCCTCTACCACACGTGGAACGAAGGCTATGACGCCGTGACGTACTCGCCGTTCCCGGGCAACGTGCAGGAAGCAGCAGTGCAGGCGCACAAGCGCGGCCTCGGCCTCATCGGCATGTGCATCATGAGCAATCCTGAGCACAAGCGGGAGAAGAACAAGTGGGTCGAGGTTGCTGCAGACGAAGAGAGCGAGTACAACTTCACCGACCTTCATCTGATGGAAGGCACCCAGCACGTCCGCCAGTATGTCCAGCTCGCGAAGGACGCGGCAAAGTACAACTGGGACGGCATCGTCATCGGCGCGCCGAGCAAGAAGAACCACATCACCGAGGACGAAGTGCGCAGGATCAACCGCTATGTCGGACCGCGGATGAAGGTCCTGATGCCCGGCATCGGCACCCAGCAGGGCGAAGCCCAGCTGATCGTGGACATTTTCGGCTGGAAGAACGTCATCGCGAACGTGGGCTCGGCAGTGATGTATGCCAAGGACCCGGTCAGCGAAGCCGCGAAGTACCGCGACATGCTGAACTCGCTGAGAAAATAGTTTTTTCTTTTATTTGACCGTATTCGCCGGCTTGCCGGCGAGGAACGCGTTGATATTGTCGACCGTGGTGTCGAGGATGCGCTGCAGCGCTTCGCGGCTGTAGAACGCAGAGTGCGGCGTGATGTACGCGCGCGGGTCGCTGAGCAGGATGGAGCACGTCTTGCTGGTCGTTCCTTCTTTGATGTCGCATTCTTCCTCGAGCACGTCGGTTCCGACGCCGCGCAGGATGCCTTTGTTCAGCCCTTCCACGAGCGCGGCGGTTTCCACGACCGCGCCGCGCGCGGTGTTGATGACGATTGCTCCTTTCTTGACCTTGGAAATGTTCTTGCGGTTGAGCATGTGGGTTGTTTCAGGCAGCAGCGGAACATGGAACGTGATGACGTCGGACTGCGCGAGCAGTTTTTCGAACGGAACGTACTCGATGCCGCATTCCTTGGCCCATTCTTTGTTCGGGAAGGCGTCGTACGCGAGGACTTTCATGCCGAAGCCTTCGCCGCCGATGTGCGCGACGTTTCTCCCGATCTTTCCTGTGCCGACCACACCGAGCGTCTTGCCGTGGATGTCGGTGCCGAGCAGGCCTTCGAAGTCAAAGCGGCCTTCGCGCGTGCGCTGCACGCTTTCCACGATGCGGCGCGTGACCGAAAGCAGCAATGCGAACGTGTGCTCGGCGACCGTGTGCTCGCCGTAGCTGGGCACATTGCACACCGTGATCTTCTTTTTGGCGCAGAACGGCAGGTCGATGTGGTCAAAGCCCGTGCTCATCGTGGTGATGAGCTTGACCTTGGGCATTTTCGCGATGAGGTCTTTGCCGACTTTGGAATAGATGAACGTGGCAAAGATGTCTGCGGCTTTCGCCTGAGAGACATTCTTGTCCGAGAGCGAGCCGTCGATGAAGACGAGCGTGTGCTTGGGCAGTTTTTTCTTGACGTAGTCTTCCTGCCACGGCTCCAGCTGGTCGAACGCGATGGTTGCCATTGCTGCAACGGAAGAATGCGCGTATTTAAGCGTTTCTTACTTCTTCGGCCTGCCGAGAATGTCGTTCACGAGCTTCGTGCGGATGGAGGAGTAGTCCGCAATCTTCTGGTCGACGCGGTTCAGTTCTATATTGACCGGAATCGCGTAGCCCGAGTGCGCGGCAGTCAGGCTTACATAGCCCTTGAGCTGGATGTAGAATCCGCGCAGCGGGTGCAGTTCGTCAAGCGAGGAATCGACCAGATTGAGCCGGTCGGTCTTTGCCGTGAGCTGCGAGCGAAGCTGATCGTAATTGGCGACTTTCGCGAATATCCGGTCAGTCTTGTCCTTTGCGATAAAAGGCATGGAATTCTTGAGCATGCGGTCCATGTCGGTGTGGAACATCGGCTGGTAGGGCGGCGGATCGTAGTGCTCGATGTCGGCGAACAAGTCCTTGGGCGTGGGCTTTTCCGGCTCGGGCGGCACGATAATCGCGCGAGAAAGCATCAGGTTCGCGCGATCGCGGCTCATGCGCTCGGTCTCGCGCTGGAACGCGCCGATGAAGTCAAATCCCTCGGCAGAAACGCGGTCTTCGAGGCGCTTGCCATCCAACGGATTGCGCCAGTCGCTGTGTTTTTCACCCATGTTGTCCCACTCACTCACCGTGCAGGCCCGCACGAATGGAAAAAGAGTGGGCAAAAATGGCTTTAAACATTATGACACATTATCCCATGAAGACTGCATTTACTCCTCATTTGTGTCAAATGTGACAAATGACGAAAAGTATATATAGCACAATTCCTCACCGAATGCACAGCGATTGGGGGTGTACAGTGATGCAGAAACCAAACATCAACCAGACCGTCTGGAAAATCCTCGCGAGCGACCTCGCCGTGCAGAAAGGATTCAGCAAGAAAATCATCAACACGCGCGCGCTCGCCAAGCACATTCTGAAAACGTACGAGTTGCCGGCATCGCTGGACTCGATCATCTCCGCAATCCGCAGATTCCAGGGAGCGGACCACTTCGAGGAGAACGAGAAAGACCTGCTCCACATTTTCCGCGACGCGGTCGTGAGCACCAAGAACAATGTCGCGTGCATCACGCTCGGCATCCGCTCGATGGACCTGTTCAACAAGATCTGCCGCGCAGGCGACCACCTCATCCCGTTCAAGGTCACGACCGGCAGCGAGGAAATCAAGGTCTTGGTGGAACAGCCGCACCTCGACGAAGTCAAGGCGTGGTTTGACAAGAAGGACGTCATCGATATCGACAAAGACCTGAGCGAACTGCTCGTCGTGGTGTCGGACAAGTCCGTGCACACCAAGGGCGTGCTTTCGCGCATCGCGAACGAGCTGTCGCTCGCGAACATCAACATCCACGAGCTCATCATGTGCCCGCCCGAGTTCGTCCTGTACGTCAAGGAGAAGGACATCGTCAAGGCGCACGAGGCCATCCTGAAGCTGTGCGAAGAGCGCTGATTCTTTTCTTCAGGAGTAGTAACAAAGATTATTAGAGCGCAAGCGCTCGACGGAAGCATATGACCATCCGCGTCGCCATCAATGGCTTCGGCCGCATCGGCAGGCAGGTGCTTCAGGCAGGGCTGCACGACCCCAAGATCGAGTGGGTCGCGGTCAATGACCTCACCGACACCAAGACGCTCGCATACTTGCTCAAGCACGACTCGGTCTATGGCATGTCGCCGAACAAAATCGTCGCGAAAGATAAGAGCATCGTGATTGACGGCACCGAAGTCAAGGTCTTCGCGGAAAAAGATCCCGCTGCATTGCCGTGGGGCAAGCTCGACGTCGATGTCGTCGTGGAAAGCACTGGCTTTTTCACCAACAGAGAAGGCGCAGAATTGCACTTGAAGGCAGGCGCGGGCAAAGTGTTCATCTCTGCGCCGGCAAAGAATCCCGACATCACGGTCGTCAAGGGCGTGAACGAGCATATGTACAACAAGAAGAAGCACAACATCATCAGCAATGGCAGTTGCACGACCAACTGCATCGCGTTGCTGTTCAAAGTCCTCAATGACAATTTCACGGTCGAGCGCGGATTTTTGCAGACCGTGCACGCGTACACGGCGACGCAGAAGCTTGTCGATACTCCTGATGCAAAAGACTGGAGACGCGGACGAGCGGCAGCGGTCAACATGGTTCCGACGTCGACAGGCGCGGCAACGACCGTAGAAGAAGTCATTCCTGAACTGAAAGGCAAGCTCAATGGCATCGCAGTCCGTGTTCCGGTCGTCTGCGGCAGCTTTGGCTCGGTATTTGCCCAGCTCAAGAAGCCCGCGACCGTGGAAAAAATCAACTGGCTGTTCAAGGAAGTGAGCAAGTATCACTTGAAGGGCATCCTGGAATACAGCGAGGACGCATTGGTCAGCACAGACATTCTCAAGAACCCGCACTCGTGCGTCTTTGACTCGGCGATGACGCAGGTCATCGGCAACATGGTCACGGCAAGCGGCTGGTATGACAACGAGTGGGGCTTCTCGAACCGCATGATTGACATGCTCAAGCTGTTGTGAGTTCACAAATCTTAAATAGCCATAGTTCTCGTGCAAATGTATGCCTGCCTTCGCGTCGCTGAAAGAGTTGCCGATTCGCGAAGGCAAGCGTGTTCTTGTGCGCGCTGATTTGAACGTTCCGCTGGACAAGCAGGGCAACATCACAGACGACACGCGCATCCGCGAGTCCTTGCCGACGATTCAATTCCTTCTGAAAAAGAAAGCGATTGTGCTCCTCTTGTCGCATCTCGGCCGTCCGGAAGGCGTGGACGAGCATTTGCGCATGGACGCGGTCGCTGCGCGGCTGAGCAAGCTGCTGAAACAGCCGGTGCTGAAACTTGAGGACTGCATCGGCGCAGAAGTAGATGAAGAAATCGGCGAGATGCGCTCAGGCGAGGTCATGATGCTCGAAAACGTTCGCTTCCACCCTGAAGAAGAGGCGAACGACGACGCGTTTGCGCGCTCATTTGCAGAAATTGCGGATTTTTACGTTGATGATGCGTTCGGCAGCTGCCATCGCGCGCACGCGAGCGTTGTCGGCGTGCCGCAGTACCTGCCGAGCGCTGCGGGATTCCTGCTCGAGAAGGAAATCGCGATGCTGAGCAAGGCAGTGTCGCCGAAAAAACCGTTCGTGGTCGTGCTGGGCGGCGCGAAAGTGAGCGACAAGATCGGCGTGATTGAGAATCTCGCCAAAAAGGCAGACCAAGTCTTGATCGGCGGCGCGATGATGTTCACGTTCCTGAAAGCGCAGGGCAAAAATGTCGGCAGCAGCAGGTTCGAGAGCGACAAAGTCGCGCTCGCGAAGAAATTGCTTGCGAAGTTCAAGGGCAAAATCATGCTTCCTGAGGACGTGGTCGTCGCAAAGAAGGCAGATGCCAAGTCAGCGACCAAGATTGTCGCGAGCAACAGCATTCCCGCGGGCTGGATGGGCTTGGACATCGGCCCGAAGACCGTCAAAAGCTACACGATCTCGCTCAAGAAGGCAAAAACAGTGTTCTGGAACGGCCCGATGGGTATGTTTGAGCTCGCGCCGTTCGCAAAAGGCACAAAAGCCATCGCGCTCGCCGTCGGCAAGCTCAACGCAACAACAATCGTCGGTGGCGGCGACAGCGCGGCAGCCGTTCAGGAATGGAAGCTCGCGAACAAGTTTTCGCACGTCTCCACTGGCGGCGGAGCATCGCTGGAATTCCTGGAAGGAAAGACATTGCCAGGCATTGCCGCGTTAGAAGCGAGCGCAAAGCGATTCGGTCTTAGAAAGTAACCGTCACCGATGTTCCTGTCGCGCCTTTCAGTTTCTCTTCGAGCGCTTTCTTGAGCGATTCCACATTGATGCGCTCTATATCTTTCTTCAATTGCGCGCTGCGCTGCTCATTGAGCTGGGCATTGCGTCGCGTTTCCTCACGAAGCCGCTGGATGCGCGCAAGTGTCTTGGACGCTTCGCACGCTTCAACGGCAAGCTGGGCGTCTTTCTCTGCCTTTGCAACCTGGCCGTACTCGCGCATCCAGATGCCGAGATAGCTCTTGGTCAGAATCGCCATTGCCTCGTTCACCTGCGATTTCTTGTCGCCGAGCGCGAGGCGATCGAACGTGAGAAGCCGCTCGATGTCCGACAGCACTTCAAGCAAGTCGAGGTGCAGGTCTTCGGTGAGCGTCTTGACCGGGTCGCGGAGATACTTTTCGACGAGCGTGACGTGGCGCGTGGCCATGCGGTAGAATTTTCTGAGCGCGGGCTCGAGCAGGATGAACACATTGCGGACTTTTTGCTCGTGCGACTGGACGCGTTTCTGCGCTTCTGCGACTTTGCCGAGCGCTTCTTGTCGGAGAGCGTCTTTCAGCAGGCGTTCTTCTTCGGTGGCAAGGGCCTTGACCGAGTGCGCGGCTTCGGCGGTCTGTTTTTCCAGATCCGCGCGCTCGCGCTGCAGTCCGATGAACTGCTGCCGGCGGATGGCGATGAGCGCGATGTCGCGGCGTGCCGCTTCGTACACGACAGGGTTTGCTTGCGCGTGCAATGCCTTGAGCGCGATGATTTCCTGCTCCATTTGCGCGAGCAACGATGTTATTTCCTTGCTTTCGTGGGAAAAGAACTCTTGCAGAATCTGGAACGGGCGCAGGATGCCTTGGGTGAATTCCGCGGCGTCCTTGTGGTGCTGGTCAAAGAACGCGCCGAGCTGTTCGGTCGCGTTGGGAACAACGAGCTTGTCGAGATAGGTCGTGACCCTGCGCGAGTATTCCTCGCGGTTTCCCTGCATGAAGTCCTTGGCACGCTCAGGAATGTCAGGATTGAGCAGCTGAGCGGACTGCAAGACTGAGACTTTCTCGCGCACGGTCGCGGCAAATTGGTCGATGCGCATGCGCGTCGCGGCCAATTGCTCGACGATGCGCGCGTTCAGCGGCGAACGGCTCTGCCGCAGCCAATCCTCAAGCTCGGCGAGCGGCACGGTCGCGACGCTCTGCGCTTCGGCGCGCGGCTTTCCGCCTCCGAACAGCGCCTTCAACAGCTTCAGCATATGCACGGCAGAATGGCGAAAGGTTTTTATAGGTTCGTGACAGGCAGAAGGTAGTGAAAAAGGGGGAGTACGCAAAAGCGAAACAGCAGCAGCGCCAGAGCGCTCTCCAGCAAATTCACGTATTGTTCGACGCCGCGGCGCTGGCGTTCCCGTCCGATGCAGCAAAAGCAGACGCGATGGTGGCGAAAGCGCACAAATTGATGCAGCGGAGCAAGGTGAAGCTGCCTGTTCTGCTCAAAAAACGCTTTTGCAAGGAGTGCAAGGCGCTTTGGGTGCCCGGAAACACGGTGCGCGTGCGGCTGACCAAGGGAAGGCTCGTGTACACCTGCCTGAAATGCAAGCGTATCCAGCGCATGCCACTCAGATAGCCATTCTGTTAACCTATTTAACAAAAGAGCCTTTTCGTTCAAGGTAACACCACAAACCTTATATACCTCTAATGTTAGTCTAACTAACATTCGCATCGTCGGGGACAACAAGAGTGAAAAAAGAGGGTGTTGAGAGTAAAGAGTACGAGAAATTCATACCGAGAGTCATCTTCACCTACTCGACGGAGCATCTTCTCAAGAAAGACAAGGTCAGATTCTATTACGCGCTGAAGGGCCGCGACGGAAAAACCGGCATCGTCAAGCGCTGCGCCATCGAACAGCTCGGCCGCACCGTGCTTCTCGTCCCGACGAAACACGCGGCAGATGTCGATGAATTCCTGAAGTACTGGAAGTGCGAATTCCAGCAGCGCCGCGTGCTCGTCGAGCCGGGAGTGGGCAAATGACTCCTGAAAAGCGCGTCGCGTTCGCCGTGCTCCTCTGCGCGGCGATTATCGGCGCAGGCGTGATGCTGCGCGATGCGCACGTGACCGGCGATGCGACGTTCGGCACAACAGACTTCACGACGCAGGCAGTCGTCGCGCCCAAGCAGGTCATCCTCATCATCGTCGACGGAATGCAGTACAACCATTACGTCACCATGCTGGGCTTCGGCAACCTGTCGAACTTCACGCGGCTGCTGAGCCGCGGCGGCTTCAACACCACGCTGAACATCACAAAGCACACCAGCACGGTCACCGCGCCGGGCAACGCAGAAATCTACACCGGATTGGGCAGCAGCATCACCGGCGTGACCTCGGACAACTGCAGCACGCCGGTGCCGGTCAACACCACCATCTTTGAGCGGCTCAAACAGTTCAACGCAAGCATCGCGACCGGGACTGTCTACGGCAAGCAGACCTGCTACATTCCGAACGGCGTGCTCGGCAATGCCATGTCCGCAATCGACTGGTTCCAGAACCGGTCGCTGTACACGAATACGAACTGGACCGACAACGGCGATATTTGCGCATACGCCCGCAATGCCTCCACCAAGGCACAGGAGTTCATCGTCAACAACACCAACCGGTCGTTCTTCCTGGTACCGTACTTCGGCAACCCCGACTGCTCAGGCCATGTCGGCACGGACAACTCGGTCAATTACAATAACTCCTTCATCGAGGTTGACTACGCGCTCGGCATCCTGCTGGACACGCTGCGCGACCAGGGCATCGAGAACAACACGGCGATCATCATCAGCACCGACCACGGCTGGAACGAGGGAACCACAGGCCACTCAACGTTCAATGCGGACACCGCAATCATCCCCCTCATCACCAACAACCGCAGTGTCATTGCGAACGCGACCATCCTGGGCGTGCGCCAGCAGTGCGACATCGCACCGACCGTGCTGAGCTATTTCGGCGTGCCCTCGGCGAATTACTCAGACATCATCGCCAATGGCTGCTACTCGATGTACGACTCGCTGTTTGACACGCTCACCGGCTGCGCGACTATCAACGCGAGCACGACGCTCGGCCAGAACATCCAGGCGCCGGGCTCGGGAAGCTGCATCATCGTGAACGCGGACAATATCACGCTCAGCTGCGCAGGGTTCAGCATCGGCGGCAATGCGGCCGGCACCGGCATCAATGTCACGAACCGCGCGAATGTCACCATCAAGGACTGCGTTCTTGAGAATTTCACCAACAACATTGTCCTCAACAGCACCAATGCAAGCGTCATCGTCAACACCACCGCCCGAAAGTCGACGTCCACAAGCATTCTTGTCAGGCAGGGCTTGCGCAACCTCCTCGCAAACAACACAGTCTCCGGCGATTTCATCGGCATTCTGCTCTTCAACGGATCCAATAACACCCTGCGCAGCAACAACGTCAGCGGAATCTCGACCGGAATCACGCTGTTTTTCACGCAGAACAACACACTGATCAATGATACCGGCGCGAGCACGTCAGGCACCGGCATTTTCCTCACCGCGTCTATCAACAACACGCTGAACAGCGTGCTCGCAACAAGCGTCAGCGGCAACGGCCTGATGTTTTCCAGCATGGGTTTGGGAAACAACGTCATCGCGAATACGACCGGCCGCAGCAGCAGCGGCATCGGTGTGTACCTTACGAGCGGCGCGAATCTCAATACCCTGCTGAACGTCACTGCCGCAAGCGACAGCAATGCGGCGCTCGCGTTTGACTTTTCCAGCGGAAGCAACCTGTTCAATGACACCACGCTCCTCAGCAACAGCACGTGGCTGTCGGCAGACAGCGACAGCTACTTCAATACCCTCACCAATGCCAGCTTCGTGTCCCAGTTTGGCGGCATCGCCGTCCTGAGAAACTTCACCCTTCCGAACGCGACGACCGTCACCCTCGCATCACTGAACATCACGAGCAACCGCGCGTTCCTGAACAGCACGAACCTGTCGTTCCTGAACCAGACCGCAGTCATCACGCTGAACGGCGTCACGTCCGTCGACCCGAAGCCGCAGGTGGCCTTGGTCGATGGCGGGGCGTTCTCGGACTGCCTGCCGACCGCAGACCCGTTCTGCACCGAACTGAGCTTCAGCGGCGGCGTGTTTGTCTTCAATGTCTCGCATTTCACGACCTTTGCGTCGTTTGAGAGCGCGGACGTGAATGTGACGCTGACCAAGTCAGACTCGCCCGACCCGGTGAACGCGAGCGGCTATCTGACCTACACTATTACAGTCAATGTCTCAGTGGGCAACGCAAGCAATGTAACGCTTACCGATGTCTACCCTGCGCAAGTCATCTTCAATGGCTCCCAGCCCGCGCCGCTTGCCGGAACGAACAACACGTTTGTCCTGGGCAACCTGTCGCTGAACACCAGCACCGTCGTCAATATCACTGTGCTCGTGCTGAACGTGAGCAACAACACCATCATCAACAATACCGCGAACATCTCGTTCCAGAACTCGACCGGCGGCATCGGACGGCTGAACGTGACTGAGAACACTACGGTCATCAACCTCACGTTCCCCGCGCCCTCGCCTTCGCCGACAAGCAGCGGCGGAACCAGTGGCGGAGGCGGCTACAGCGTCAGGCCCACACCGAACGCTCCGTCAGTCGCTGCGTCGCAGAACTGCTTCGAAGGCTGGGCGTGCGAAGGCTGGAGCAGGTGCGAGAATGGCGCGCAGGAGCGCGCGTGCGTTGACCTGAATCACTGCGGCACCGAATCGCTCAAGCCCGCGACGACGCAGTCGTGCGCGAGCCCGCACGTGCAGGAGCTGGTGCAGGAAGAAGTCGTGGAGCAGCCCGCCGAGCTGCCCCCGCAGCAACCGCAACAGCCTATCCAGTTGCAGATGCAGGGTACAGAAACGTCTGCCGTGAAGACCGCGTTCTTCACATCCGGAAGCGCGCTGCTCTGGCTGCTCTTGTTCATCATCCTCGGCGGAATCATCGTCACGATCGCATACGCGAAGTTCATGCACCGCGCTCCCGAAGCGCCCGAACCCGACCTTCCGCCCGCGCCGGGACGCGAAGAGCCGCTGCCCGCGCCTGAGCTTGACAATGGCCTTGCGCAAGAGCACGAAACGCCCTTTACTGAGGAGCTTGAGCTGCAGCCCGCGATAAGCAAGCCCGAACCAGAAGTGCAACGCGCGCTTCCCAAGCCTCGCGTGGCACGCAGCCGCGAAGAATTGGAGCAGATTGAACGCAAGCTCGCAAGCATTGAGAGTTCATTATCACGCAGCCGGCGCGCCGCACCAAAGCGCAGCAGCGCACGCAGGAGGACGCGCAAATGAGCGGCAACGCACAGAAGCGGACCGTGATGCTGCTCGTGCTTGCCTTGGGCCTGCTCGGCGTAGGTACTATGATATTCGGCTCGACGCACAGCCCTGCCGCGCTGACCGGACTTGTTACTGACAATGCAAGCGTTCAGCCGGAAGCGCCTGCTGAGCAGCAGCCGATTCCCGAATTGCAGGCAGAAGCGACGCCAGAACCGTCATTCTCCACCGAAGCGGCCGCTCCGCGGCTCGTCGATCCTGCGGTGGAACGAGCGCTTGCGGAGAACGGCACCGCAGACATCATCATCATCCTCAAAGAAGACGCCGCGTCGCTGTTCGAAACCGAAACGAGCCAAGCAGATGCGCTCGCGCAGCGAAAGGCGTCTGTCGCGGCCGTGCGCACGGCGTTCGCCGCGGAAATGGGCGGCGGATTCGGAACTGCGAGCAACGCGTTCGAAGTCACGCGCGAGTATGATACGCTCAATGCCATCGCGGCAACCATCACCAGCGTCGGCCTGGAAATCTTGAAGACGCGCCAGTCGGTCGAACAGATCGTGCTGGACCGCAGGCTCACGGTCGACCTTACCGTGAGCGTGCCGCTCATCGATGCGGACGACGTCTGGAACCTCACCGTCAACGGAAGCAACCTCACCGGCAAGGGCGAGGTCATCTGCATCATCGACACAGGCATCGACGCCACGCACGTCGCGTTCACCAACAAGATTTTGCCCGGCCAGGACTATGTCAATGAAGACAGCAATCCCGCCGACGACGCGGGCCACGGCACGCACGTCTCGGGCATCGCCGCGGGCAACAGCAGCCCGGTGCTCGGCGTCGCAAAGGACGCGAAGATCCTGCCCGTCAAGGTGTGCGACAGCGGCGGCACGTGCCAGGACACGGATATCCTTGCAGGCATCGACTTCTGCAACAACAACTCGGCGACCTACAACATCAGCGCGATTTCCGGCTCGCTCGGCGACAACAGCCAGTACAACTCGACGACCTGCCCGACCACGTACGACAGCATCTTCGCGACGTCGAACTCCTTGGGGCTTATTCCGGTCTTCGCGTCGGGCAACAATGCGTTCACGAACGGCATCAGCCACCCTGCCTGCTCGCCGTACGCCATCAGCGTGGGCTCCACGACCAAGGCAGACGCGATGAGCTCGTTCACAAACAGAGGGGGCGACCGCCTGGACGTTCTCGCGCCCGGCAGCAGCATTGTTTCCGCGCTCATCACTGGCGGAACCGTCTCCGCATCGGGAACATCGATGGCCACGCCGCACGTCTCGGGAGCGATCGCGCTCATCCAGCAGAACCAGCGCGCGCTGAACCGCGCCATTGTCAACATCACCGACATGCGCACATTGCTCCAGCAGACCGGCGTGAATGTCACGAGCTGGCAGCGCATCGACGTGTACAACGCGATCGCCAAGCTCAACCAGAACTACACCATCAACATCACGGACAACTCTATCGCGAACGGAACGACACGCGGCGCAAAGGTGCGGTTCAGCAACTTCACCGATATGAGCAGGTTCGTGGATTGCGGCGTAGTCAGACCCAACTTTGTAGGCATCGACTCCGCAGCATGCCCGCAGCTGAACAAGAGCGCGCACATCACGTTCGCGAACATCACTGGCATCGGCGCCAGGCCGCTGCGCAACGGCGTGCCCTGCCCGCCCAGCATCTGCCAGAACTTCACGTTCGGCAACGGCACGGTCGACTTCGACGTCACGGAGTTTTCAAACTACAGCAGCTTCAACCTGACGAACCTCACCGGCTGCGCGAACGTGAACGTCAGCTCGGTGCTGACGCAGAACGTCTCCAGCACGAGCAACTGCATCAACATTACTGGAAACAATGTCATCCTGTTCTGCAACGGATTCACAATTGCGTTCGACACGGCAGGCGGCGGGCTTGACAACGGCATCAGGGCCAACCAGCGCCGCAATATCACGGTCGACAGCTGCATCATCAGAGATACCAATGCAGGAGGCGCGGGCGCTGTGGGAATCGTCGTCAATGGGACGAACAACAGCATCTTCATCAACAACTTTATCCAAGTCAACGGAACGGCGAACAACAACGGCTTCATCCTGGACTTGTTTGCGAATAATGTCACCATCGCCAACAACACCGTCAACTCGCGCGGAACGCTCGCGTTCGATTTCCCCATCCAAGTCAGGAACCCCGTCAGCAATATCACCATCGCCAACAACACGCTCGTGACGGTGGGCTTGGGCAACAGCGAATGGGGCATTGACGACAGCGGGCTCCAGGACACAGTCGTCACCAATAATATAATCATTGCACTTTCGGACGGCGGCCTCAACTTCGGCTTTCGCGTGAATGCAGTGCCCCTCAATCTTCAGGTAAGCGACAACAACATCAGCGTGAACGGGAGCGGAAGCTATGCGCTCGTGTTCCCCGACTCTTTAGGGAGCACGCCCAATACCACATTCTCCAACAACGTACTGGGCACGACCAGCGGCTGGATTACCGTGGGCGCCTTCGCGCGAGTCAACATCACCAACACCACGTTCCGCATGCCGAACGGCAGCATCACCATCCCCGGAACGGTGCAGCTCAACGAATCGACGGACGTGCTGATTTCCAAGCTGAACATTTCTGCAAATCAGGCGTACCTGAACAGCACAAACCTGACCGCGCTCAACACGACCGCGATCATCGCGCTGAACAGTGTCGGCTTCAATGATCCCAAGCCGCAGTTCAGGTTCGGCGAGACCGGCGCGTTCACCGACTGCACACCCACCGTCAACCCGTTCTGCACCGAGCTGGGCTTCAGCGGCGGCGTCTTCACGTTCAATGTCTCGCACTTCACCGGCTACATCAGCGCGGAAGGCGGCAGCGTCAACCTCACCGGCTGCGCGACCGTCAACGCGAGCACGGTGCTGACGCAGAACATCGCGTCCAATGACACGTGCCTCTTCACGAACGCGAGCAATATCGTCATCTCCTGCGCAGGGCACACCATCACGTACAATGCCAACGGAAGCGGCGCCCTGAGCGATTTCGGAATCAATGTCACGCGCTCATCCAACCTGACCATCACTGACTGCATCGTCCGCAACGGCAACCTGTCGAGCACCATCGGCGACGCGATGAGCGTGTTCTTCACGAATTACAGCACCTTCAACAACATCTCGCTTGCGGACAACGGCTCCAACATCGGGCTGTTCATCATGACGTCGCACAATAACACGTTCGGAAACGATACTGTCCTGACAGGATCTGTTGAGCTGAACGCCATCGCGGAGAACAACTTCACCGGCAATGCGTTCAATGGCTCCATTGACAATAGCAACAGCAGGCGGGACATCTTCACGTTCAACACGATGAACGCATCCGTCTCCCTCCAGTCAGGCGACGCACGCCTGCGCTTCAACAACATCACCGTCTCCGGCGCGGGTCCGGGCATCAACACCGATCCCGCCGGACCGTTCGAGTTCACCGGCAACCGCGTCGAGGTGAACGGCGTGAACCCGACCGCGTTCCGCCTTGCCGCGAGCAACGGCAACTTCACCAACAACACGTTCCTTGCGAACGCGTCCGGCACGTCTGTCGCAATCAGCATCGAGGCGAGCTCGTCAGGGAACTTCACCGGCAACAATTTCACCGCGCGCGGGACCGCCTCGACCGCGATCCGCTGGCAGTTCTCAGTCCCCAACACGACGAGCTTCAGGGACACCGTCATCTCTTCAGACGCAAGCTGGATTGACATGAATCCGAGCGGCGCGGTCACGCCGTCCATCAATTACACGAACACGACGTTCGTTTCGGGCAACGGCAGCATTAACATCATCGGCTTCGCGCAGCTGAACAACACCCAGAACGTCACGCTTGCCCGGCTCAATATCTCATCCAACCGCGCGTTCCTGAACACTACGAACATCTCCGCATTCAACCAGACCGCAGTCATCGCGCTGACCGGCATCGGCTTCACTGACCCGAAGCCACAGGTCGCCTTTGTGGATGGCGGCGCGTTCTCGGACTGCTCGCCGACCGCGAACCCATTCTGCACTGAGATAAGTTATACGGGCGGCGTGTTCACGTTCAACACGTCGCACTTTACCAGCTTTGACAGCGCGGAAAGCACCGTGACAAACTGCACGCTCGGACCTGTGCTGGTCAACAGCAGCCTCACGCTCGCGCAGGACCTTACCGGCAACGGCACCTGCCTCATCGCGAACACGAACAACATCGCCATTGACTGCGCAGGATTCGCCATCAACTTCGACCGCGGCGGAGGATTCGGCCCCATATTCGGCATCGCCGCGCAGAGAAAGACGAACATCAGCATCACCAGCTGCATCATCAGAAGCATCAACGCTTCGGGCCAGAACGGATACTCCATCAACTTCTCGAACGTAACACAGTCGGTCATCACCAACAACACGCTCATCGCGAACGGGTCGAACTCGATCGGCATCTACATCGGGGTGAGCTCAGTCGGCGTCAATGTCACCAACAACACCATCGGCGCATCGCCTATCGGGTTCGTGGTCGGCGTCTCTATCGACAACTCGTCGTTCATCAACGTCAGGAACAGCATACTTATCGCCAACAGCAGCACCGGCCCTGCCGAGGGCATCCAAGCGACCTCCAACGCGCAATTCATCGCGGTGAGCAACAACAGCATCCGCGTGCTGCAGACTTCAGGCTCCCAGCCGACAGGATTTGTCATCAATGGCGGCAACGCCACATTCGCAGGCAATACTGTTGTAGTAAATCTGTCCGACACGAGCGACGCGACGGGAATCAGCGTGGGCGGCGGCGCGGACTTCGTGGTCGAGAACAACACCATTATCCTCGCAATCAACACGACAGACACCATCAACACCAAGCGGGCGTTCCAGCTCGCGTCGCTGAGCAACGCGGTCGTACGCAACAACACAATCGTCCTGCTTGGCTCTGCCAAGTTCTTCATGGGCATGCTGCTCTCCATCCTGAGCAACGTGACCATCGCGAATACGAACATCACGTCATTGGCAGAGACGAACACTTCGCTGATAGTCATCGACGGCGTCTTTGGCACAACAACCGTGACGCTGACGAACACAACCCTTTCCGCGCTCAATGACCCTTGGATCCAGCAAGAAGGAACCGCCGCAACCTCCTCGAACTTCACCAACACAACATTCATCGCGCAGAACGGCTCGGTCCAGTTCCCTGGATTGGTCCAGATAAACGGCACCAACAACGTGAGCGCGCAGCGGCTCAATATCACCGCGAACCTCGCCTTCCTCAACAGCACCAACCTGACGTTCCTCAACCAGACTGCAATCATCGCGCTGAAAGGCATCGTATCGGTCAGCCCGAAAGCGCAGGTCGCGTTCGTTGACGGCGGCGCATTCAGCGACTGCATCAGCACGGCGAACCCGTTCTGCACCAACCTCAGCTACGCAGGGGGCGTCTTCACGTTCAACACGTCGCACTTCACCAGCTACCAGAGCGCGGAGAGCGGGACGAACATCACCGGATGCCCCATCACCATTAATGTGAGCACGACGCTGACGCAGAACTTGCAAAGCAACAGCAGCTGCATCACGTTCGGCAATGACAGCATCGCGCTCGACTGCGGCGGATTCGCCCTCAACGGCACGCAGAACGGCACCGGCATCAATGCGACCGCAAGGAACAACATCTCCATCGTCAACTGCTTCGTCAATAACTTCACGCAGGATATCGTGCTCGACCGCGTCAACAACAGCGTGATGCGCAATGACACCGCGCGCAGCGCGGCGCAGGAAGGCGTCCTGCTCTACTCGGCCGTCAACGACCTCCTCGTGAACGTCTCGGGCGAGGGCGCGGTCAACCGGGACGGAATCCAGCTGGTCAATTCCACCACTGCAGGCACCAACAACACGCTCATCGGCGTGAACGGCACGAGCAACAGCTCGTCAGGCGTGGGGCTGAATATCCAAATTGACAATACGACCGTCAATGACAGCAGGGGCGTAAGCCTCAACCACCGCGGCATCCAAATCCTCAGTTCGGGCAACCGCGCGACCAACCTCACCGGCATCGGCGTAGACGTCGGAATGCTGGTCACCACCGGCAGCTTCAACAACGTGACGGGAAGCACCGGCATCGGCGTCCCCGGCCTCTCATTCAGCAGCGCAAGGAGCACGTACGCCAACAACCTCGGCATCAGCACGAATGGCATCGCAATCAGCGTCGCGGGCGGCAACCTCACGCTCGTCAATAACACTGGCAGGAGCAATGCGACCTCAGGCATCAGAATCGACGGGGCAGACTTTAACCTGACCGGCAACACCGGCGTCAGCAACACATCGGTCGGCATCCACTCGCCATTGAGTTTCGTCAACAGCATCGTTGTGGGCAACAACGGAACCGGTCCCGCCGGCATCTCCATCGGCGCAGGCGGCGGCGCGTTCAATGACACGTTCCTCAATAACGTCGGAACGGGCGTTGCAAGCGTGGGATTCGCGATCGGCGGCGACAATCAGACTGCCATCAACAACACCGGAACAAGCAACGGCTCGTTCGGCATGCAATTCCTTACCGGCGGCGATAACCTTGCAGTGAACAACACAGGAATCAGTACGGCAAGCAGCGGTATCGACGTGCGCGTCTACAGCAGGTCGCGGTTCCTGAATAATACCGCCAGCAGCGGGAGCGCCACGGCACTGGCAATCCTGGTCTTAAGCACTAATAACACCTTTGCCAACACCACACTCTTCACCAATGCGACTTGGATTATTACCGACGGGACAAGCCCCGACAACAACATCACGAACACGCTCTTCCAGGGCAGCGCAGGCAGCATCCGCGTCTTCGGCCTCGCGAACATCCCGGGAAGCGCCAACGTGAGCATTGCGCGGCTGAACACGAGCGCGAACCGCGCGTTCCTGAACAGCACGAACCTGACGTTCCTCAACCAGACCGGACAAGTCACGTTCACCGGCGCGACGAGCAACCAGGTGCTGGTGGACTTTGACGACGACAACTCGTTCTCGTTCTGCGACGCGAGCATCTGTTCAGTCGTCAGCTTCGCGGGCGGCACGCTGGTTGTCAATGTCACGCACTTCACGACGTTCTCGTCGACCACCGGCAACTCGAACATCACGCTGACCAAGACCGACTCGCCCGACCCGGTCAATGCCAGCAGTAATCTGAGCTACCAGATTTCGGTCAATGTCACGTCCGACAGCCCGAGTAATATTACGCTGACCGACCAATACCCTGCGCAAGTCATCTTCCTCACGGCGCAGCCGTCGCCCATCGGCGGAACGAACAATACGTTCATTGTCGGCAATCTGACCGCGAATATGTCGTTCACGGTAAACGTCACCGTGCTCGTGCTGAACATCACCAACGGCACCGTCATCAACAACACTGCAAACATCTCGTTCCAGAACAGCACGGGCAGCGTCATCGCGCTGAGCGTGACCGAGAACACCACCGTCAGCAATCCGCCGCAGATTAACGACAGCACGATCAGCGTGACCAAGACCGACACCCCCGACCCGGTCGAGAACGGCACGCAGCTCAACTATACTATCACGGTGACGGTCATCAGCGGCGTTTCCGCGTTCAATGTCACGGTCAATGACACGTATCCGTCGCAGGTCATCTTCAACAGCGGCCAGCCGTCTCCGGTGCCGGGAACGAACACCACGTTCATCCTCGGCAACCTGTCTGCGGGCGCGGTCGTCGTGCTCAATATCACTGTGAATGTCTCGGCAGGCGTCATCAACGGCACCGTCATCAACAACACCGTCAATGTCACATTCCAGAACACGACCGGCGGCCTGCTGAGCGCGCTCGCGAACGCGAGTACGACTGTGCAGAACGTGACGGTCAATGTCACAACGTTGTTCAACCTGAGCAACATCAGTGTCATCAAGACCGACACGCCCGACCCGGTGACTGCAGGCGACATACTGACCTACCAAATCAATGTCACGAGTAACGGCAACGGCACCGCGTTCAACGTGATTGTCAATGACACGTACCCTGCGGAAGTTATCGCGTTCATGTCCTCCCCTCCGCTCGTTCCGGGAACGAACAACACGTACACGCTCGGCAACCTGACGCCCGGCACGCTCTTCACCATCAACTTCAGCGTCGCGGTCAGGAACATCACGAACGGCACGGTCATCAACAACACCGTCAATGTCACGTTCCAGAACGAGACCGGTGGATTGTTCAGCAGAGTCACCACGCAGAACACCACCGTCCTGAACCCGCCAGTCTTCAACCTCAGCAATGTCAGCGTGACGAAGAGCGACACGCCCGACCCGGTCGAGAACGGCACGCAGCTCAACTATACTATTACGGTCACGAGCACGGGCAACGGCACGGCGTTCAATACAACCGTCATCGACACGTACCCTGCTGAAGTCGTCTTTAACACCGCCCAGCCGACGCCGAGTTCGGGCAATAACACGTTCATCATCGGCAACTTGACCGCGGGAACGGTTGTCGTGCTGAACATCACGGTCAATGTGACGCAGGTCGCAAACGGAACCGTCATCAACAACACCGTCAATGTCACGTTCCAGAACGAGTCGAGTGACTTGCTGAGCGCGCTTGCGAACACGAGCACGCTGGTGCAGAACGTCACGCCGACGCCCACGCCTCCGACGCCGCAAGGCAGCAGCGGCGGAAGCGGTGGCGGCGGAGGATTCAGCATCAGACGCAATGAGACTGTCGCGGCAGGAGTTCCCGCCCCGTCAGGACCGTGCGTCGAAAGCTGGGCGTGCGAGCAGTGGGGCCAGTGCCAGGACGCCAGCCAGGCAAGAATCTGCGTCGACTTGAGCCAGTGCGGCACGGCGACATTGAAGCCGGCGACCGAGCAGCGCTGCGCGATTACGCCGCTGCGCGAGCAGCCGATACCTGTGGAGCCTGAACAGCCTGCGCCCGTGCAAGTGAGCGCGCCCGTTCCGGTTGTTGTGCAGGAGAAATCAAAGAGCTGGACGCTTGTAGGCATCCTGCCGGTCGCGATTGACGTATTGCTCATCCTCTTCGCGCTTATCGCAATGACGCACATGCTGCGTTACCGCAGCGATCGCGCGAGCGGGCACTGGCTGGCGGCAGTGGACATCATCGGAGGAATCACACTCATCGCGCTTGTCGCACACTACATCATCAGCAGGGCATTCCTGCCGGTCGAGTACATCACCTTTGTCGTATTGCTGCTGTTTGTCGCAGTGCTGCGGCTTGCCGAGCGCGGCAGGGACTTCGGAGGAGCGCCGCGCGTTCCGCGCATCCCTGCATTGCCTGATGCGCCTGAGGAAATAGTCCTTGAAGACGAGCCCGCGCCGAAGAAAGCAGCAATCAAGGCTCCGAAGGCAGAGCACAAGCACGCGGGCCCGAAGAAGCCCTTGTTCAGCTTCTTCCAGCCCAAACCGAAGGTCGAGGACGACATGAAGGACGTCTTTGACTCGCTCGACCGCATCAGCACGCTGCTGGAGAGGAACAAAGTCACGATCAGAGCTCCGAAAAAGAAGAGCCGGGTGAGAAAAAAGTAATCAATTGATGGGGGACATGGGCAGAAACAGACGAGGGGTGGTGTCTGAACGGACGCTTATTGGCATTGTGCTACTTGCAGGGCTGCTCGGCATCGGCGTGATGCTCTGGGCGACGGGAATCGTCTCCTTTGCGCAGCAGCACGGCGTCACCGGCAGCGCGGTCGCGTCCATCACCGGCCTCGCAGCGGATGATCTCGAAACGCAGCCGTCATTCACGGCCACGCCCGCTCCGAACACGGCGCCTATCTATAGAGGCCCTGCCAGCTTCAGCACGCCGCAGGACACAGCACTCACGATTGACTTGTCGCAGTACTTCTCCGATGCGGAAAACGACGAACTCACCTTCATCGCGTCGTCCGAAGACGTCATCGCAGTCGCCATCGACGGCAACGCGCTCACGCTGACGCCTGCGGCAGGCTTCGCGGGCGAGCGTTCGCTGACCGTCATCGCGTCAGACGGCGTCAACCTCGCGCGCACGCCGGTCAAGATTGTCGTGGAAGGCACGCAGGCCACGCCGCCTGCACCGCAGCAGGAAGCTCCTGCGCCTGTGGAGCAGCCGCCCGCGACCAACGAGTCCGCAGCGAACGAGACGCCGTTCAATACGCAGGAAGAAGAATTCACCAATCCTGTATTCAACACGCAAGTCACGAGCATCAGCGCCTGCACGAACATCAGCACGCCGGGCGAGTACGCGCTCAGCACCGACCTCTCGCGGAACATCACCTGCATCGTCATCCAGACAGACAACGTGAGCTTCAGCTGCGCAGGCCACACTATCACCTGGGACACGCAAGGTCTGCGAAACATCTCAGGCTTCACGAGCTTCATCTCCGCGATCAACATCAACAAATCAGGCAGGACGCTCTTCAATGTCACAGTCAGGGACTGCCGCCTGATCGACGGCACTGTCGGCGGATTCAACGACCACGCGATCGTGCTGCAGGACACGAACGATTCGCTCATTTTCAACAACACCCTCGTTGCATCCGGCGAGACGTCGCTGGGAATTGAGATTGTTCGGACGGGAAACATCAACATCTCAAGCAACCGCATCAATGCGTCGTCGTTCGGAGGCGCTCAGGCGATCGCCAACGCGATCCAGTTCAATCTTTTCAGCAATAATGTCAGCATCTCCGACAATGACATCCGCGGATTCCTTTCCGGCAGCGGAATCAGGACGGTCGGCGTGATGGTTGACGCGACCTCGAATCCCCACGATGTGGAAGTCGTCGGGAACAGTATCACCGTCAACTCGACCGGTGGAAGCGCAACCTCAACAGGGATGAACGGCGTCACCGGCTTCGGCACATTCCTCAACGCGACCAACAATGACGTGCAGGCGTTCGGCTCAGGACCGAGCGGCGTGCTGGCAAATGGGGCGTTCTTCAACCGCATCCTCGCGCGGGGTTCCACCGCAGAGGGTCTGCGTGTCGGAGAGCTTGCAGACTCCAATAATATCACTGTGAATGGCAGCACCACTGGCGCGCTCGTGGGGTTTAACGGCAACTCGACATACAGCAACAACCGGCTCATCGCGACCGGCAGCTGGATATATACTTCCTTGAACGGGAACACTACTTTCATCAACACCACGTTTGTCAACGCAAATGGCACCCTCCTGTTCTACAATTTCTACATTGATGATGTCGTCATTGTCCAGCAGAGCGACCTCAATACCACCATCAACCACGCCTATGTGAACAGCGTCGACTTCCCGTTCCTGAACACGAGCGCGGAGATCTTCCTGCAAGGATTCAATCTCACGAACAACAAGCCCGTGGTCGACTACACGGACACCAACCACTTCCAGGGCTGCCCGGACACCTGCACGCTGCTCGAGACGGGCGACAACTTCATCCGCTTCACCGTCACGCACTTCACGACCTACTCGTCTTCGGACCTGGTCCTGCTGCTCGAAAAGTCCGACAGCACCGACCCGGTGCGCATCGGCTCGCTGTTCAATTACAGCGTCGCCGTGAGCGTGCTGAACGGCAACGCGAACAATGTCACGCTCACCGACCTGTACCCGCTTGAAGTTGTCTTCAATTCCTCGCAGCCTGACCCGATCGACGGCACGAACGACACGTTCATCCTGGGCAACCTGACCGAGAACACGACGTTCATAGTGAACATCACGGTGCAGTCGCTGACGAACGATTCAGGCATCGTCAACGTCACCAACGGCACCGTCATCAACAACACCGTGAACATCACGTTCCAGAACGACACGAGCGACGTGTTCACGCTGAACGACACCGAGGAGACGACGCTCGTTGAGGCGACCGAGAACTTCGAGCCGCTCTCGGACTGCGCAGTCATCAATACCAGCTCGTTCCTGACGACGAGCGTTTCGGGCACGGGCACGTGCATCACCATCGGCAATAACAGCATCACGCTGGAATGCGCAGGGAACACGATAACGTATGCGACAACAGGCCCGGGAAGCGCTATTTTCGCGGAAGACAAGTATAATTTCACGGTGCGGAACTGCACGCTCGTGCTCGGCGACCTCAACAGGCTCTCCCTGTATGACTCGCCAGCCATCAACGCGACGAACACCACGAGCGGAGTCAACAACCGTATCGACGGCTCCTCGTTCCGCCTGCTCAATTACTTCTACCAGGACGGTTTGCCGCAGCAGAACTGCGGCGACCTCTCATTGAATGACTCAGCCTTCACCGGCAACGCCACGTGCACGAACATCACCTTTGTTGCGCGGGCGCGTATCAGGGTGAACTCGACCGCGGTCTCCAACAACTCAATCGCGTTTATCACGGACAACTTCCTGCTCGGGGTGCGCGCGTTCATCAACGCGAACGGCACCGGATACCCTGGAGGCGCGGATGGTAATGCGAACGGCTCCGGCCCCGGAGGCGGCATCGACCCGGTCAGTATCAATCGCGGCGGCGGCGGCGCAGGACACGGCGGAATCGGCGGCCAGAGCAATGTGCCGCAGGGCGCAGGCGGAAGGCCGTACGGCAGCTCCCTGAGCCCGATGACGCCCGGCAGCGGCGGCGCAACCGGTGACGGCGGCACCCACACCGGCGGAAACGGCGGCGGCGCGGTCTCCATCTTCGGCCAGAACGTCGTGCTGAACGGTGTCATCAGTGCGAGCGCAGGCAATGGGTCTGACGGCACCAATTCCGGCGGCGGCGGCTCGGGAGGAAGCATCCTCGTGGTCGCAAATACGCTCTTCGGAAACGGCAGCTTCACTGCGCGCGGCGGCTTCGGCGGCAATGACCAAAGCACAGGAATCCAGTCCGGCGGCTCGGGCTCGGGTGGCCACATCGCAGTGAAGTTCAACACGAGCACGATGAATATCACGAGCGCGCACGCGCCCGGAGCGGAGAACGTGACCGCATTGGTCAATCTCGGACAGCCGGGAACGGTCGGTTTCCTGGACATGGACGACAGCATCCTGTCCATCACTGAAGGCTGGAGATGGTCCAGCGAGGACGCGGCAGTCTGGAACTACACCGTCATCAACCTCACGAACGCGTACACGCACACGAACGAGAGCACGGTGAACATCACCGCAGTCCTGATTGTCCTGCACAACGCGAGCATCAGCAAAGAGAACGTGACCACCGGCATCGACGTCAATGTCTCCCTCACCATAAGCGCGGAGAATTTCGTGATGGACCCCTCGGAGATTGACGGAGCAGTCATCAATATCACCGCAGGGAACTTCACGCTGGGCGCAGACTCGCTCATCAATGCGACCGGCACGGGCTTTGAAGGCGGTTTCAATGGCAATTCGAATGGTTCCGGTCCCGGAGGCGGCATCGATCCGGTCAACTTCAACCGCGGCGGCGGTGGAGCGGGCCACGGCGGCATCGGCGGCCAGAGCAATGTCGTCCAGGGCGCGGGCGGCAGGCCGTACGGCAGCGCGCTCAACCCGTTCACCTTTGGAAGCGGCGGGGGAACCGGCGAAAGCGGCAACCACCCAGGCGGAAACGGAGGCGGCATCGTCATTATCAGCGCGAGCCACATCATTCTCAATGGCACCATTAATGCAGACGGCGGCAATGGGTCTGACGGCACCAATTCCGGCGGAGGCGGCTCGGGCGGCTCCATCAATATCATCACCGATGCGCTTGAGGGCAGCGGCAACCTGAGCGCGCGCGGCGGCTATGGCGGATGGGACCAGAGCACAGGCATCCAAGCCGGCGGCTCGGGAGCGGGCGGCCACATCATCGCGCGGTTCAATGCCAGTACGTTCCCGGTGACCAACGCGCACGTCGAACAAACAGAGAACGTCTCCGGGCTGGGCTTCTTCAGCCAGCCGGGAACGCTCGGCTTCATCGACATCGACGACGACATCCTCACGATTGTAGAAGGCTGGCGATGGACAAGCGAGGACACGGACGTCTGGAACTTCACCGTCATCAACCTGAGCAATGCGTACACGCGCACGAACGAAAGCGCCGTGAGCGTCGATGCGCTGCGGTTCACGCTGGAGAACTCGTCGATCACCCAGGAAAACCTGACCTTCGGCATCCACGTGAACACGACATTCAGCGTCAATGCGAGCGTGGTGCTGATGAACCGCTCGCTCATCGTCAACCTGACGGTTGTGAACATCACCGCGGCGGACGTCACCATCCTCGAAGACGCAGCCATCAACCTGACCGGCACGGGCTTTGAGGGTGGCTTCAACGGCAACTCCAACGGCTCAGGTCCCGGTGGAGGCATCGACCCGGTTAACTTCAACCGCGGCGGCGGTGGAGCGGGCCACGGAGGCATCGGCGGCCGGAGCAATGTCGTCCAGGGCGCAGGCGGCAGGCCGTATGGAAGCTCGCTCAACCCGCTCACCTTGGGCAGCGGCGGGGGAACCGGCGAAAACGGCAACCACCCTGCAGGAAACGGCGGCGGCCTCGCCATCATCAGCGGCACACGCGTGAATATCAGCGGAACGGTAAGCGTGGACGGCGGCAATGGAACTGACGGCACCGATTCCGGCGGCGGCGGCTCAGGAGGAAGCATTTTCATCACCGCAGACTCCTTTGACGGCACCGGCGGATTGCTCTCGAGCGGCGGCTTCGGCGGCTGGGACCAGAGCACAGGCATCCAGTCCGGCGGTTCGGGCGCGGGCGGACACATCATCGCGCAGTTCAACACCAGCACGTTCCCCATCGCCAACGCGCACGTCACCGGAACGGAAAACGTCAGCGCGCTGGTCTTTTACAGCCAGCCCGGAACGCTCGGATTCATTGATATCGATGACGATACGCTCACGATTTCAGAAGGCTGGCGCTGGACAAGCGAGGACACAGACGTCTGGAACTTCACCGTCATCAATGTGACCGACGCGTTCACCCGTTCGAATGACAGCAGCGTGACTATCTCCTCAGGCACGCTCACGTTCACCAATGCGTCGTTCACGCAGGAGAACCTGACGGTCGACTACCAGCTCAACCTGACGCTCAGCGCCGCCGCAGACACCATCGCGCTGAACAATTCGCTCATCACCAACCTCACACAGGTGAACCTCAGCGCAGGCAACCTGAGCGTGCAGGATGATGCAGTCATCGCCGTCGTCGGGACAGGATTTGCCGGCGGCGCAATCAGCCAGAACGGTTCCGGACCGGGCGGTGGCGTCATCAATGACGGCTTCACGCGCGGCACCGGCGCAGCACACGGCGGCAAGGGAGGACAGCCGGCAGGAGGAATCATCACGGTCGCGCGCGGCCCGTACGGAAGCACACTGAATCCTGACACGCTCGGTTCGGGAGGCTCGGGAAGCGCGCAGACGCCCGGCGGCTCAGGCGGCGGCGTCATCTTCATCAGCGCGGCGCGCGCAAGCATCAACGGCACGCTCAACGCGGACGGCGCGAACGGCACGGACGGATCAAGCGTCAACACCGGCGGAGGAGGCTCGGGAGGCAGCATCGCCATCGTCGCAGGAATCTTTGAAGGCACCGGCACCATCACTGCCCGCGGAGGAAACGCAGGAACGTCGTTCTTCGCGGACGCGTCAAGCGGCGGAGCAGGTGGAGGACGCATCATCGTGCGGTTCAATACCAGCACGTTCCCCGTCGCGCAGGCGTCCGTGGCCGGCGGCCAGAACGGAAGCGGATCATCGTCAACGGGCGAGCCCGGAACGCTCGGCTTCCTCGACATCGACAACGACATCCTCACCGTTGTGGAAGGCTGGCGCTGGCAGAGCGACGACAAGAGCATTTGGAACTTTACCATCATCAATATCACCGACGCGCTCACGCGCGCAAATGACACCACGCTGAACTTCTCCGTGGGAACGCTCGTGATGAGCAACGCCACCCTGCGCGCGGACAACGCGAGCGGCAACATCACACTCTTCATCAACATCTCCGCGGCCAATGTCTCGCTCCTGGATGGCGCGTTCATCCTGCTGAACGGCTCGGGCTTTATGGGCGGCGCAATCAGCCAGAACGGTTCCGGACCGGGCGGCGGCGTCATCAATGACGGCTTCACGCGCGGCACGGGCGCATCCCATGCAGGCAAGGGAGGACAGGCGGCAGCAGGAATCATCTCGGTCGTGCGCGGCCCGTACGGCAGCTCATTGAATCCTGACACGCTCGGAAGCGGAGGCTCGGGAAGCGCGCAGACGCCCGGCGGCTCGGGCGGCGGAACGATCGCAATCAGCGCCGCGCGCGTGAGCGTCAACGGATCCATCATTGCCGATGGCGTGAACGGCACATCTGGCTCGAGCGTCAACACCGGCGGAGGAGGCTCGGGCGGCTCCATCAACATCATCACCGGCATCTTCGAGGGCAATGGCACGCTCAGCGCGCGCGGAGGCGATGCGGGAGTGTCGTTCTTCGCGGACGCGTCCAGCGGCGGAGCAGGCGGCGGACGCATCATCGTGCGCTTCAACACCAGCGCATATTTCCTTTCGCGCGCGGCAGTGACCGGCGGGGAGAACGGAAGCGGGAGCTCCTACCGGGGCCAGCCGGGAACGCTCGGATTCTATGACGTTGACGATAACGTGCTCACCCTGCAGGAGGGCTGGAGATGGGAGCAGGAGGACGAGCCGATGAGCTTCGGCAATGTCACGACAAACCACACGCTCATCTTCAGCAACGCGACCGTGCTCGTGACGGACACGTTCCGCGCAAACCGCATCAACTGGAGCGCGGACGAGAACCAGACGACGGTGTTCAACACGTCGCGCCTCATCATCGGCAACTCGAGCGTGAACGCAACGGGAAGGCTCGTGTTCATTTACAGCAGCCAATTCAACGACAGCAACACGCTGTATCTCCAGGGCGCAAACTTCTCGCTGGAAAACCAGACCGTCGCGCGCGTCTCGTGGACCGAGTTCAGCGCGAACGTCGGCAACATCAGCGCGCGGACGCGGCTGCAGACGCGCAGGGCCTTCGTGAACGCGACCGGCATGCAAGGCATGAACACGACGGCGAACATCACGTTCTTCGGTGTGAACTTCGGCACGCCCAAGGCGCAGGTCGACCTCGCGGACACCGGAACGTTCGTGAACTGCGTGCCGTTCATCAACCCGTTCTGCACCACGCAGAGCTATGCGGACAATGTCTTCACGTTCAACACCTCGCACTTCACCACCTATACTGTCGTGGAAGGAGGCGTTTCGCTTGCCCTGACCAAGACCGATACCCCTGACCCTGTGTTTGCAGGCAACACGCTGAGCTATGCAATACTGCTCAACCTCACCGCGCAGGACGCGTTCAATGTCACGCTCACCGACATCTATCCCAACCAGACTATTTTCGTGAGCGCAGAGCCGTCGCCCATCAGCGGAACGAACAACACATTCATCGTGGGCAACCTGACTGAGAACGATACGTTCATCATCAACATCACCGTCATGGTGCGTTCGGATACGTCGAACGGCATCGACATCAACAACACGGCAAACATCAGCTTCCAGAACAGCACCGGCGCGATGTTCACGGCAAATGTCACGGAAAGCACGCACGTGGTGACGTCCAACAGGCCCGTCATCGCGCAGGTCATCCTGAACACGACAGATGTCACGCTGAACGACACCAACCAGAACCTGACCCTGTTCATCATCAACGCGACCGACGCGGACGATAACACCGTCTGGAACATCACCGACTTCCGCAGGAACAACATCAGCATCGCGGTCGTGAACTACGCGTTCGAGACCAATATCAGCACGGTCTCGGCAAGCGTCCGCGACTACAGCACGTACAGCGCGAACGGCACGCTGGGCACTGCAGGCCAGAATCCCACGTGGAACCTCTCGGGACCGCTGGGCGGCGCGTACTACTTTGACGGCAATGACTTCATCACCGCACCTGCGACCGCGCCGACCCTCCCGCTGACGTTCGAATTCTGGGTGAAGCCAGCGACGAGCAGCCCTGTCGGCATCTTCGACACTGCGCCTGGCTCGGGCGGCGTGCTGCGCAACTTCCCCGGTGGAGTGATTGAATGGCACGGCGGCGACCCCACGCTCGCCCTTGACGTGGTCGGCGGCAACTGGTACCACATCGTGCTTATCTTCAGCTTTGACGGCGCACGGCACATCACGTATTACCGCAACGGCACGTTCATCGCGACCGCCAATGGCAGCGCGAGCAGCGGCTTCGCGTGGACGACGATGCGGCTGGGCGACATCAACAACGGCGGCGCAGGAACGTATACTGGCGAGATGAGCGAATTCCGCGTCTACAACCGCTCGCTCACCGCATCAGAGATCGAACAGCTGTACATCGAGGGCGTCGCAGGAAGGCACCCGCAGATCATCACCCGCGGCAACACCGTCGCAGGCGATGTCTGGCAGGCCTGCGCCACGCCGAACGACAACAACCTCACCGGAAGCAGCGGCGATGGCACGACTGTCTGCAGCAACAACGTCACCATCAACAGCGTGCAGACGGTCGCGCCGGTCATCGCGCAGGTCATCCTCAACTCGACCGACCCGAGCAAGAACGACACCAGCCAGAATCTCACCTTGTTCGTCATCAACGCGACCAGCGCCAGCAATGCTGCGGTGCGGAACATCACCGACTTCCGCAGGAACAACGTGAGCATCGCAGTCGTGAACATGCCGTTCGAGACCAATGTCACCAGCGTCGCGACCGGACTCATTCGCGACTACGGGACCTGGGGCAACAACGGCACGCTGGGCGGCGGCACCGCGGCGAACGCCCCGCTCTGGAACAACTCCGGCAAGGTCGGCGGAGACTATGTCTTTGACGGAAGCAACGACTTCATCTCACTCACCGAGCCGCCTGCGGGCTCCACCAACCTCGCCAACGGCAGCGTCTTTGCGTGGATACGCACGGCAAACGCGGGCGCGAGCTACCGCGGCATCGTGATCAAGCAGGACGCCTATGGTATGTTCCTGCTGGACAATGTGTTCATCATCCACGACTGGAACGCCGCGGCCGACCGCACCACGGGCATCAATGTCGCGGACGGCGAATGGCACCTGGTCGGCTTCACGTTCCAAAGCGGGGTCGCGGGCGGCACCAAGCTGTCCATCGACGGCCAGATCAACCTGACCACAACACTCACCATCAACTCGCAGAGCGAGGGAATCGTCATCGGCGCAGGAGACAACCCCGGCACCCTCCAGTTCTTCGGCGGCCAGATTGACGAAGTGATGGTCTTCAATGGCACGCTCACCCCGACGCAGATAAGCCAGCTCTACCAGGACGGCATCCAGAACAAGAGCCTGGACGTGATCACCGCGGACGAGCTCGCGGCAGGCGATGTCTGGCAGGGCTGCGCAACTCCGAACGACAACATCAGCGACGGCAACACCACCTGTAGCAACAACGTGACCATCCTTGCGGTACAGAACGGCACGAATGTCGCGCCAACCATTGCGCAAGTCATCCTGAACACGACGAACCCGTTGCTGAATGACACGAACCAGAACCTGACCGTCTTCATCATCAACGCGACGGACGCGAATGGCGATGCAGTGCAAAACATCACGGACTTCCGCACGAACAACTTCAGCATTGCCTTGCTGAACATGCCGTTCGAGACGAACGTCAGCTCCGTGAGCGCGCGCGCGATCAGGGACTACTCCACCGATGAGGCAAATGGAACGCTCGGCAATGGCGCCGCAGGACAAGCGCCCGTCTGGGACACGCAGTGCAAGGTTGGCGGATGCTACCAGTTCGACGGAACCGACGACTATATTGATGTCGGCAACGAAAGCCTCTTCGACATCGAATTCAATCAGCCATTCACGCTTTCCTCCTGGATAAACACCACGAACAGCGCGAACGACGACTTCATCATCGCAAAGGAAGAGAACAGCGGAAACTTCAGGGGATACTACTATTTGATTGACAACGGAGCGGGCGGTGTTATCAACTGCCTCATTGAGAGCAGTGCCGCCAATCTCATTCAAGTGCGAGGCTCCACCGTCGTGCGCGACGGCAGCTGGCACAATGTCGTCTGCGCATATAACGGCTCAGGGACCGCGGCAGGAGTGACTCTCTACGTTGACGGCAACCTCGAGTCGATGACGACCGTGAGCGACAACCTTGCAGGCAACACCATTCTGAACAATGTCGATGTCACCATCGGCTCACGGGCTTCGGCAGGAGTGCCGCTCCAGGGACGCGTCGACGAGGCATACATCTTCAACCATTCGCTCTCTGCCGCGCAGGTCAAGCAGCTCTACCTCGACGGCAACGCGAGCAAGCACGTGATGACGATCGTGCAGCCGGAAACGCAGGCAGGCGACATCTGGCAGGCCTGCGCCACACCTAATGACAACCTCACGGACGGCAACACGACGTGCAGCAACAACGTGACCATCTTCGCGCAGCAGAACTCGACCTACAGCCCGCCGACCATCGCGCAGGTCATCCTCAACACCACGAATGTCTCCCTCAATGACACCAACCAGAACCTGACCGTCTTCATCATCAACGCGACCAGCGCCCAGAATTACTCCGTGCAGAACATCACGGACTTCCGCCGCAATGCGACAAGCATCGCAGTCATCAACCTGCCGTTCGAGACGAACGTCACGAACGCGACGCTGGGGAACGGCATCCGCGACTACAGCTCGTTCAACAACAGCGGCACGCTTGGCGGCGGAACGCAGGCGAACGCGCCGGTCTGGAACGCGACAGGCCAGATTGGCGGCTACTATGACTTTGACGGCACGAACGATTTCATCCAGTTCAACGACTCGCCCTCGCTGAGCATCGCAGGAAGCGCGCTGACCATGGAAGCATGGGTGCAGACGCCGGAATCGGCGCCGGCATTGTTCGACAGGATCGTGGTGAAAGAGGTCAACACAAACGCAGATCCGTTCATCAGGTATGCACTGTATCGCACCGGCGGCACAAACACAGTGAAATTCGGCGTTTCCACCGGCGGCGCAGGAACGATAGGCCAAGTCACAAGCAACTTCAGCATCCCGCTGAACACGTGGTTCCATATGGTGGGAACGTACGATGGCGCGAACCTGCGGCTGTACCTCAACGGCGAGCTGAACAACACCGTGGCAAATACCGGCGCAATCGCCACGAGCACGACGCCGCTCGTCATCGGCGGCAACACGGAAATCAGCGACGAGTTCTTCAACGGCTTCATCGACGAAGTGCGCGTCTACAACCGCACGCTGACGCCCGACCAGATCAGGCAGGACTACCAGGCAGGCGTCGCGCACCACCAGCCGCTCATCATCGCGAGCAACGAGACCATTGCAGGAGATATCTGGTCTGCGTGCGCCACGCCGAACGACAACATCAGCGACGGCAACACGACGTGCAGCAACAACGTGACCATCACTGCGGTGCAGAACAACACCGTGTTCAACCTGAGCAATGTCACGCTCACGAAGCTGGACAGCCCTGACCCGGTGAACGCGAGCAGCAACCTCAGCTATACTATTATTATCAACGCGACCGCTGACTCGCCGGCGAACATCACGCTGACCGACACTTACCCTGCGCAAGTCATCTTCCTGGACTCGCAGCCCAGCCCGCTGGCAGGAACCAACAACACGTTCATAGTGGGCAATCTGACCGAGAACAACACATTCATTGTCAATATCACTGTGTTGGTGCTGAATGTGACGAACGGCACCGTCATCAACAACACGGCGAACATCAGCTTCCACAACCAGACCGGCTCACAGGTCGCCGTGACTGCGACACAGAGCACGACCGTGCTCGCTGCCCCGAACGCCACGTTCAACTCGAGCAATATCAGCGTCGTCAAGACCGACTTCCCCGATCCGGTCGAAAACGGCTCGCAATTGAGCTACACGATCGCGGTCGCGAGCAATGGCAACGGCACGGCGTACAATGTGACCGTGAACGACACGTATCCGCCGCAGGTCGTCTTTGATAGTGCCCAGCCAAGCCCGCTCGCAGGAACGAACAACACATTCATCCTGGGCAACCTCACCGCGGGAACGAACATCCTCATCAATATCACGGTAAACGTCTCCGGCAGCGTGCCGAACAACACACTCATCAATAACACGGTGAATGTGACGTTCCAGAACGAGACCAGCGACGTCCTGAGCCGCATTTCGACGGCAAGCACGCAAGTCATCGTAATCATCAGCACGCTGACCGGCTGCCCCGTGACCATCAATGAGACCACGACACTGACGCAAAGACTGCAGAGCAATAGCTCGTGCATCACGTTCGGCACGGACAACATCTCGCTGGACTGCTCGGGCTTCAGCATCGGCGGCAATTACTCCGGCAACGGCATCTCCGCAACGAACCGGCTGAACATCAGCATCAGGAACTGCTTCATCGAGAACTTCACGACCAACATCATCCTCCAGGGAACGAACCGGAGCACGGTCGCCAGCAACATCGCGCGCAACTCCAGCCAGCAGAGCATGGAAATCCAAACCAGCGCGCACGACTCCATCGAAAATAACACTGCACAGAGCAGGACGAACGTCGGCATCAATGTCACGACGGGAATAAACGTCACGCTGGCGAACAACAACGGGACGTCTGTCTCGGGCGTGGGCATCAGCATCGACACGGGAAGCGTCAACAATACGCTCACCAACAACAACGGAACCAGCACGTCAGGACAGGGCATCTTCCTGTCGTCAGCGTTCAACAACACGCTCAGGAACAACAAGGCAACCACTGCAGGCGCGCCTTCTGCGCTCCAGCTGTCAAGCAGCAACGGCAATCTGCTGGTGAACAACAGCGGAATCCATACGGGCTCAGGCGCGGGAATCGCAATCTCTGTCAGCGACTACAACGTGCTGGTGAACAACACCGGAATCGGCAACCAAGGCATTGCGCTTGGGGACATAAACTCAGACTGGAACAATTTCACGAACAACATCGGCCAAGGAACGAGCTTGGGCGCGAGTGTCAGCGCGAGCCAGAACAACACGTTCGTCAATAACACGTTCGCGACAAACACGGGAACAAGCATTACGCTGGCAGGCCTTGCAGGCACTGCCGCACTCAACAACACGTTTACGAATACGACGCTGTTGACTAATGGGACGTGGTTCTCTACGAACGGCGACGGCCTGAACAATTCGTTCACCAACACTGTGTTTGTCAGCTTCAACGGCACCATCCGCATCCTGCCGACCGTGCAGCTGCCCAACGCGACCACGGTGGACGTCCGACAGCTGAATGTCTCGTTCAACCGTGCGCACCTGAACTCGAGCAACCTGTCCTTCCTCAATACGACCGGCCAGATCACGCTCACGGGCGCCGTGAGCAACCAGCCGCTCGTTGACTTCGAGGACGACAACACGTTCACGCTCTGCGACGCAAGCATCTGCACCGTGCAAAGCTTCGCAGGCGGCGCGCTCATCTTCAACGTGACGCACTTCACGACGTACTCGTCGACCGCGGGCAACTCCAACTTGACGCTCACGAAGACTGACTCGCCAGACCCGGTCAATGCGAGTAGCAACCTGAGCTACCAGATTTCGGTCAATGTCACGTCCGACAGTCCGAGCAACATCACGCTGACTGACCAGTATCCTGCGCAGGTGATCTTCCTGACCGCGCAGCCGTCGCCCATCACGGGAACGAACGACACGTTCATCATCGGTAACCTGACGAACGGAAGCTCGTTCAGCGTCAACATCACTGTGCTCGTGCTGAACGTGACGAACGGCACCGTCATCAATAACACGGCGAACATCAGCTTCCAGAACGCGTCCGGAGTCACGTTCTTCGCGACCGTGACCGAGAACACAACGGTGCGCGCACAGGTAATCCAATTCAACCTCACGAATGTCACGCTGACCAAGACCGACTCGCCCGACCCGGTCAACGCGAGCGGCATCCTGAACTATACTGTAACGGTGAATGCGACCGCGGACTCGCCTGCGAACATCACGCTGACTGACCAGTACCCTGCACAAGTCATCTTCTTGAGCGCCCAGCCTTCACCGCTTGCAGGAACGAACAACACGTTCATTGTGGGCAACTTGACCGCGGGCCAGGCGTTCATCGTGAACATCAGCGTGCTCGTGCTGAACGTGACCAATGGCACGATTATCAATAACACTGCCAATATCACCTTCACCAACCAGACCGGAAGCGTGCTGACGCTCAACGCGACACAGTCGACGACTGTGCTTGCGGCCGGCAACGCCACGTTCAACAACAGCAACATCTCGGTCACGAAGATTGACGCTCCTGACCCGGTGAACACGAGCGCGCAGCTGAACTACACCATCAACGTGACGAGCAATGGCAACGGAACCTCGTACAATGTGACTGCGAACGACACATACCCTGCGCAAGTCATCTTCTTGAGCGCCCAGCCGACGCCGCTGGCAGGAACCAACAACACCTTCATCCTAGGCAACCTGACCGCAGGCCAGAGTGTCCTGATTAACGTGACCGTGCTGGTGCTCAACATCAGCAACGGCACGCTCATCAACAACACCGTGAACGTGACATTCCAGAACGAGACCAGCGCAGTGCTCAGCAGGATTGCGAGCACGAGCACGCTGGTCATCAACCTCACCTTCACGCCGCTCTTCAACGCGAGCAATGTCTCAATCACGAAGACGGACACGCCTGACCCCGTCAACACCAGCCAAAACCTGACGTATCAAATTAACGTGACGAGCACGGGCAACGGCACGGCGTTCAATGTGACCGTGAACGACACGTATCCGAATGAAGTCATCTTCCTGACTGCCCAGCCGTCGCCGAGCGTTGGCAACAACACGTTCACCCTGGGCAATTTGACGCCGGGAACGGTCCGCAGCATCAACATCACCCTGCTGGTGCTCAACATCAGCAACAGCACGCTCATCAACAACACTGCGAATGTGACCTTCCAGAACGAATCCAGCGGATTGTTCAGCAGAATCGCGAACACCAGCACGACAGTGCAGAACATCACCATCATCCCGCTGTTCAACCTGAGCAATGTCAGCATTACGAAGACTGACTCACCAGACCCTGTGAACACGAGCCAGAACCTCACTTACCAGATCAACATCACGACCTCAGGCAATGGCACGTCGTTCAATATCACTGTCAATGACACCTACCCCAACGAAGTCATTTTTGTGAGCGCACAGCCGTCGCCGACCGTCGGCAACAACACATTCCTGCTCGGCAACCTGACTGCGGGAATCACACGCAGCATCAACATCACTGTGATGGTGCTGAATATCAGCAACAGCACCGTCATCAACAACACCGCAAATGTGACCTTCCAGAACGAGACGAGCGGATTGTTCAGCAGAATCGCGACCGCGAGCACGACGGTGCAGAACTTCAGCATCTTCCAGCTCTTCAACACAAGCAACATCAACATCACCAAGACCGACACACCCGACCCGGTTGAGAACGGCACGCAACTGAACTACACCATTGTCGTCAATGTCACGGGCAATGGCACGTCGTTCAATACGACAGTGGTAGACACCTATCCTAATGAAATTGTCTTCACCAGCGCTCAGCCCACGCCGAGTTCAGGTAATAACACGTTCATCCTGGGCAATTTGACGCCAGGAACAGTCATCCGCATCAACATCACGGTGAATGTGATGCAAGTAGTCAACGGAACAGTCATCAACAACACTGCGAATGTCACATTCCAGAACGAATCCAGCGGACTGTTCAGCAGGATTGCGAACACGAGCACAACCGTGCAGAACGTAAGCCCTGCGCCAGTGCAGAACATCCAGGTCGGAGGCGGCGGCTACCGCACGCCTACAATTGGCGGAGTGATCCCTGCGCAGCCAGTACCACCCGCAGTACCTCCTGCAGTTCAGTCGCCGCAGGCCTGCATTGAGAACTGGGTGTGCGAAGGCTGGGGACCGTGCACGGACGGCAAGCAGACGCGCCTGTGCGAAGACCAGAGCTCCTGCGGAACCGTAGCGCGCAAGCCTTCAACAGAGTTTGACTGCGGTGAAACGCCGCAGCCGGCTTCAGTTGCTGTAGAAACGCCAGCAGAAGTGCCTGCTTCCGAGCAGCCGATCTCGCTGCCGACAGTCGCAGGCACAAGTCAGGCAATAACGCAGCGTTTGCAGTCAGTCAGCGCGCTGCCGTGGACGTGGATACTCATCGGTTTCATTGTCCTAGGCGTGCTTGTCACGCTGGGCTTCTCCTATCCGCGCGGACGAAGCGACGAGCCGCCGCAAATGCCCAAGCCAGTGATGGAAGTGCGCGCTCCGCCGCGTCGGGAAGCGCCAAAAGCGCAGCCAAAGCCTGTTGAAAAGCCCTTGCCGAAGCTTCCCGTCATCGCGCCTGCCAAGATGGACCACGAACAGCTCCACGAGACTGACGTGCAGGCCAAGCAGCGCATGAAGGAGCTCGACGAGCGCCTGAAGAAGCTCGAACGCACGCTCAGCAGGCACAGAAAGCGCTGATTCTGCCCGTATTCCCCCTATTATATAGTGCGGGCATTCATGAACAATCGTTCATATGAATAGCCAGATGGAAAAATTCTTAAACTAAACTCCACCTACGACGCGCGGGGTGAGTAAATTGAAGGGGATAGACCACTGTCTACGCTTTACTTCTTTTTGCTCCACGATACGTTCATATGAATTTTCATATGAAAAATCATATTGATTATGTAGGAAATCAGTCGTTTATCAAAAAAGGGGAGAATTAGGGGTGGGTTTAACCAGAAAGCTTCAGCGGACGAAGAAAGATCAGTATACGCTGACGATTCCAAAAGCATTAGTGGAACTGCTCAACCTCAAGGAGCAGGACGAGATCGAGTTTAACCTTGTTGACGGCAATATCACGCTGAAGAAGTCGGCGCGCAAGCGGGGTGAGAAGGATGCGAAGTAAGCGCGCAGCCCTCTCGGACAGGCTTCTTATCGGGCTTGTCCTCCTTGCAGGCGTTTTCGGCATCGCAGTGATGCTCTGGGGCACGGGAATCATTACCGCTCCGCAGTTCGGCAGCGGCGCAGTCACGGGAAGCGTCGTTGCAACGCCTGCAGCGTCGCCTATCACTGGAATGGACGCAGCAGCAGTCGTCAATGAAGCGCCAATCTATACAGGACCTGCAAGCTTCAGCACGCCGCAAGATACGGCGCTCACCATTGATTTGTCGCAGTACTTCTCTGACCCCGAGCACGATGAGCTTTCGTTCAGCGCGGCAGAGGAAGACCAGATTGCGGCCGCGGTTGACGGCAGCCTGCTCACGCTCACGCCCGCAGCAGGCTTCGCAGGCGAACGCACGCTCACTATTGTTGCGTCTGACGGCGTCAATGTCCTGCGCGCGCCGGTCAAGATTGTCGTGGAAGGCACGGCAGCGCCTGAACAGCCGCCCGCGCCTGCACCGAGCGCGCCGCAGCCAGAACCGCAGCCGCCTGCGCCAGTGACGCAAAACGCGACACAGCCGCCTGAAATCACCACAAGCGACTTCACCAATCCAGGATTCACCTCGCAGGACGTCATCACGTCCTGCCCGGCGACGATGAACACCAGCACGGTGCTGACGCAGAGCATTACGTCGACGACCACGTGCATCACGTTCGGCGCGGACAACATCGCGCTGGACTGCGCGGGATTCAATATCACGTTCGGCACCGGCGGCGGCTCGGCAAACGGCATTGTCGCGCGCAATCGCACCAATGTCACAATCACCGGCTGCACCATCCGCGACACGAACGCGGCAGGAACGTTCGGCATCGGCATCAACTTCACGAACGTCAACAACAGCCTTATCGTCAACACCAGCGTATTCACCAACGGCACCAACGACGACTACGGCATCTACTTTGTCTCGAACGACAGCAACAACACCGTCACCAATGTGAGCGTCTTCGCGCGCGGCACCTCCATCAACAACATCGGCATCTACTTCATCACCAACGCGAACAACAATACCGTCGACAACAGCACCATCAGCGGGTTAAGCACGGCGAACGTCAACAACCACGGCGTCAGGATTGAGGCTGCCTCGTCCAACAACCTTTTCACGAACAACACGGTCAGGACAAACGGAAGCAGCAGCGACTTCGGCTTCTACCTCTTCAACAACGTCACGCTGAACACTATCGCGAACAACAATATCACCGCGGACGGCACGAGCGGCACGAATATCGGCATCCGCCTGGAGGGCTCGGGCAACGGCGGCGTCAACAGCAATTTCATCGCGAACAACACGATCCAGACCTTCCCGCCCGGCGCGAGCAACAACTACGGCATCTACCTCTTCACGTCGGTCTCGAACAACATTGTCACGAACAATACCGTCCGGACGAACGGCACGTCGACGAATGTCGGCATCCGGCTCGAGAGCACGGCCAGCAACAACACGGTCGCGAACAACAACATCACGGTGCGCGGCACGGGCTCCAACAATAATGGCGTCCTCCTGACCACCACTGCGAACAACAACACCGTCGCCAACAACACGATTGACATGAGGGCGGGAACCACCACGAACGACGGCATCCTGCTGCAGACCACTGCCAACAACAACACCATCAGCAATAACAGCATCATGATTGCGCAGATGTCGTCAACCGACAACCGCGGAATCGTATTGTTTAGCACCGCGTTCAACAACATCCTCGTCAACAACACCATCAACACGACGGGAACAATCAATAATTACGGCATCGTCCTGAGCACGAACGTCGGCAACACGACCATCGCGAACAACAGCATCCAGACGAACGGCAGCAGCATCAATTACGGCATCTGGCTGACGGCGGTTTCAGACAATACCACCATCGCAAACAACCTCATCACGACCGCGGGAGCCGACAGCTACGGCATCCGCCTGGACAACAGCCGCGGAAACAACATCACAGGCAACAACATCACCAGCGCGCAGTATGACGGCTTGTTCATCGAAGGAACCGACATCACGCACTTCACGAACAACACGATCACCAGCTCAAACACCATCAACGGCTCGCCCATCTTCTACTATGGCGGCGCGTACGACTCGCCGGCCTGCCCGAACAACCAGCTGCTGCCGGTTAACGGAACGGCATCGCACATTGACTTCCTGGGCTGCAACAACGTGACGCTGACCAATTACACTAGTATCGAGGTGCTCACGCTGGTGAACACCAGCAACATGACCATCACCCAAATCCAGCAGCGCAGCAGCAAGTACGGCATCCGCGTGTTCTTCACGACCGGCCCGAACAACATTTCATTCAGCAACATCACTGCGTCGAACACGACGGTCTCGGACAATTACGGAGTGTACCTGCTGGTCGCGGGCAACACGACCATCGCAAACAACAACGTCACGACCATAAGCGCTCTGGCGAACAACCACGGCATCTACCTGCTCACGAACGCGACCAACAATACGGTTGCGAACAACATCGTGAACACGACCGGCACGAGCAACAACAACGGCATCCGCGTCGAAGGCAATGGCAACAACAACACCATCGTAAACAATACAGTCAGCACCAAGGGCTCGAGCACGAACAACTACGGCATCGTCCTGTTCAATACCGCGTCCGGCAACCTGGTGCTGAACAACACGGTCAGGGCGAACGGAAGCAGCAGCGATTACGGCATCTATGTCATCACTGCTGCGAGCAACAACACGGTCGCGAACAACAGCATCACCACGGACGGCACGAGCGGCACGAACATCGGCATCCGCATTGAGGGCGCGAACAACGTTCCGGTCGTCAACAACCTCGTGGCGAACAACCTGATCCAGACCTTCCCACCGGGCGCGAACAGCAACTACGGAATCCAGCTGGTTACGGTCGTATCGAACAATATCATCACGAACAACACCATCCGCACGAACGGCACATCCATAACCCAAGGCATCCGGCTGGAAAGCGTCGTCGGCAACAACACGGTCGCGAACAATAATATCACGGTGAGGGCTTCGGGAACGCTCAACCACGGCATCTATATGCTCTCCACGGCGAACAACAACACCATCGCCAACAACACGATCGACATCAGGGGCGGCACGACCACCAACAACGGCATCCGCGTGGAGGCAATCGCCAACAACAACACGCTCAACAACAATACCATCACCATCGCGATGATGTCCGGCAGCGACAACTACGGCATCTATTTGTTTAACGCCGCGTTCAACAACATCGTCATCAACAATACGGTGAATACCAGCGGAACCACCAGCAACATCGGCATCTTCCTCTTCACCAATGTCGGCAACGCGATCATCGCGAACAACAGCATCCAGACCAATGGCAGCAGCATCAATTACGGCATCTATATGGTCACGCAGGCGGACAACACCACCATCGACAACAACATCATCACGACTGCGGGCGCCGACAGCTACGGCATCAGGATGGACAACAGCCGCGGCAACAACATCACGCGCAACAATATCACCGGCGCGCAGTATGACGGCTTGTTCATCGAAGGAACCGACATCACGCACTTCACGAACAACACGATCACCAGCTCAAACACCATCAACGGCTCGCCCATCTTCTATTACGGCGGCGCATACGACTCGCCCGCGTGCCCGAACAACCAGCAATTGCTCGTCAACAACACCGCGTCGCACATCGACTTCCTGCGATGCAACAACGTCACGCTGACAAACTACACCAGCATGGAGGTCTTGTCGCTCATCAACACGAGCAACATGACGATTACCCAAATCCAGCAGCGCAGCAGCAAGTACGGCATCCGCGTGTTCTTCACGACCGGCCCGAACACTATCAGCAACAGCAACATCACCGCGTCGAACACGACGGTCACGGACAACTACGGCATCTTCGTGTCGGTCGCAGGCAACACGACCATCATCGGCAACAACGTCACCACGATGAGCGCACTGGCGAACAACCACGGCATCTACCTCGTCACCAATGTCACCAACAACACGGTCGCGAACAACATCGTGAACACGACCGGCACGAGCAACAACAACGGCATCCGCGTGGAAGGCAATGGCAACAACAACACGATTGTGAATAACTCAGTCAACACGAAGGGCTCGGGCGCGAGCAACTACGGCATCGTCCTGTTCAACACCGCGTCCGGCAACATGGTGCTGAACAACACCGTCAGGGTGAACGGAAGCAGCAGCAACTTCGCAGTCTATGTCATCACCCAAGCGAGCAACAACACCATCGCCAACAACAACATCACCGCCGACGGCCCGAGCGGCAGCAACATAGGCATCCGCCTCGAGGGCGCGGGTGGCAACGTGCCGCCGATCACGAACAACCTCATCGCGAACAACACGATTGCGGTGCTTCCGCAGAGTGCCAGCACCAACTTCGGCATCTATCTTATTACGGTTGTCTCGAATAATGTTATCACCAACAACACTATCCGCATAAACGGCACGAGCAACGACAGGGGCGTTCAGCTGGATAACACCGTCAGCAACAACACCATCGCAAACAACAATATCACCATGCGCACGACCGGCAGCGGCAACATCGCAGTCTATATCGTCACCGCCTCGCACAACAACACCGTCGCGAACAACAGCATCACGATGTCGGGCTACGCGAACAGCAATCAGGGCATCCGCCTCGAGAGCACAGTCACCAACACCACCATCGCGAACAACACCATCTTCATGAACCAGTCGACGTCGAGCGACAACTACGGCATCCACTTCTTCAACACCGTCTTCAACAACAGCGTCACCGGCAACACCATCTTTGTCAACGCGACGACGAACGTGTACGGCATCCTGCTCCAAAACACTGTCGGCAGCAGCTTCTTCGACAACAACAACCTCGCCACGCAAGGCACGACGCCCGGCTACGGCGTCTTCCTCTTAACCACGTCCACGGGGTCGTTCTTCAACCGCACAGTCCTGAACAACCCGACAGACTGGCTTGACGCAGACTCCACGTCGGCAGGAAACTTCACCAACACGACATTCCAGCAGCCGAACGGCAGCATCGCCATCCCCGGCAGGTTCCAATTCAACAACTCGGTGCTCCTGAAGAACAAGCTCAACATCAGCGCGAACAAGGCGTTCCTCAACAGCACTGCCTTCGCCATCCTGAACCAGACGGGCATCATCACGCTGAACGGCGTGAACTCCAGCCAGCCGCGGCCCACCGCGGACTTCGATACCGGAACGTTCGTCGACTGCCCCGCGACGCAGTGCACCGTCCTGAACTTCGCCAATAACGTCCTCACGTACAACACGACCGGCTTCACGACCTATTCCTGGGCGGAGAACGGGCTCAATATCTCGTTCACGAAGACCGACAATCCCGACCCCGTGAGCCCGGGCACGACGCTGAATTACACCATCACGTTCATGGTCAACACGGGCAACGCGAGCAATGTCACGGTGACCGACCAGTATCCTGCACAAGTTATCTTCCTCAGCGCGCAGCCGTCGCCGCTCGCGGGAACGAACGACACGTTCATCGTCGGCAACCTCACGAACGGGACGAGCTTCAGCGTCAACATCAGCACGCAGGTGCTCGGCAATGCCGCGGGCCTGCGCCTCAACAACACCGCGAATGCCTCATTCCAGAACGAGACCGGCGCGGCGCGCACGGTGAACGTGACCGAGGCCACCACCGTCCTCTCCATACCGACCATTGCGCAGGTCATCCTGAACACCACCAACCCGCTCACGAACGACACCAACCAGAACCTGACCCTGTTCATCATCAACTCCTCCGATCCGGATAATGACATCACCAGGAACATCACCGACTGGCGCAGGAACGGCACGAGCATCGCGGTGACGAACTTCCCGTTCGAGACCAACACGAGCAGCACCGCCTCGAGCGCCATCCGCGACTACAGCACGTACCGGGCGAACGCCACGCTGGGCTCGGGCGCGCAGACGCCGACCTGGAACCTCTCCGGACCGCTGGGCGGCGCGTACAGCTTTGACGGCAATGACTTCCTGACCTCTCCGACTCCCACGCCCACCCTGCCGCTGACGTTCGAGTTCTGGGTGAAGCCCGCCACGAGCACGCCGGTCGGCATCTTCGACACCGCGCCGAACGTGGCTGCCGTGCTCCGCAACTTCCCCGGCGGCTCGGTCGAATGGCACAGCGGCGACCCGTCGGTCAGCCTCGGCCTGACCGCAGGCGCGTGGCAGCACTTGGTCCTGATTTTCAGCTTCGACACCAACCGCCACATCACGTACTACCGCAACGGCGTGCTGAACCTGACCGCGAACGGCAGCGCGAGCAGCGGCTTTGCGTGGAGCAACCCCATCCGCTTCGGCGACATCAACAACGGCGGCGCGGGAACGTACACCGGCGAAATAAGCGAGATCCGCATCTACAACCGCTCGCTCACGGCGTCGGAAGTGCAGAAACTCTACGTGGAAGGCAATGCGAGCATCTACCCGCTCACGATAACGGGCGGCAACACCATCGCCGGCGACAACTGGAGCGCGTGCGCGACGCCGAACGACAACAACCTCACCGGCTCATTCGGCGATGGCACGACCGTGTGCAGCGGCACCGTGACCATCAATGCCGTGCAGAACGCGAGCTACAGCTCGCCGGTCATCGCGCAGGTCATCCTGAACACGACCACTGTCGCGCTGAACGACACCAACCAGAACCTGACGCTGTTCATCATCAATGAGACCAGCGCGACCAACCTCGCGGTGCAGAACATCACGGACTGGCGGCTGTTCAACAGCAGCGTTTATACAAACAATGGCAGCATCGCATTCCTGAACCTGCCCTTTGAGACCAACCAGAGCGGCAACGTGACCGCAGGAGCCATCCGCGACTACAGCACGTTCGGCAGCAACGCGACGCTGGGCGACGGAAGCGCAGCCGCGGCCCCTGTCTGGAACAACACCGACCGCATTGGCGGCGCGTACCGCTTTGACGGCAGCAACGACTTCATCACCGTTCCGGACAGCCCGCTCTGGGCATACGGCACGAGGAACTTCACCATTGACCTGTGGGTGAACTTCAACGCGGTCAACGGCGGCGGCTTCTCGAGCATCCCGAACGTGTTTATCGCGCAGGATGACGGCGGCGGAGCCACCAACAAGTGGATTTTCTCGCTCGGCGGCGGCGTGCTCAACCTACACATCAACAACCCAGGCCAAGGCGTGAGCGTCTTCCTCGCGCAGGCGCCGTTCTCGCCCGTGCTCAACCAATGGTACCACATCGCAATCCGCAGGGACGCGACGAATTTCACCACGTTCATCAACGGCACGGCTGCCGCGTCGGAAGTGAACACCGTCGCAGTACCTGACGCGAGCGCCAAGGTCACCATCGGCGAGTCCGAGGGCACCGGCTTCATCAACGCCGAGCTGGACGAAGTCCACATCTGGAACCGCTCGCTCACCGACGCCCAGATCGCGGACATTTTCCGCGAGGGCAATGCCACGAACAAGCACCGCATCCAGACATTCATCAGCAACGAGACGCGCGCCGGCGACATATGGCAGTCCTGCGTGACGCCGAATGACAACATCACGGACGGCAACACGACGTGCAGCAACAACGTGACCGTCAACGCAGTACAGAACGCGAGCAATGTCGCCCCTGCTATCGCGCAGGTCATCCTGAACACGACAAATGTCACGCTGAACGACACCAATCAGAACCTGACCTTATTCATCATCAACGAGACTGCGGGAAGCAACCCTGCAATTACGAACATCACTGCATGGAGCGTCAACAATAGGTCGTACTTCCTGCTGAACACGCCGTTCGAGGCGACTATCAGCAACAGCACGTTCATCAAGGACTACGCGCTGGGCAACAACGGAACGAACTACAGCGGCACGACGCCCACGCTCAACGCAACCACTGGCCCGGACGGCTTTGGCGCGGTCAACTTCAGCGGCACGACCAACCAGTTCTACAACTTCGGAAGCAATGACGCGTTCCGCCCGCCCGCCAAGATTTCGCTCGAGGCGTGGGTAAATGTCACCACGTTTGTCGAATTCGCAGGCATCGTGAGCACGGTCTTTGACAGCGGCGCGGTCGAGAGCGGCTACGGCCTGCTGACGCACAGCGGCGGTTCCATTTACTTTGTGCTCGCTCCCGAAGGCTCAGGCATCGTCTACCTCACCGCACCTGCATCGTCGCTGACCGCGAACCGATGGGCGCACGTGGTCGGCACGTATGACGGCCTCACGATGCGTCTCTATGTGGACGGCGTGCAGGTTGCGACCCAGGCGACGAACACGAAGATCGACTACAATCCGCTCAACAACCTGACCATCGGCGCGTACAAGGACGACGACGAGTTCTACGGATTCAATGGCGTCATCGCGCAGGTGCGCGTCTGGAACGCCACGCTGAACGATTCGCAGGTCGCGCTGCTTAACAACACGCGGCTGGATAACGCGCGTGTCGACACGCTGGTGGGTGCACAGCTCCTGCAGGGACAGGTCTGGCAGTCGTGCGTCACGCCCAATGACCGCAGCGCGGACGGCAACGCGACGTGCAGCAACAACCTGACCGTCGCGACGCACACGCTGAACTACACGCAAGTCATCCTCAACACGACCAATGTCGCGACGAACGACACCAATCAGAACCTGACGCTCTTCGTCATCAACGCGAGCGATTCCAGCGCGAGCCCCATCCAGAACATCTCGGACTTCCGCCGCAATGGCACGAGCATCGCGTTCGTGAACCTGCCGTTCGAGACCAACACCAACCTGACGCAGGGCGGCAATATCCGCGACTACAGCTCGTTCAACAACCCCATCTCGCTGGGCAATAGCTCAGTCTTCGCGACGCCGTTCTGGAACAGCACCGCGAAAGTCGGCGGCGGCTACCGGTTTGACGGAGCGAACGATTTCCTCGAGACAGACAACCTCGACATCGGCAACAACTTCACGGTCGAACTGTGGATCTTGCCGCAGAGTGCGGGCGCGTTCCAGCACCTCGTGTCCAATGCGTTCGGCGCATCAAATTACGGCGCGCTCTATTTCAATGCAGACCACTTAGATTACTACCAAGGCAGCTCCTCACGAGTGACCACTGCAGGAGGAACCATCGGCCAGAACGCCTGGACGCACGTCGCGCTTGTGTACAACGGAAGCATAGCAACTCTTTATCTGAACGGAACAACAGCCGGAACGAGCGCGGCGTTCACCACGACGTTCAACAACTCCGTGCGCATCGGCCAGGCAATCCCCTTCGAGTCCGCATACTTCACCGGCTTCATGGACGAGGTGAAGATCTACAACCGCGCATTGAGCGTCGAGCAGATCCGTCAGGACTTCGTGCTCGGCAACGCGAGCCTGCGCTCGACCGTCATCGCGCGCAATGAGACCATCGCAGGGGACATCTGGACTGCGTGCGCGACGCCGAACGACAACTTTACCGATGGCGGCACGTTCTGCAGCAATAACGTGACCATCAATCCAGTGCAGAACGTGACCGTGAACAATAGCGCCCCATCCATCGCGCAGGTCATCCTGAACACGACGAACGTCTCAAGCAATGACACCAACCAGAACCTGACTGTCTTCATCATCAACGCGACCGATGTGGACAATGACGTCGTGCAGAATATCACGGACTTCCGCAGGAACAACCTCAGCATCGCCATCATCAACTTCCCGTTCGAGACCAACACGAGCAACATAACCAATGCGTCGCTCCGCGACTACAGCACGTTCAACAACAACGGCACGCTCGGCGGAGGAGCTGCGGCGTTCGTGCCGCGCTGGAACAACTCCGGCAGGCCGGGCGGCGCGTACGTCTTCGACGGCGTGGACGATTATATCAACGTCTCCGACAGCACGTCGCTGGACAGCCTGCAGAACTTCACGCTTGAGTTCTGGCTGAGCCCGTCGCCGACCCAAGCTGCGTCCGCAAACATCCTCAGAAAAGAAAGCAGCCCGTTCACGAACGGCTTCGGCATCGAGATGGACGGAACGCCGAACAGCAATACGTACATCGCGGGCTGGAAGGACGGCTCGGGAGCGCAATGCTACGGCACGATCTCGTTCCACCTGAATCCGAGCGCGTTCCAGCACCTCGCGATCGTCAAGAGCGGCGTGCTGATGACGGTCTACATCAACGGCACGAGCGCAAGCACGTGCACCGGCACCAACGCGAACGTGGCATCGAACGACGCGCCGCTCCAGATTGCCGGATGGAGCGTGTTCATCAGCCGCGTGTGGAACGGAACCATCGACGAAGTGCACATCTACAACCGCTCGCTCTCGGTCGAGCAGGTCCGCATCGACTACCTGCGCGGCAATGCGAGCCAGCGCATCGACGTCATCGCGCGCAATGAGACCATCGCAGGGGACATCTGGACTGCGTGCGCGACGCCGAACGACAAC
>JBGPHE010000002.1:0-42381 GCA_041484255.1 Candidatus Nanoarchaeia archaeon
ACGCCGAACGACAACATCACTGACGGCAACACCACCTGCAGCAACAACGTGACTATCACTGCGCAGCAGAATAACCCGCCCGTCATCGCGCAAGTCATCCTCAACGCGACCAATGTCTCGAACAACACCAATCAGAACCTGACCGTCTTCATCATCAACGCGACGGACGCGGACAACAATGTCGTGCAGAACATCACCGATTGGCGGCTGAACAGGACCAGCATCGCGGTGCTGAACATGCCGTTCGAGACCAACACGAGCAGCCTGAACCTGGGCGCCATCCGCGACTACAGCACCTGGAGCAACAACGGCACGTTGGGCAATGGTACCGCAGCTGATGCGCCGCGCTGGAACAACTCAGGCCAAGTAGGCGGAGCCTATATCTTTGACGGCATCGACGACTTCATCGAAGTCCCCCACCAGAGCAGCCTCACGTTCGACAGCGACTTCACCGCGACCGTCTGGCTGCGCCTGAACAAGTCGCAGGCGTCATTCGCGTTCTCCAAGCGAGTCGGCGCTCCGACCTTCCAGCAATGGGACCTCGGAGTCGTCGACACGACCGACTGCACCAGCTCATTCGCCACTGCGGGAACCTCGTTCTGCTTCCTCATCTGCAACGGCGGAGGAACGTGCAACGGCGCAGGAACCGCCAACGGCTACGCCGACAACCGGTTCCACTTCGTCACAGGGGTGCGCAGCGGCACCACTTATAGCCTTTACGTGGACGGCGCGTTCGTTTCGTCGACCACCCGCGCGGGCGACATCAGCAACACGCGCGCATTTGTTATTGGTAATATCGGCGATTTGTCCCCAACTGCAGGCTTTGCGTTCAATGGCACGATTGACGAAGCAATCATTTACAACCGCTCGCTCTCCGCCGCCCAGATCAATCAGCTGTATGTGGACGGCAACGCGAGCAGGCATTCAATGACGATTGTCCAGAACGAGCTGCTCGCAGGCCAGAACTGGAGCGTCTGCGCCACGCCGAACGATAACATCAGCGACGGCAACACGACGTGCAGCAACAACGTGACCATCACCTCTGTGCAGAACGTGAGCAACCGGCCGCCGACCATCGCGCAAGTCATCCTGAACACGACCAATCCGCTGACGAACGACACGAACCAGAACCTGACGGTCTTCATCATCAACGCGACCGATGTGGACAATGACGTCGTGCAGAACATCACTGACTTCCGCCTGAACAACGGCACGGTGTTCAAGTCGGTGAACGTGCTGAACATGCCGTTCGAGACCAACCAGAGCGGTAACGTCACCAGCGGAGCCATCCGCGACTACGGCACGTACGGCAACAACGGCACGCTCGGCAATGGCGGCGCAGCCCAGGCACCAGTCTGGCTGCAGCGCGGCCAGGTCGGCGGGGCATACCAGTTCGACGGCTCGGACGACTTCATCGACGTCGCGAACAGCACATCCGTCGATTTCACCACGACCTCGCAGGTGAGCATCTCGCTGTGGATCAACCGCACCGGCGGCGGCACCGTGCAGCACATCCTGGGCAAGCGCCTTGGCTGCACCGGCTCAGGCGTCCAGTACCAAATGGCCTTTGACACGTTTGACGGGCCGTTCGGCCTCTCCGCCTTCGCCGCGTCGACCGGCGAGAACCCGCCCGTCGGCCAATGGGTGCACATTGTCGCCACCTATGACGGCACGAACTCGCGTATCTATGTCAACGGCACGCTCAATGCGAGCGCGACAGGCGTAGGCATCAACACACCTATCGCCACAGACCTGCGCATCGGTCAGGCGGGAACGTGCACACCGTTCACCGGCATCATCGACGAACTGCAGATCTGGAACCGCACGCTCTCGCAGCAGGAGGTATCGCAGCTCTATGCGGACGGTCAGACGCACATCCACCTCAGCGCCATCACCCCGCCGGAAACGGTCGCGGGCGAAGTCTGGCAGGCCTGCGCGACGCCGAACGACAACCAGACCGATGGCAACACGACGTGCAGCAACAACGTGACCATCAACGCGGTGCAGAACGCGAGCAATGTCGCGCCGGCAATCGCGCAGGTCATCCTGAACACGACGAATGTCGCGCTGAATGACACCAATCAGAACCTGACGACGTTCATCATCAACGCGACGGACGCGGACAGCAACGCGGTGCAGAACATCACGGACTTCCGCAAGAACAACGTGAGCATCGCAGTCCTGAACCTGCCGTTCGAGAACAACACGAACAACGTGAGCGCAGGCTACATCCATGACTACACGACGTTCCAGAACAACGCGACGCTGGGCAATGGCGTCGTCAGCCAGGCGCCGCGCTGGAACCAGTCCAGCAGGCTCGGCGGCATGTACGCGTTCGACGGCATCGACGACCTCACCACGGTCGCCGACGCGACCAGCCTGAAGCCGCTCAACAACATCTCTATCGAGATGTGGCTCAATCTGACCGGCCAGACCGGCGTGACTGTCGGCGGCGCGCCCGCAGGGCTGCAGTACATCTTGCACAAGCCGCGCGTCATCGGCAGCGGCTGCTTCGAAGGCTATACCATCCTCAAGACCGCCGCCGGAGCCCTTGCCATTGTCGCGACCGGCAGCGGCGGATGCGGAGAGCAGGGCTCCGCAGTCACCACGACCAACATCACAACCGGCGTCTGGTATCACGTGGTCAGCACGTTTGACGGCAAGACCTTGCGCATCTATCTGAATGGCACGCTCGAAGGAAGCGGCGCGCACGCGTTCGACCTCTCGTACACGAGCGCGCCGCTCGTCATCGGCCAGACCGCCGACTTCTTCGACGGCCGCTTCAACGGCACCATCAGCGAGGTGCGCATCTACAACCGCAACTTCTCGGACGCGCAGGTCGCGCAGCTCTACCAGGAAGGGCTCGTCAACAAGCGCCCGATGACGATTGTCCAGCCCGAGCTGCGCGCGGGCGAGGTCTGGCAGAACTGCGTCACGCCGAACGACAACCAGACCAACGGCAACATCACGTGCAGCAATAACGTCACCATCAGCGCGCAGCAGAACGTCACCACGTCCTGCCCCGTGACCATCAACGTGAGCACGACATTGACGCAGAACATCACGGTCACCGCCACTGCGCCGTGCGTCACCTTCGGCGCGAGCAACATCACTCTGGACTGCGCAGGATACACCATCTTCTATGACCCGGTGGGCGCGGGCACTGATGCCATCGTCGCGGAGAACCGCACGAACGTCACCGTCAGGAACTGCGTAATCATTGACGCAAACACCGGCGGCTCCAGCGGCATCGGCATCAACTTCACGAGCGTCAATGACAGCGCAGTCATCAACACCAGCATCCAGACCAACGGAACGGACAGCAACTACGGCATATTGATCACGAGCGACTCGAACAGGAACATCATCGCCAACAACACCATCCGCACGCAGGGCTCGGCCATTGACAACATCGGCATCCACCTCACCACACTGGTATCAGGCAACAACGTCACCGGCAACAACATCACGACGAACGGCACGAGCGGCAATATCGGCGTCCGCATGGTGACCTCGGCAAGCAACAATCTCGTGTCGTACAACAGTATCAGCACGCACGGCGATGCCTCGGGCAACTTCGGCGTTGCCGCGGTGAGCAGCTCTCCAGGCAACCGCATCATCAGCAACAGCATCACCACGAACGGCTCCTTCAACGCGGGAGGAATCTCGGTCTCGGGCACCGGCACAGGCAATGCCACCGTCGTGAACAACACCATCAGCACCGATGGAAGTTCTCTCGCGATCGGCATTAACTACGGCATCATCATGTCCGGAGGGTTCGGCAGCAACAACGTGTCTGGCAATAATATCAGCACCCATGGCGTGTCATCCGACTTCGGCATCGAGATCGACAGCGGAACCAACAGCAACGTGTTCGACTCCAACATCATCGCGACCGCGGGCAATGGCAGCCAGGCGCTGTTCATCTTCAGGTCGAACGACTCGGTCTTCACGAACACGGTCTTCGACAATCCGAGCGACTGGATGAATTCCAGCGCAAATACCTTCAACAATCTGACGAACACCACGTTTAGGATGCCGAACGGCAGCATCCGCATGAACAGCCTTGTCCAGCTGAACGGCTCGCAGGACGTGACCAAGGCAAGATTGAACATCACGTTCAACCGCGCGTTCCTGAACAGCACGAACCTGTCGTTCCTGAACACGACTGCAGTCATCACGCTCAACGGCATCGGATTCTCCGCGCCCGTGCCGACCGTGGACTTCACGGACAGCGGCGTGTTCTCGACCTGTCCGGCAAGCGTGTGCGCCGTGGTGAGCTTCTCCGGCGGCGTGCTGGTGTACAATGTGACGCACTTCACCTCGTTCTCCTCGACCGAGGGCAATGTGAACATCACGCTCACAAAGACCGACTCGCCTGACCCGGTCAACGCGAGCGCCAACCTGAGCTACCAGATCACGGTCAATGTGACGTCTGACAGCCCTGCGAACATCACGCTGACCGACCAGTACCCTGCGCAGGTCATCTTCCTGACCGCGCAGCCGTCGCCCATCGGCGGAACGAACAACACATTCATCATCGGCAACCTGACGAACGGCACCAGCTTCGCGGTGAACATCACTGTGCTCGTGCTCAATGTCAGCAACGGCACGCTCATCAACAACACCGCGAACATCAGCTACCAGAACGCGACCAGCGCGCTCTTCGCGCTGAACGTGACCGAGAACACTACCGTCCTCAATCCGCCTGTGGTGAACAACACCAACATCACATCCTGCCCGGTCACCATCAACACGAGCACGACATTGACGCAGAATCTTGCGGCAAACCTGACCGCGGCCCAGTCGTGCATCACCTTCGGCGCGAACAACACCGCGCTGGACTGCAGCGGCTTCAGCCTCAACGGCAACCTGACCGGCAACGGCATCAACGCGACCAACCGGCTGAACATCAGTATCAGGAACTGCGTCATCGAGAACTTCACCATGAACATCCTCCTGCAGGGGACGAACATGAGCACGGTCGCCAACAACACCGCGCGCAACTCGACTCAGCAGAGCATCGAGATCCAGTCGAGCTCGCACGACCGCGTCGAGAACAACACCGCCGCGAGCATCACGAACACCGGAATCAATGTGACGACCGGCGTCAACAACACGCTGATGAACAACAACGGCACGTCGGTGTCCGGCGACGGCATTGACATCGACACGAACAGCGTCAACAACACGCTCATCAACAACAACGGAACGAGCACATCACAGTACGGCATCCAGATTGCGTCCTCGTTCAACAACACGCTCATCGGCAACCGCGGAACCGCGACCGGCGGACAGGCTATCAGGCTCGCCCAGAGCAACGGGAACACGCTCGCAAACAGCACCTCGGCCGGCGCGTACGGCATCAGCATTATCACCAGCGACTACAACATCATCCTGGGCAACAACGCCACAGGCACGACGGCCGGGCTCTTCCTGGGCGATGCCAGCTCGGACTTCAACAACTTCACCGGCAACAGGATCGACGCGCCGTCAGCCGCGGCCGTGAGCATCGGGGCGAGCCAGAACAACACGTTCGTCAACAACTCGTTCGCGACGGACACCGCCACTGACGTGCAACTGTCGTCCGCGATCGGCATCCGCGGCGCCGGAAACCTCTTCATCAACACCACGCTCCGCACCAACGCGACGTGGCTGTCCACCGACGCGAACAGCACCGGCAACAACTTCACGAACACCGTGTTCGTCAGCTTCAACGGCAGCATCCGCATCATTCCCACGGCGACGCTGCCGAACGCGACATCTCTCGACTTCCGCAAGCTGAACGTGTCGTTCAACCGCGCGTTCCTCAATGCAACTAATGCATCGTTCCTGAACCAGAGCGCGCAGATTGCGCTGCTCAACCCGACCAGCAGCCAGCCGACCGTGGACTTCACGGACACGAACGCGTTCGTCATCTGTCCCGCAAGCATCTGCACGGTCGACAGCTTCACCGGCGGCACGCTCGTCTTCAACGTGACGCACTTCACGACCTACTCGTCGACCGCGGGCAACTCCAATCTCACGCTGACAAAGACTGATTCGCCTGACCCGGTCAACGCGAGCAGCCAGCTCAATTACACAATCACAGTAAACGTCACGTCCGACAGCCCGAGCAACATCACGCTGACCGACCGGTATCCTGCGCAAGTCATCTTCCTCTCGGCGCAGCCGTCGCCCATCACAGGAACAAATGACACGTTCATCATCGGCAACCTGACGAACGGCAGCTCGTTCAGCGCCAACATCAGCGTCTTCGTGCTCAACCTGACCAACGGCACGCTCATCAATAACACGGCGAACATCTCATTCCAGAACGCCTCAGGAGTTGTCTTCACCGCAAGCGTGACCGAGAACACAACTGTGCTCTCGCAAATCGTGCAGAATGCGACGTTCAACCTGAGCAATATCTCCGTCATCAAGACCGACGTTCCTGATCCGGTACAGAACGGCACGCAGCTTGTCTACATCATCAACGTGACGAGCAACGGCAACGGAACCGCGTTCAATGTGACCGTCAATGATACTTACCCGTCGCAAGTCATCTTCAACAGCTCGCAGCCGTCTCCTGTACCTGGAACGAACAACACGTTCATCCTGGGCAACCTGACGCCGGGAACGAGCATCCTGCTGAACATCACGGTGAATGTGTCAGGAAGCGTCACGAACGGCACCGTCATCAACAACACCGTGAATGTCACGTTCAATAACGAGACGAGCGCGCTGCTGAGCCGCATCGCGACTGCAAACACCACAGTGCAGAACGTGACCGTCAATGTCACGCCCATCTTCAACACCAGCACCATCTCGGTCACGAAGACTGACGCGCCCGACCCGGTTGAGAACGGCACGCAGCTGAATTACACGATTACGGTCACGAGCACCGGCAACGGCACGGCGTACAACACGACCGTGACCGAAACGTATCCGAGTGAAGTTATCTTCAACAGCGCTCAGCCGACGCCGAGTTCGGGCAACAACACGTTCATCCTCGGCAACTTGACGCCAGGCACGATTGTCGTGCTGAATATCACCGTCAATGTCTCGGCAGGCGTCATCAACGGCACCGTCATCAACAATACCGCAACGGTCGCGTTCCAGAACGAGACCAGCGCATCGCTGAGCGCGTTCGCGACCGCAAGCACGACTGTGCAGAACAGCACGCCGACTCCGACGCCGCCAACGCCGTCCAGCAGCGGCGGAAGCAGCGGTGGTGGAGGCGGCGGCGTCAGAAGAAATGACACGTCGCAGGGCGCACAGCCCGCGGCAGGCTGCGTCGAGCGCTGGGAGTGCGCGGACTGGAGCGCGTGTGCGAACAACAAGCAGGTGAGGACGTGCGCAGACGCGAACACGTGCAACACCGCCCAGTTCCTGCCCGCGACCGAACGGCCGTGCCCGCCGCAAGCGCCGCTGCCTGAAGCAGAACAGCCTGCGCAGCCAGGACAGGCGCAGCCGGGCGAACAGCCTGCGTTGCCTGAAGTAGGCGCGCCGCTGGGATTGAACGTGCCGCAGGAGCAGCCGACCGTGAGCCCGCTCCAGACAATTATCAACCTGTTCACGCCGTCGCTCTGGCTGCTGATCTTCATCCTGCTCGCAGTCGTCATCGCGACGTATTCATACATGCGCAACACGCACAGCGCGCCGAGCGTGCCAGGCTACACGCCGCGCACATATGTTCCGCCGCGGGCCGCAATCAAGCCGCCTGCGGCAAGCCCGCTCAAGCGCAGCCAGAAACAGTTCTATGGCGGACTGCGCGATTTGGACAAGGCATTGGACAAGCTGGACCAGGGCAAGCTGCCTGCGTCATTGAAGAAAGCAGTGCAGCCCAAGCCGGAAGTCCTGCCCGCGGTTGAGAAAGTGAAGAAATTGCCGTCCAAGCCCGCAGGACCGAGCGTGTTCGAGAAGATGTTCGAGTACGAAGCGCGCGAGAAGCAGCTCGCACCGGTGCCCGCACCGAAGCCAAAGCACGTCGACAAACCTGCGCGCGCAAAGAAGAGCATCTTCGCAAAGCTGTTTGAGCAGAAGCCGCACAGCCACACCGCAAAGAACGCAGAAATGCCGAAGCCAGTGGTCGCTCCGAGGCCATTGCCGTCGTTCAAGCCTGCAACATTGCCGCCGATCAGAGTCGCGGAGCCGAAGCGCAGGCCGTTGCTCGGACAGAAGGCGTTCTACGGCAGACTGCGCGACCTCGACAAGCAGTTCGAGCAGCTTGACCGCGCAGCGCAGAAGCCCAAGCCGCGGCCCGCAGAGAAACCGCGCAGAATCGAGATCGAGCCGCTCGTGCTTCCGCCGCTGAAGCAGAAGCCGAAGAAGCCTGAAACGTTCTATCACAAGATGGACACGATGGACAAGGCGCTTGAGGCGCTCGAACAGGGCAAACTGCCCAAGAAGACTGAGAAGCGCATCCATCAGGAAGAAGAAAAGCTCCGCGTGCATCCTGAACCGCTGCAGTTGCCGAAACCCGAGCCGATTGTCGTGTGGAAGCCGAAGCGCGAGCAGAAAGAGCCTCCGCAAGCAAAGCCGAGCGCCGCTGAGCCGCTGCCGCCTCCGCCCGCTCCGAAGCCCGTGTTCAAACCCGCTCCTGAAAAGAAGGCTTCCGTCGTGAAACCGGTCGTGCTGGAGAGTCTGGCAGACATCAAGGCGAGGGCATTGGCAAGCGTGAAGGCGCCGGTCAGCGAGAGAGCGCGTTTCAAGGGCAAATTGGACCGGATGGACGCGGCTCTGGACCGTCTGGATAAGAAACTCAAGAAGAGAAAGATATAAAAACCCAAGATGGTCGCTTATATATAGAGTACTGTGGGTAAAAAGAGGTTGAGAAGGTAGTGACACGAAAAGGTGTGCTTGAAGAGAAAGCACTGATAGCTATCCTCCTACTTGCAGGTCTCCTCGGCGTCGGCGTGATGCTCTGGGGCACCGGCATTCTTCATGCGCCGAGCGGCGATGCCACGGGCGCTGCCGTCGCGGGCGCGAATATGCCGCCCGTCTGGACGCCCGAGACGACCAAGTATGTTATCGCCAAGAATCAGCAGTTCACGCTCGCGCTTCCGGCGGTCTTCAGCGACCCTGAAGGCGAGCCGCTCACGTTCATCGCCACGCAGACCGAGAATCTCGACGTGCAGGTGAGCAACGACATCCTCACCATCACCCCCGAACCCGGCTTTGCGGGCGAGCGCGTCGTGACGGTCATCGCTTCCGACGGAACGCAGGTGACGAGCAAGCGCCTCAATATCGAAGTCGGCGACGGCCAGACGACGCCTGAGCAAGTCGCGCCGCAGCCCGAAGCGCCCGTATCTTCCGGAGAAGCAGCCCCTGCAGAGCGCACGCTCGAAAAGGTCGAGGCCAGCGTCGAACAGGCCGTCTTGCAGCAGCCCGAAGTCCAAGTCATCGTTATTCTCAAGCAGCCTGCTGCCGCCTTCGCCGCAGCGGCGGACAACACCAAGCAGGAGACGCTCGACGACCAGAAGGCGCGCGTCGACGAGGCGCAGAGCGCGATCGAGCAGTCCATCAGCGCAGAGACGCCTGCAGCAACGGGCGCAATCACCGGCGCAGCGGTTGAAGACGGCAATAATGACATCGAAATCACGCGCTCGTACGACACCATCAACGCAATCGCGGTCAATCTCACGCAGGCAGGACTGGAACAGCTCAGGAACGACCCGAATGTCGAGCAAATCCTGCTTGACCGCACGTTTAGCATCCAGCTCGCGCAGAGCGTTCCGCTCATCGATGCGGACGACGTCTGGAACCGCACGGCAGGCAGCGTCAATGTCACCGGCCAGGGCGAAAGCATCTGCGTCCTCGACACCGGCATCGACTTCAACCATTCCGCGTTCACGAACAAGATTGTCGGCGGCTACGACTATGTCAACAACGACAATTCGCCGCAGGACGACGCAAGCAACAGCCACGGCACGCACGTCTCGGGCATCGCGGCAGGCAACAGCAGCTCAGTCAAGGGTGTCGCCCCTGACGCGCGCATCGTTCCAATCAAGGTCTGTAATGGCGCAAACAGCTGCACCGGCTCGGCGATTCTCGCAGGCATCGACTACTGCAACAACAATTCAGTCGTCTACAACATCGACGCAATCTCGATGAGCCTTGGCGACAACGGCCAATACAACTCCACGACCTGCCCGACTGCATTCGAGTCCGCGTTCGCGACCTCGGCCAGCCTGGGCATCATCCCCGTTGCCGCATCGGGCAACAACGGCAACACTGGCGGAGTGAGCTACCCGTCCTGCTCGTCTTATGCCATCAGCGTCGGTTCGTCCAGCAAGGCAGACGCACTCGACAGCTTCTCGAACCGCGGCGGAGACCGCTTTGACGTGCTCGCGCCCGGCCACAGCATTGTTTCGTCGATTGTCGGCGGCAGCACCGGCTCGTTGACCGGCACGTCGATGGCCACGCCGCACGTCTCGGGCGCCATCGCGCTCATCCAGCAGTCGCAGAAGTCGCAGGGCAAGTCACCGCTGTCCGTCGAAGAGATGCGGCAGCTGTTCAAGGACACCGGCGTTGCCGTGAGCGGCCTGCCGCGCATCGACGTCCTTGCCGCACTCGTCCAGCTGGACCAGAACATCACGCTCAATATCTCGGACAATTCGGTCACGAACAGGACGCCGCCGAGCGCAAAGGTCAAGTTCGCGTCGGCAACCGATTTGAGCCAATTCGTCGACTGCGCGCAGGTGCAGTACAATTTTGTCTCCATCGATTCCGACCGCTGCCCGCAGTACAACAAGAGCGCGCACATCACGTTCTCCGGCCTGCCCGGCGTTGCCGCGACGCCGTTGCTCGACGGCGAGCCGTGCGATTCCTCCATCTGCACGAACACCGTATTCAGCGGAGGCGTGCTGGACTTCGACGTCACGGGCTTCAGCAATTACAGCAGCAACAGCACGTTCACGACATCGACGCCGTGCGCCACCTGCGACCTGTGCACGGTCTGCGCGGCGGTCGCGGGAACGACCTGCACGCCGTTGACAGACATTGTCGCGACCACGGGCTCGAACTGCATCAACGTCACCGCAAACAATGTAGTGATCGACTGCGCGGGAGCCACCATCACAACGACAAGCTCCAACTCCGCAGGAGTCCTCATCAACGGCACCCGCAACAATGTGTCGGTCAGGAACTGCATCTTCAACATGTCCGCGCTCGGCATCTCCACAAGCACTTCGCAGCCGCTGGGGGCGGTGCAGAACGGCACCATCGCGAACAACGTGTTCAACATCGCCAATACCGGAACTGCGTACGCCATCAGCGTGTATTTCAACGGGACGAACATCACCGGAAACGTCATCACCAATAACGGCACCGGCGGTGGGTCGGTCATCGGAATATTTATCGAACCGCCCATTTACAACGACACCGCGAACAATGTCACAACCATCTCGGACGTGCACATCGAGTACAACAACATCTCGATTGGCTCAGACCTCTTCCCGAGCGAGGGCATTACCCTTGCAGGGCAGGGCAGCGCGAACATCACCGGGTATGTGCGCAACACTCGCGACATGGTCATCAACAATAACAAGATTGTCCTGCGGGGCCCGAACTCCGGGAACACCATCCAGCTCGGCATGCAGATCCAGGGCATCAACGGCACGATGAACCTGACGAACAACACCATCGATATGAACGGTACGGGCAACTTCACGTTCGCGTTCGAATCGGCGGATTCGCAGTCCATGCGCGTCGACGGGCTGGTGCTCAACCTCACGCAGGACCAGACCGCGAACTGGTTCTACTCGTCGTTCTCCTCGTCATTGGGACAGTCGCTCGTCGTGTCGAACATCGTGTTCAATGACATCAACGGCAGCATAGCCTATCCCGGGCCGATCACGCCGAACACGGCAGTGATCACGCGCCAAATCAACAGGACGGACGTCAACATCACCTTCAACCACGCGTTCGCGAACACCACGATGTTCCCGTTCCTCAGCACGACCGCGAACGTCACCCTGCGCGGCCTGCCGTTCACGCTTCCCAAGATCCTGCGCTCGACCAATGAGGTCAATTACGTCGACTGCGGCGCGACCTGCTCGCAGAAGCAGTACTTCAACGGCACATTGATGTTCCGCGTCAGCGCGTTCACCTCCTACATCGCGAACGAGAGCGGCGTCGAGCTGTCCAAGAACGACTCGGTCGACCCGGTCAATGTCAGCAATACCATGACGTACACCATCCTCATCAACGCCTCGGCGAACGCGAGCAATGTCACGCTCACGGACACGCTGCCGCGCAAGGTCACGTTCATCAGCGCGCAGCCGAGCCCGCTGTCGGGAACGACCGACACGTTCATCGTCGGCAACCTGACAAACGGCACCGAGTTCCGCGTCAACATCACCGTGCGCATCGGCCTGTTCAGGAACGGCACCGTCATCAACAACACGGCGAACATCACGTTCCAGAACCAGACCGGCGCGTTCCTCACCCTGAACGTTTCTGAAAACACCACGGTCCTCGGGCTTGTCGTCGCGTCCTGCCCGGTCAAGATCAACGGCAGCGTCGTGCTGGACCGCAACCTGCAGTCGAACGACACGTGCATCACCTTCGGCAACAGCAGCATCGACCTGGACTGCGACGGGTTCTCGCTCACGTACGGCATCAACGGCCTGCTGAACGACACGATGGCGGTCAATGTCACGAATTCGACGAACTCCAGCATCGTCAACTGCGTCATGATCAAGGGCAACGTGAGCGGATTCCGCACCTACGGCGTCGGCGTCATCACGTCGCCCCGCCTGCGCATCGAGAACAACACCATCGCGACCAATGGCTCGGGCAGCGACGACGGCATCCACATCAGCGACGCCGGCGGAACCAACCCTGGCGGCACCATCAGGCTGGTCACGAACCCGAACAACATCTACGCGCCCAGCTGCGTCGCCAACGCGCCCGGCGTGAGCTACTGCAGCGTCCTCTATGTGAACGACTTCAACGACCGCGGAACAAAGTTCCCGCTCGGCTTTGGCCGCGGCGGCTGCCAGGTCAGGCACAAGGGCTACCACTTCAACACCGTGCTTCAGTTCAACCTCTCCGTGCTTCCCACGAGCGGCGCGATGGCAGGCATCGGCGGCGAGTTCGGCGGATGCGCGCTGAACGGCGTCGAGATCTGGCACGTGTACGTCAACAACAACTGCCGCCAGTACAAGAGCGTGAAGTTCGGCAGCACGCCGTTCGTCATCGGCGAGAACAACCTCACTTGCTACATGACCGGCATCGGCGCGGGCAACTGGCGCGGCTTCGGCTTGGACGCGTTCTCGTACGACCTTCCGCCGTCGAATGCCAGCGGCACCACCAACGTCACCGTCAAGGGCAACAGCATCATCGCAAGCTCGGGCAACGACACCAACGGCGTCTTCCTGGACGCGGACAACTCCACCATTACCAATAACACCATCGTCGCGACGGGCAACAGCCTCGATGACGGCATTGAGACCATCGGCGGCAACGCGGTCATCACCGGCAACGTCATCCTGACGCGCGCGGTCAACCAGAGCCACGCGCTCTTCCTCAGCGGCGGAAACAACACCCTCATCGCGAACAACACGCTGAGCGCGAACACGACCGGCAGCGCGGCGCTCTTCATGGGCGGCAGCGTGACCAACTCGACCGTGCAGAACAACACCCTCGCGTCCAACGGAACGGGAACGAGCGGCATCTACCTGTCCTCGTCCACCGGCCACCGGTTCATCAACAACACGTTCCTGAATACCACTGGCGCGGCAGTCTATGCTGAGCTTTCCCTGAGCAATGTCTTCAGCGCAAGCACCATCCCCGCTGCTCCCATCACCTCGCTGCTCATCCTGGAAAACGACGGCTCCATCAACTACACCCAGCAGCTCAGCCTGTTCACCCCCGTCAACCTGTCGCAGGTCGTGAACATCAGCTACAACAGCACGTTCGTGAACACCTCCGACGCGGCAGGCAGCCAGCTGAACGCCTCGGCATTGCTGAGCTTCTTCGGCATCCTCGACCTTGACGCAGACCCGGTGATCGACGCAGGTGATAACGGCTCGTTCGCGCTCTGCCAGGGGCCGCGCTGCGCCAACAGGAACTTCGACCCCGGCAATTCAGTCATGACCTACAATGTCCAGTCGTTCACCACGTACTCGACCAAGCCCGTGCAGGCGTGCGGCGTCCTGGACTATGCCGCCGAGAACGACACCTCGCTGAACATCGTCCTCACCAGGAACGTGACGTCCAACGACACCTGCTTCCAGGTCTTCGCGTCCAACTTCACGCTGGACTGCCAGGGCAACACCATCCTCTACGGCGCCCAGGGAACGGGCGCGGGCATCGCCGTCGGAAACGCCAGCAATATCACCATCGAGAACTGCATCATCCGCGACATCAACGCCTCGGGCTCGGCCGGCTACGGCATCTACTTCAGCAACAGCAGCTACGGATTCGTCATCAACAACACCATCACGACGAACGGCACGTCCAGCAACCACGGCGTGCAGGTCGAGACGCTGGCGGGCTCCTCGGTCAACAATTTCACCATCGTGAACAACACCATCATGACGTTCGGCACGTCCGCCGCCAACAACGGCGTGAACATCGAGATCCAGTCGACGAACCTCAGCTCCAGCAGCAACCACACCGTCATCGGCAACAACATCTCGACAAACGGCACGAGCGACAATGTCGGAATCAATATCTTCGCCAGCAACGGCAACATGAGCAACAATACCGTCTTCAACAACACCATCCGCACGCACGGCTCGACCGGAAACAACAACCACGGCGTCTATCTGCGCGAGGCCACCGGCGCGCTCATCGACAGCACGGTCGCGTACAACAACATCATCACCAACGGCTCGAGCCAGAATAACGGCGTCTTCGCAGACCCCGGCACTATTGGCTCCGGCGTGCTCAAAAACACGCTGGTCGCAAACAACACCATCGTCGCGGGCGGAAGCGGCTTCTTTAACGTCGGCGTCGAGTTCATCGCGAACACCAGCACCATCGACAACAACCTCATCAATACCACGGGAGTGGCCGGCTTCGACTACGGCATCTACGTGAACGGCCTCCAATTGGGAAACATCCCTGCGTTCAACCTGGTCATCACGCGCAACAACATCTCGACCACGGACCGCTCCGGAGGCGGCGCCAACAGCCAGAACTTCGGCATTCTGGTGAACAACAACATCCGCAACAGCTATGTCATCGGCAACACCATCACGACCAACGGCTCCGGCGGCGTCAATATCGGCATCTCGCTGGACGACGACGTCTACAACACCACCGTCGAGAACAACACCGTGGTCACCGGCGGCAAGTATGGCTCCAACTACGGCATCGCGCTGCTGTCCGACAGCGCGTTCGACGGCGCGGTCATCGACAACAACGTCACGAACAACACCGTCAACACCACCGGCGACTCCCTGAACATCGGCCTCTTCCTGTTCGCGCCGCTGCCGAACGCGAACGTCGTGCAGAACAACCGGCTCCGCATCAACACCGTGCACGCGCGCGGCAACAGCACCAAGGAGTTCGGCGCGATGCTGTCCGGCAGGGTCTTCTACAACAACCTCACGAACAACCAGCTCATCTCGAACGGCACCGACAACAACGATGGCGTCTTCATCAACACGAGCGGCGGCTTTGCCGCGACGGACGACATCATTGAGAACAACAACATCAGCACCTGGGGTAACGGCAGCAGCAACGTCGGCGTCCATCTGACGGATGGCGTGTCCCAGCACAATATCACCAACAACACCATCGTGACGCACGGCATCGACACCAACCACGGCGTCTTTGTCCAGCTGTCCTCGCCCCGCAACCTCATCGCGCGCAACAACATCACGATGGCAACGTTCGGCGCGAACAACAGCGGCGTCGATATCTCCGGCAGCACCACGAACATCGTGCGCGACAACCTCATCCGCACCAACAACACGCCGTTCGACAACGGCATCCTGCTCACGACCTCGGCGAACAATAACAACGTGAGCAACAACACCATCGTTACGAACGGCACCGTTATCAAGGTCGTCTCGAGCCAGAGCAACCTCATCAAGGACCAGAACGCGACCACGGTCGCAGGAGGCGGCGTGGTGCTCACGACCGCGACGCTGAACAACTTCACGGACGACATCATCGCGAGCGACACCGGCATCGGGCTGGAGTTCTCGAACGGCACGTCGAGCGGCACCTTCTTCAGCGGATTCGAGGGCGGAACGCTCTCGCCGTTAACCACCAGCGGCAACAATGTCTGGGCGATCAACAACACCGACGTCTTCCAGGGCAGCTTCAGCGCGCAGTCGGGCGACATCAACGACTCGCAGAGCGCGGTGCTCACGCTGGCGCTCTCCGCGGGAGCGGGAACGGTCAGCTTCGCGCGCAAGGTCGAGTCTGAGTCGGGCTTTGACTTCCTGACGTTCAGGATTGACGGAGTGACGCAGCAGACCTGGTCAGGCCTCCTGCCGTACGCCGTGTTCAACTTTTCGTTCACGAGCGCGAGCACGTTCACCTGGACGTATTCCAAGGACAGCTCGGTCACCGTGCAGAACGACACCGCGTTCGTCGACAATATCAACATCTCGTTCGCGGGCGGCGGAGCGCAGAACAACACGTTCACGCGCACGCTCTTCTACGCCAACCAGACCTGGTTCGTGGTGGGCGCGGGCGACACGAACAACACCGTGCAGAACGTCACCTTTGTCGGCCAGAACGGCAGCATCAACTTCCCGCCACTCATCCACTTGGGCGAGAGCTCGAACGCGACCATCCAGCGCATGAACAACACGCTCAACCTGTCGTACGTCAACAGCTCGGCGCTGGCCCTGCCGTTCTTCAACAACACAGCCATCCTGCGCTTCAGCCAGACGCGCTTCATCGACCCGGTGCCGTTCCGCGACCCCGAGGACGATTTGTCGTTCGCGTACTGCAGGAACTCGACGCCCGGCCACTGCACCAAGCTCGCCTACGTGAACAACGAGTTCGTCATCAATGTCAGCGGCTTCACGTTCTATGCGCTCTCCGAGGGCCAGGTGAACCTCACCCTGAACAAGACCGACTCTCCTGACCCGGTGCCGGCGAGCAGCCAGCTCAATTACACGATTATCGTGAACAACAGCGGCACGAGCACGGCGCTCAACCTGACGCTGCTGGAAATCTACCCGAACGAGGTCATCTTCCTTTCGGCGCAGCCGTCGCCCGAGCCGGGAACGAACAACACGTTCTTCCTGGGCAACTTCTCGCCCGACAGCCAGATCCAGCTCAACATCACCGTGTTCGTGCGCAACATCACCGCAGACTCGGTCATCAACAACACCGTCAATGCCACGTTCCTGAACCAGAGCAACGCGACCATCCACGCGAACGTGACCGAAAGCACCACCGTCCTGAACCCCGCGGTGCTGAACATGAGCACCGTCTCCATCGTGAAGACCGACTCGCCTGACCCGGTCAACGCGAGCAGGAACCTCACGTATGTCATCAACGTGACAAGCACCGGCCCGGGCATCGCGCGCAATGTCTCGGTCAATGACACCTATCCGAGCGACGTCATCTTCCTCACCGCGCAGCCGACGCCGATTGCCGGAACGAACAACACGTTCTTCCTCGGAAACATCACGAACGGCACGAGCGTCCTCATCAACATCACCGTGCTTGTGCGGAATACCAGCGACGGCCTGGTTCTTAACAACAGCGCGAACGTGACGTTCCACAACAACTCGAACTTCACGTTCACGGCGGTGGCGACGGCGAACACGACCGTGAACAACCCGCCCGTCATCAACGGAAGCACCATCACCGTGACCAAGTCGAACTCGCCCGACCCGGTCTCGGAAGGCGGTACGCTGAGCTACACCATCACCGTCACGAGCAGCGGCACGGCGACCGCGTTCAACGTGACCGTCAATGACACGTACCCGAGCGGCGTCGTCTTCGACAGTTCGCAGCCAACGCCGATACCCGGAACAAACAACAGCTTCTTGCTCGGCAACCTGACGGCAGGAACGGTTGTCGTAGTCAACATCACCGTCAATGTAACCGCGCCGGGCGGCAGCACGCTCACCAACAACGTGAACGCCACAGGGCAGAACACCAGCAGCGGCCTCATCAGCGCGACGGCAAGTTCGAGCGCGACCGTGAGCACGCCCGCAGTGCCCAGCGTAGGCGGCGGAGGCGGCTGGACCACGCCGACCACCGGCGGAGTGAACCGCAGCGCGCTCCCGCCACCGGCAGCGACCTCAGCCAATGGCGGCGCCTGCATCGAGAGCTGGAACTGCAATGACTGGGGACCGTGCGTCGGCGGAACCGCCTTCAGGACCTGCACGGACTCGAGCGTCTGCAACACGTTCACCTTGAAGCCCGCGGACCAGAAGACGTGCGAGATGCCCCCCGTACCTGTGCCCGAAGCGCCCAAGATCGAGAAGCCCGAAGTCCACGTTCCTGAAGTCACCGTGCCCGCGCTGACGCCTGCAAAGGCATTGCCGTGGAAGTGGGTGAGCGCGATTGTCTTGCTGATGATTGCAATCATTATCCTTATCGTATCGCTGAGAAGGGGCGGAAAGGAAGGCGCAACGCCTGTTGAGAAGCCCGTTGCAGCGCCGCGCCCTGCGCCCAAGCTGACTCCCTACAGGCCGCCTGCGCTGCCGAAGCGCGAGGCACTCAAGCTGGACACCAAGGGCATCGCGAACACCCTGAAGGACACGGATAAGATGCTGAAAGAGCTTGAAAAGGCCCTGAAGAAGCAGCGATAATCAGCCGAAGCGCTTTCTGATGTATTCCTGCTGCAAAAGCAGCGTGTAGATGAAGACTGCGATCACGACCAGCTCGAACAGCGCGTTGATGTGGATCGGGATGTCGATGATTCCGATGGCACGCAGAATCGTCAGGAGTTCTTCAACGATGTACACGATGACCGCAAAGAAAAGCAATTTCCACGGGAACAGGAAGACTCGCGCCTTGGGCTGGGTCTTGAACAGCGCGATAAAGAGCGCGACGACAACCGCGACCATCGCCAGGTTGTAGTACGGCGCGATCATGCCGAGCGCGACGCCGAAGTCGACCATTAGTCAGCACCCCGCGTGACTTGAATCTGCACGATGAGTGCGGCGATGAGGAATGCGAGGATGATGCTGGGGATGACATGCGTGAGCCAGGGCGTGCTCCAGATGCCGAAGGTCTTCAGTGCGCCGACAAACTCCTCGACGCAGAAGAACACCAATGCCCAGAGCAGGTAGCGCCAGGCGCGGAGGCTCTTGCGCTCGCGGGCCTGCTTGAACATGCTGAACGCGATGCCGCCGGCGACGAACGAGAGGATGACTCCCGCGATCTGGCCGCTGCCGTAAATCCAGTCATACGTGGTCAGCATACCGCTCTTCGCGCCCAAGTCGCTATTTAAACTTTTCGGGACAGAAAGATTTATAGGGGGCGTTTGCGCAGAAGCAGGCATGGGACGGTGGCTGAATACAGAACGCCAGGCGATACTGCTCAGTCTCCTCATCATTCTCGCGGTCGGAGGCATCTCGCTGTGGCAGACGACTAAGCTGGCAGCCATCGACGACCAGGTCAGGCACGCATTGCCGGACGGCACGCCTGCCGAGCTGCAGGCCTTGACGCAGAACTATCAATCGCTCTACCGTACCGAGTACGGATTGCCGTACGTGTATGATTTTGACTCCTATTATTTCCTCGCGCAGGCGGCGGGAACGCTGCACCAGCCGTGGAACCTCTATGTCGCGCTGGAAACTGAGGCATACCGCATCCTGCACGGCAGCAATGCGCTCGTAACCGCCTCTGACGCGGCATTCTTCCTGCCCTTTGTCTTCGGATTGCTCACACTGACTGCATTTTTCTTCCTTGCGCGCCGCGTGACCGGCAGCACCGAGGCTGCGTTCTTCGCAGGATTGATTCTTGCGCTCCAGCACCGCTTCTTTGCCGCGACTGCGGCAGGCATGGGCGACACGCAGGCCATCAATCTGCTGTTCAGCGTGCTGTTTGTGCTTATCGTCTTCGTCGCGATCGATGCGTGGCACGCAAAGCAGCAGAAGAAAGCAAAAATCACTGCAGCGCTTGCGATTCTCGTGTTTGCGCTGTTCTCGCTTGCCTGGCACGGCGCGCCGTACATTCTTGTCGTTGTTGCAGCGGGAACAGCTGCACTGCTTGCGCTGCGCTGGCTGCACGACCGCACGAACAAGCGCTTGAGTGCAATGCTTATCGCAATTGTCGTCACTGCATTGATCGCGTTTGCTTTCTTCTGGAAGCGCAACATCTGGTTTGTCCTGTTCCCGCAGCAGGGCGTGCTCACGCGGCAGGTTGCCGAGCTCATGCAGGGCACGCTGCCATTGCTCGCGCTCGCGTTCGGCGGCAACGTGATGTTCGGCATCGCGCTCGTCGTATTTGCGCTGCTCGCGTGGCAGAATGTCAAGAAGTCGTCGTTCAAGCGCCTCACCATTCTTTCCTGGTTTGCGCTGCTGACGGTCGCAACCTACATTTCACTGCGATTCATGTACTACGCGCTTCCTCCTGCGGCGATTCTTGCAGGCATCGGCTTCCAGCAGGCGTCGAAAGGCGTCCAAAGCATGGTTGGAAAGCAACGTTGGAAGCGCGCGGCAGTGTTCGCAAGCTGCGTCATCATCATTGCGGCGCTGTTGATTCCCAATCTTCAGACATCGCAGCGCAATGTCCTGCCGCAGATGCAGGACGCGATGGTTTCTGTCGGCAGGGAGATCGACGCGCAGGCCTTGCCTGACGCACGCATCATCACGTGGTGGGATACCGGCCACTTGTGGCGCTATGCGGCAAAGCGCGAGCCGTTCCTCGACGGCAAGGGCTTGACGCCGCGCACGCTGTACTGGCTCACCGGCAGAGCATTCCTCACGCACAATGTCTCTGAAGCGCTGAACGCGTGGAGCGCGATGCTGTGCAACGCGCCGGAACAGCTGCAGCCGCGCCGCGGCGACACAACATTGCTTGCGCAGCGCGAGAATTGCAGCAATGAAGGCGTTATTGTTGTTGATGAACGCCTGTTGAAGGACACGAACAACATCGCAGACCTCGTGCACGCGTACGATCCGCCGTTTTCCATAGGCTCGCTCGCCAATCTTGAGATGCAAAACTGCGCACGAACAGGAGAACTGCTGGAATGCGGCAATCTGACGGTCAATTTCACGAGCATGAGCGCGAACGGCATGCCTGTGCGCGTCATCGTGAACGGAACGCGGCGCGAAACGCAGAATAACGCGACGAGCATTGTCGTCGTGTACACGTCCGGCAATGGCGCGTATGCGTTTGAGAGCCCGCGCGCGATGGCAGACACCGTGCTCGTGCGGTTGTTCACCGGAGAATCGCTTGGGTTGCTGCCGATTGCGGCCGCGGACGACCCTGAGCGCATCGTCGCGTACCGGTGGACGCCTTCGTAAACAAGAAACGCTTTTATACTCGAAAATGCGCGTGTTCTGTATGAACCAGCGCACGCGCGAACTCTGGAGAAAAGCCGCACATATCGTTATCGGCACGTTCTGCCTCGGGGCTGCAGTATTTATCGAACAGCATCACGGCTGGGCTGCGCTTGAGCTCACGCTTGCGTGCGTTCTTGCCGTTCTCGTACTCGCAGACGTCCTTATCGCAGATTATGGCTGGAAGCTGCCGTTGTATCACCACTTGCAGCGGCCGCACGAGACTGAAGGATTGCACACTGCAACGCTTTCCGTGCTCAGCGCCATTGTCGTAATCAAGCTGTTTTCCATTCCCGTGGCGATTGCCGCCATCGCGATGCTGATTTATGGCGACTCGGCAGCGGCGATTGCAGGAGCATACGCGCGTTCGCGCAAAAAGGTTGCCGCGCCGCGCATTGCCGCGATGTTTATCGTGAGTGCATTGATCGGCGTCTACGCGCTGGGCTGGCAAGTCGGCGTCGGCATGGCGATTGTCGCGACGGTTGCCGAGTGCTGGACCAAGAAAATCGACGACGCAGTCACGATTCCGATTCTCGCAGGGCTGGCGGGCCAGCTTTTGCTGCATTTCTTATAGAACATACTGCGCGACTGCCGCGATTGCGAAGAACAGCACGCCCAGAATAACCGAATCGCGCATTCCGTTCTTGCGTTGCGTGAGCCGCGATCCTTGCGGGAGCCCGTGCAGGAAGCACGCGACTGCGCTGAGGAACGCCAATTGCGTTGTCTGCGCAAACGCGAACGTCAGCGCAAGCAGTCCTTGGGCAAGCCACGCGTTTCTGAACGGCGTGTACACGAGATACGCGAAAATAACCGTCAATCCGACAACGACGTGCCACAGCGACTGCTTGAACGCGAACAGAAAGACCGCGAAAGCGGCGACAAACAGCGCGTGTTGAACGAAAACAAAGTATTTCTTGCCGGGCGCGAGCTCTTCTTTCGTGAATCTGCCGAGAATAAAGCCGGTGAGCGTGCCGAGCGCGGCAATGGCTGCCGCGAGCAGGCTCATGCTTCCCATGCGCTGTGCCCCCATTGCACAAGTAGGTCGACGTTCAGCTCCTTGACGACCATCGGGATGTCGCACGCGCCGTAGCACGAGCCCATCCAGATGAGCACGTTCGCGCCGGTGCGCTTCTCGAGCTCGTCCGCGATGCGCTTGGCTTCGGGCTTGAGCCCGTCAGGTAGCTGGATGCAGACCAGTTTTGCCTTGCTTTTCTGGATTTCGTCCGCGACGCGTTCCAATTCCAAATCGTATTCCATAACGGGTCTGGCCAGATTTGAACTGGCGACCTGTCGGTTAACAGCCGACCGCTCCACCGGGCTAAGCTACAGACCCACGTACCGAGAATAAGTCAAAGGTGCAGTTAAAAAGCTTTTGTTGCGCGCGGAGAATTCAGCACGTGCGCGCGTAATTGTTGATGGCGGTGCGGAATGCGTCGGTCTCTTTCGCGGCGATGCTCGCAAGCAGCTGCTCGATGCCGATGAGGATGCCGTCCACGGCGGTCTTGCCGTGCCCTTTGAACACCGGCTTTTCGCTGCACGGGAAGGTCGCGACTCCGTACTGCGCGGCCCTGGCCTTGACGCGGTGGCCTGCGCTGCGCATCATTGCGCCGCCGATTTTCTCCCAGGGCTTGCCGCGCTTAATCTCGTATTTGAGCTCCTCGAACGCGTATTTCGCGGCCGCGGAAAAGAGCTTGATGAACTGGTTGCCCTGCCTGCCGTCGGTGACGATGACGTCGACGGGGCGGGAATCGTGCATGCCGTTGTCCCGGTCGTAGATGCACGGCTCGGGCTCGACATTGCCGATAAAGCGGTCGGCGAGCTCGGGAACGTCCTTGGCGTCGGGGAACTGCGCCGCAAGCCGCTTGTACGCCTCCTGCTCTTCCGGCGTTCCCTTATTGCTTTCCACGCCGATGTTCAGCAGGCCGATCCGGACAGACAAGCGCTTGCCGACCGCGCGCGCGTACATCCTGCCGATGTGCGCATAGGCGACGTAATTGTCCGCGCTGATTTCCGGAACCGCGCCGACGTCGAGCATGTACGCGGAATCGTGCTTCGCGGTGTCGCGGGACTTGGGAGTGGCCGCAAGGAGCGGCATGAGCTTGAGGCTCGGGAACGCGTACGCGCATGCCTCGAAGGGCTTGATGTATTTGTGCACGCACGGCACGAGCGTGTCGGTTTTCGAGAGCGTGTAGAATCCTGCGAGGTCGCCTTCCGCAGTCATTTGAGCGAGCTTTTTGGTCGCGCCGTATTTGGCGTCGTCGCCCTGGACAAGGGTGATGTTGTGGCGCTGAGGAAGAAGATTCTGCAGGGTGAACGGATTGCCGACCACGAAGAATGCGGTGTCCTGGTGCAGGCCTGCCGCGACCCGGACCGCATGGGCGACGCGCTCAGGGGGCAGAACGCCATTATGCGGGTCGCCGCCGTATGCATCTACCCCAACAATCGTGTCAATGCCCATCGCCACTCACAGGACAGCTGCTGAAAAGGTCTTTATTAAGGTGGTGACACAGGGAAAGAAGAAAAAATGGCCCAGCTCGGAGTTGAACCGAGGACCGCTCGATTATCAGTCGAGTGCTCCACCTGGCTGAGCTACTGGGCCGAGATAGACGAGAGGACTCCAGATGGTTTTTTAAACTTATGCATCCTCTGCGGTTCCAATGGGGAAGGTCGTTCAAGTCGAGCCGAAGGCGGCAGAGCCTACGCTGAATCTTGCGCTGGACACGCTCGCCAAGGGCAAGCAGGCGTTTGTGTTCGTGAATACGAAGCGCTCTGCGGAAAAGACTGCAGAGGACATCGCCAAAAAGGCGAAGATGGAGACCGAGCACACGCGCGAGCTCTCCGAGCAGGTGCTGAAAGCGCTGCAAAAACCGACCCAGCAGTGCGAGCGGCTCTCGCGCTGCGTCAAACAAGGCATCGCGTTCCACCACGCAGGCTTGCATGCCCGCCAAAAGGAGCTGATCGAGGACCATTTCCGCAACGGCACCATCAAAATCATCTGCTGCACGCCGACGCTGGCCGCGGGCGTCGACTTGCCCGCATTCCGCACCATTATCCGCGACGTGAAGCGCTTCTCGGGCCACGGCATGGTGGACATTCCCGTGCTCGAATTCTTACAAATGGCAGGCCGCGCAGGCAGGCCGAGCTTTGACCCGTACGGCGAGGCTATTCTCGTCGCGTCGAGCGACGCCGAGAAGGACGCATTGTTCGAGCATTACGTGCACGGGCTTCCCGAAGACATCTATTCCAAGCTTGCCGTCGAGCCCGTGCTGCGAACATACGTGCTCTCGCTCATCGCCGCAAAGGTCGTGCAGTCGCGCGAGCAGATTTTCGAGTTCTTCGGCCGCACGTTCTGGGCGCACCAGTTCAAGGATGTTGAAAAGCTCGGCAAGATCATCGAGAAAATGCTGAAACTGCTGGAAGACTGGGAATTCGTCGGCAAGACTGACGATTCCTACCGCGCGACCCTGCTCGGCAAGCGCATCGCCGAGCTCTATATCGACCCGCTCACGGCGCACCAGTTCGTCATCGCATTGGAACGGACAGTGGCGCTGAAGCAGCGGCCGATGTCGTGGCTGCATTTGATCGCCTGCACGTTGGAGATGCGTCCGCAGTTGCGCGTGCGCGCCAAGGAATATGATGAGGTTCAGGAAAAGCTCGCGCAGTACGGCAATTCGCTGCTGCTGCCCGAACCGTCGATGTTCGAGCCTGAATTCGACGATTATCTGAACGGCTTCAAGACCGCGCTGATGCTGCAGGACTGGACTGAGGAAAAGGACGAGGAATACTTGTACGAGCACTACGATGTCCGCCCCGGAGAGACGCGCGCCAAGCTCACGACGGGCGATTGGCTGCTGTACGGTCTCGGCGAAGTCGCCCGTATCAGGCAGCAGATGGAATTGCTCAAGGATATTCAGCGCATCCGCTATCGTCTGCGCTACGGCGTCAAGGAAGAGTTGCTCGCGTTACTGCGTCTTGAAGGCATCGGACGTATGAGGGCGCGCACGCTGTTCAAGGCAGGGATCAAGGACTTGGGCGACGTCAGAAAGGCGCAGCTGGGCTCATTGGAGCAGCTGCTCGGCAAGAAGATCGCGGCAAGCATCAAAAAGCAGGTCGGCGAGGACGTTCCTGATATCGAGGAACTGCCTGAGCCGTCGGCAAACAAGTTCGCGCAGTATGAGAAGGAATAATCAGATCAGCTTTTTCTCGAGCTCGCCGAGCACGTGAATCGGAGTGACGGCTGCGCTCGGCTCGAAGCTGATGGCGGCCAAGCGCGCGCCCTTAAAGTGGTTGATAACCAGGTGGTCGTACAGGCGCTGCTGCAGCTGCAGGCAGTCGCTGTTATTGGCGAAGCGAAGCAGGAGGTAGAAGCGCCCTTCCTCGCGCGCCTTGATGTCCATGCTCATCTCGCCAGCCTCGGTAGGAATCGTGATGCCGTCGATGAATCCCTTGACTCCCGCGACCATCAGCTTCTGCTCGTTTTGAGAAGCGCGCTCATACCGCTCGCCCAAATCGAGCAGCGCCGTGCCGAAGGGCTTCTTGGCGCGCGTTGCTTTGCCGATATAGAGCGGGAGCTTCTCGTTCCTGAAGCATTCTCCGGTTACGTACAGCGTTTCGCGGTCCGTCGAGGGTTCGGGATTCATTGTTTCTCTTCCCCCTTATAAGGCGGCGTTGCTTTTAAATATTGTCCTTGATCGGAGCGGAAGTACGCGTACATGTCGTCCGACATGCCGATCGATTCGGGACCATAGATGTTGTCGCGGATGCGTTCGCGAAGAACGCTTTCGGAGACGACGCGGTTGCGGCCGAGCTTCTTCGCGGCATACAGGCACGCGTCGGTGAGCGTGAAAAACGCCTTGGTGTCTACAGGGCGGTACTGTTTGACGCCGAGGCTGACGGTGATCGGAATTGGCTTGCCGTCGAAGGTGAACGGATAGTTCTGGATGTGCTTGCGGATGTTCTCGGCAGTCTGCACCGCACCCGATTCGTCGGTTTCAGGCAGCAGGACAACGAGCTCGTCGCCGCCGTAGCGTCCGAAAATGTCGGTTTCCCTGCGGAGGATGCTATCGCGGACGGTGGCCGCCATCTCCTTGAGCACGTAGTTGCCCGCAGGGTGTCCGCCGGGTCCGTCGTTGACGCGCTTGAAGTTGTCCATGTCAAAGACGATGAGCGAGAGCGGTCGCTGGTATTTCTTGGCCTCGTTGATTTCGCGCATGATGGCGCCTTCTTCCTGGTCGTTTCCTTCCATATAGCGCTGGTTGAAGCAGCCGGTCAGGTTGTCGGAGTATGCAATGGTGCGGAAATACTGCTTTTCCTCCTCGATGCGCTTGGCCTCGAGGGCGTTCTTTTGCGCAATGCGCTGCTGCGCGGCAACGGCTTCCGCCATCCTCGTCTGGAGCGTGGCGTTCTCGCGCGTGTTCGAGACGTTCATCACGACGAGCCTCAGGACGCTCTGCGCGCTTTTCGCGGCGGAGTCGCGCGTCGCCTGGTCGTTGGTGCGTTTGTGGGTGTAGTATAAGTGATCCAACGCGCTGTGGAGCGCGCCCTGTGCGATTTCGCGGTCGCGTCCGACGCTCGGCACGCGTTTGAGCATGTTCTCGATGGTCTCGATCGTGCAGCCATCCTGACTGTCGCTGCCGACCACGAATTTGTAGAAGTCGCCGAGCGGCTTGTCGCAGAGCTCCACCAAGTAGTCCAAAAGCTGAATGGTGCGCGTATCCTTGCGGTTGCGCTTGGTGCTCTCGTGGTCTGCCATATCGACGATAATACCGTTTTGCCCTTTATAAAGCTTCTGGTTATTAACTACTAGAAGGTGACGAATAAAACGCCCCTGCTGGGATTTGAACCCAGGTCGACGGGACCGCAACCCGCCAGTCTATCCAAGCTAGCCTACAGGGGCAATAGTGTGAAAATGACTGCAGGTGCTTTAAATAGGTTCTGTTCGGCGCCCGCGCTGCGTATCGTACAACGCCTTGACGTCCTCGAGCGTGCTGATTTCTTCAGGCGAGCGGTCCTCGCGCAGTTTCATGAACCGCGGGAACCGCAGCGCAAATCCCGAACTGTAGCTCGGCGAGGCCTGGATTTCCTCGTAATTCACCTCGATGACGACAAACGGCTTGACCTTGATCTCTCTGCCTGAGTCCTGCAGGATGAGCGGCACCAATAAGTCCGTGAGCTTCTGGAACGAGACGCCTTCCTCTTCTTTCTCTTTCAGCCCGGTGCCGACACGCCCGATCTCGACGTACTCGCCCGTGTCAGAATCCCGAACCGCGACGATAAAGCTCGCGAACCACGCCGAGCGCTTGCCTTCGCCTTTCTCGGCGCCGACAATCACGACGTCGAGCGGCTCCATCACGGGCTTGATTTTCATGCCGTACCCGACGCGCGAGCCGGGCTTGTACACCGCGCCAAGGTTTTTCATCATGATTCCTTCGTTTCCTGCGGCGAGCGATTGGCGGTAGAACGCGTCTGCTTCCTCAGGCGTGGAAACAATCGCCTGTTTTGCGGGCGTGATGATGCCCTGTTCGGGCTTGACAATGCTCTCGACTATCTTTCTGCGCTCGCCAAAGGGCGTTTTCAGGTGGCTTGTGCCCGCATAATAGAGCACGTCGAAGACATTGAGCTCGACGGGAAACTCGCCTGCGAGCTGGGCGATGTCGTATTTGCGCTTGATGCGCTGCGAGATGCTTTGGAACGGGCGATATTTGCCGGTCGCGCGGTCGATGCCGACGGCTTCGGCTTCGATAATGAAGTCTTCGCCGGCGATATTCGATGCGATACGCTGGACAACGTCAGGGAATTGCGCCGTGACGTTCTCGAGGCGGCGGGTAAAGAGCGTGATGACGCCTGCTTTCTTGTGCACCTGTATCAGAAAGCCGTCGTATTTGTACTCGGCAGCGGCAGGCGTGCCGACCGTCGCGAAAGCGTCAGGAATATCGACTGCTTTTTGGTACATCATGACCTTGACCGGCCTGCCCGGCTCGAGCGTAATTGAAGAGAGAGCGCCAAGTCCGCCCTTGCGCAGCGCGGCTGCGACAAGACCGAAGTCATTGGCGATGTCGATCGCTTCCTGCACTGCAGTAACCGTGGCAGCGTACGGTTCGCGGTTGTCGTCGGGAAAGACAATGTCGTTCTTTTCGGCGTCGTATGTGATGCCGAGCTGCGTCCCAAACGCAGCCCAGACAATAGAATCGCGGATGGTTCCTTCACCCAGCCCGATACGAAGCTCGGCAAGGATGGTGCGAACGAGATATTTTGCCTCTTCAGGCGTCGCGCTGGTCAGCAACTCAGCAAGGAGCTTGACTTTTTTGTCGACGGTGCCTTCGCCTTCTTGCGTGGCGAGCTTGAGCAGGTTGTCAAAGACTTTCTTTGTCGTAAGCTCCTGCGAGAACAGCGTTGCTTGCGTCTTCTTGCCGATGAATGTCGCGGCAGTCACGCCCAAGTCGCCGCTGGTTGCCCAGTCGGCTTCGACCTTTTCCTGCGATAAACCAGTTGAAACCGCGATGGCTTTGAGCAATAACTGCGTGCTCATGCCGACTTCGCGCGAGTCCCACTGCGGAAAGATGCGTCCCTGCAATAACAGCAGGACGTGGTCAAGCTCGTTATCAGGAACCGCGGCGAGAAATTGGGAGAGAAGAGACGTTTTCTCAAGCCGTTTGGCAGTCTTTTCCAGCTGCCCATAGACCCCCACCAATGCACGATACTGCATGTGTCAAAAACCCCCTGTACTCAAAAACCCAAATTGAAGGGGTTTTTGAGCATGCTCGAGAATCACGCTAGATTCTCGACAGAAATGCTTATATATGCAGGCGTATAAAAATCTTCATAAAAAGAGGAAGCAATGGAAACACTCGAGTGCATCGAATCCCGTCGGAGCGTCCGCAAGTATCTGGACCTTCCGGTCGAGTTCGAGAAGATCGGCAACATTCTCAATGCCGGCAGGCTTGCACCGTCAGCAGGAAACGTCCAGGACTGGAAATTCATTCTCGTCACCGAGCACGATTTGCGCAAGCAGCTCGCCGAAGCGTCCATGCAGCAGTACTGGATGGAGGGCGCGCCGGTGCACATCGTCGTCTGCTCCCAGCCGGCGAAGAGCGACCGCATGTACGGCAAGCGCGGCCATGAATTGTACACGATACAGAACGCGTCCGCAGCCGCGCAGAACATGCTGCTCGCGGCGCATGATCAGGGTCTCGGCGCGTGCTGGGTCGGCGCGTTCAGCGACACCATGGTCAAGCGTATTCTTTCCATTTCAGAGGGCGCCAAGCCGCTTGCGATCATCACGATCGGCTACGCCGATGAAGAGCCGAAGCATCAGAGCAAGTACACCGTGGACAATATCACGTACATCGAGCGCTGGGGCAACCGCATCAAGGACTTCGCGGCCTATGTCGGCTACTATTCTCAGCACGTCGCCCACGGGGCCGTCGCGGCAAAGTCAGCGATGAAGAAGTTCCTCGACAAGTGGAACAAGTAGTCTTCTGAGCGAGAATAATCACCTTCTTTGGACGAAACCTGCATATATATTAGTAGCCATATATCTACTCTGATATTTATATTGCAGTGCAGAAGTGTTTATATATCAGGTTTAATTAATAAAAGAAATAAGCTTAACAAGAACCTTGGCGGGTTCGTGTTAAAAAAATTGTGTGTTTGGATAAACTGTTTCGGTTGTAAGTTTTGCGTTCTTACGTTGAAGTCTGAATTTGTGCTGTGAAACAATCGTTGGCGCGATCGGCTCACAATCCCCGACTTCTTAGAGAGAGAAAGGCATCACTACCTAATATGCTTTTCGAATGTGGGAAGGGCATAATGGGATGTGTATGTCACAACATACTAAAAAGACCAACAAAAAAGGGGGATTGACCAAATGGACTTGATAGTTCAGAAGGCGGCGGAAAATCAACAGTTTCAGAGCGACGCGGATTTGCGCGTCGGACAGGCAAACATCAAAGTGATTGGCGCGGGCGGAGCGGGCAACAACATGGTGACCTGGCTCTACAAGCGCGGCATCAAGGGTGCCGAAATCATCGCGGTGAACACCGACAAGCAGCACCTCCAGATTTCTGAGGCCGACAAGAAGTTCATCATCGGCCGCGACGTCACGCGAGGACTGGGCTGCGGCGGATTCCCGCAGAAGGGCGCCGAAGCGGCGACCGAGTCAATGTCCGACCTGAAGGCGGCACTGCACCAGGCAGACATGGTCTTCGTGTGCGCAGGAATGGGCGGCGGAACCGGAACCGGCTCTGCGCCTATCATCGCGCAGCTCGCAAAGGACTCCGGAGCAATCGTCATCGGCACGGTCACGATGCCGTTCAACATCGAGCGCGCGCGCATCGAAAAGGCCGAGTTCGGCCTCGAGCAGCTGCGCAAGCACTCGGACACCGTCATCGTCATCGACAACAACCGCCTCGTGCAGATCGCGGGCAACCTGCCCATCCAGCAGGCCTTCGCGGTCGCGAACGAGCTGGTCTCGACGATGATCAAAGGCATCGTGGAAACGATTGCAATCCCGTCGCTGGTCAACCTCGACTTCGCGGACGTCCGGGCCATCATGACGAACGGCGGCGTTGCCGCCATCGGCGTGGGAAGCTCAGACACGACGAACCGTGTTGACGAAGCGGTCAAGGGAGCGCTCGAAAACCCCCTGCTTGACATCAACTACGCGGGAGCAACCGGCGCGCTGATCCACGTGATCGGCGGACCGGACATGACTCTTGATGAAATCAACCGCGTGGGCGAACAGGTGACTGCGGAGTTGGACGAAGACGCCAACGTCATCTGGGGCGCACGAGTGGACGACAGCATGAAGGGCAAGCTCATGGTGATGACGATCATCACCGGCGTGACCTCGCCTTGGATTGTCGGACGCAAGGAAGTCAAGCACGCAAAGAAGGCGGAAATCGAGGACTCCCTGGGCATCGAACTCATCAATTGATGATCACCCCCCTTTGGTCTTTGGTGGTGTACATTCTTTGCCCTCACTCATACCACCCCCATCGTAGGTGAGGGCAAAACCCGGCCCCCTCCGCTCGGAGCGGGGCTTTTTTTCTTTTTATTTTTTGATAATCATCAGGTGAACTATGCCCATACCCATTGACGTCGGACTGACGCGGCTTGTTGTGAGTTTGGTATTGGGCGGGCTCATCGGCCTCGAGCGCGAGATTCACGAAAGCCCTGCAGGTCTCAGAACGATCGCGCTTGTTTCTCTCGGCTCGACGATGTACACGCTCGCTTCATTATTGATGGTCGGCCCCGGCGTGGACATGTCGCGCATCGCGGCGCAGATCGTCATCGGCATCGGCTTCATCGGCGGCGGAGTCATCTTCCAGTCCAAGAATCAGGTGCACGGATTGACAACTGCAGCAAGCCTCTGGATCGCTGCCGCCATTGGCTTGATGGTCGGCATGGGCGAATTCCTGTTCTCCACGATTACGGCCATCCTCGTGATGGTTATCCTCTGGTTCGGCCGCTTCGAAAAGAAGTATTTGCCGCACGAAAGCTTCAGAAGGTAATCAGATTCGTTTCTGCAGTTCTTTGAGAATCACGTCGTCGCCTGGATACATCTTCAGCGCGAGCGCTTCCTTAAAGGAGAACAATCGCATTCCGTCGCCCTCGCCGAGGACAAACGACGCAAAGTGGTCGCGCAGGGGCGCGATGAACGCGTGCAGTTCGATGAGCAGTTCAGGCGTTTGCGGGTTTCTGAACGTGCCGATGCGCGTGTATTCGGTCAGGTCGTGGCCGAGCTCTTCTTTGGTCTCGCGGACCAATGCCTGTTCGGGAGTTTCGCCGGGCTCGATGCCGCCACCGAAGAACGCCCATTCTGCTTTCGCATTGGGCGAGCGCTTTTGCAGGAGGATACGCTTCTGCGTGTCGTAAAAGATGATGATGGATACTTTGCGTTCGTGCATGGGTGAAATAAAAGGTCGAACCTTTTTAAAGGCGCTGATGCTCTATCAACGTATGGCATTGTTCCTTATCGGCATCGGGCTGGGCGACGCGAATGACATCACGCTCAAGGGGCTCGAGCTTGCAAAGCAGGCAGACAAGGTCTACTTGGAAAGCTATACTTCTATCCTGAACTGCTCGGTTGCGGATATTGAGAAGCTTATCGGCAAGAAGATCGAGCTCGCAGACCGCACAATTGTGGAACAGAAGGCAGAACAGACGATTCTCGCCGCTGCGGCAGACGGCGATGCGGCATTGCTTGTCATCGGCGATCCCTTGGTCGCGACCACGCACACGGACTTGCTCCAGCGCGCAGAGAAATTGAAGATTCCGGTCACCATCGTGCACAATGCAAGCATCATCTCGGCCATCGGCACGACAGGATTGCAGGTGTACAAGTTCGGCAAGACCACGAGCATTCCGTTCGCGGACAAAGACAGGCTGGCAGAAACGCCGTATCATGTCCTCGCAGAAAACCAGAAGCTCGGCGCGCACACGCTCTTGCTGCTTGACTTGCGCCCGGGCGAGAACAAGTTCATGTCCGTCAATGACGCCATCGAATACTTGCTCAAGCTCGAACTCCAGCTCAACAAGAACATCTTCACCCGCGACACGCTCTGCATCGGTTGCGCACGAATCGGCGCAAAGGACGAAATCATCAAGGCAGGCAAGGCAAAAGACCTGCTGAACATCGACTTCGGCAAGCCCGTGCACTGCCTCGTCGTTCCCGGCACGCTCCACTTCATGGAAGAAGACGCGGTGAAACAATGGAGCTGAGCGACGTCGCGCAGAATCTGTGGAAACGATACAATCTACCCTGGCAGAACAATCCAGGCAGAGCAAGAGAGTGGGAGGCAAAGTCCTTCGCGCAGGGAATCATCACGCCGTACCGCAAGCTGGAATTCACCGGCCAGCAAGGCCGCAACTTTGTGAACAGCCTGAAATACTTGGAGTTCGGATACGGTATTGACGGCGGCTATGGGGGCATCAGCGTGTACGACGGCGGCTCAATGCCTGCAATTTACTACGAGATAGCTCCTTCAGTCCAGCGCGACTTCGCCGAACGCCTGGGCAAATCAGGCCCGACCGGCGAACAGCTGCGCGAGACCAAGCCGTATCCGCAGACGGGAGGGACCATTCTTTCAGGGCTCACGATCATCTCGCTCAGCATCCTCGAGCCGTTCTTCGTCAACTTTATCGAGTCCCGTCCGCTGCCCGACCAAGCAAAGGCACGGTAACCTGTCAAGAACTGCAGTTCTTGAGCACACTTGGCATTTCCTAGGAAATGCCAATGTTTTTATATCGTCCTTCTTGTTGATAAGAACATTCAGCCCCGTCGTCTAATGGCTAAGGATAGCGGGCTTTGGACCCGTTGATGTCGGTTCGAATCCGGCCGGGGCTATCCTATTCGCGCGCCTTGATGTAATTGTGCGCGTCTTCCCAGTTTCTGCAGCGGATGATGCCGGTCGGCACCTGCTGCTGGTTCCAGGGCTTGTTGAGCAGCAGGACAGGCCGCTGGGGCGTGGCGAGCTCTGCGGCGTGCGGGACCAAGTGGTCGACGACCATCTCGATGCCCAGTTCGCGGCAGTACTGCGCTTTCTTTTGCGGCACAGGATTGCCGTACCTGCCTGTGGTGAACAGGACGCTTTTGAACGAGTCGCCGTAATACTCGCGCAGCCATGCGCGTGTTTCGGTCATCAGGTCGTCGGGCCTGCTGACAAGGACATAGAGCTCGTGGTTTTTCCTGAGCTCGGCGATTTCCTGCTGCGAGCCTTCGACAGGATGGAGCCGCAGGACGCGTTCGGGCTGGGAGCAGAACTCGCGGAGCAGCCCCAAGGGGCTGGTGAGCGTGGACAATGACTTATGGTAGTCGGTGACGTGCGCTTTCCTGACGTCCCGGTCGTAGCGCGAGAACTGGTATTCGAGCACTCCGCCCATCAGTTCCGCAAGCGTCTCATCGCACGCAATCGCAAGCTTCATGGAATTGCGGAGAAATACCCTGTTTTTAAAGTTGCGCAGTCAGGAATGCTCGTCCGGGTGGACGCTCTTTCTGCGGAGCGCGCTCGCGCGGTGGAGCGTCTTGATGCTTCCGGCATCGGTCCAGTCTCCTGAGATGACTGTGTAGCGCATCTCGCCGAGCGCGATGTACGCGTTGCTGACGTCGGTGATTTCCAGCTCGCCGCGCCAGGACGGCTTGAGCGTTTTGATGATGTCGAACACGCGATGGTCGTACAAGTATGCGCCCGTGACCGCGTATCTGCTTTTGGGAGTGATCGGTTTTTCCTCGATGCTGACGATTTTGTCGCCCGAAAGCTCGGCGATGCCGTACTTGGCGCGCCGAATGCCGTTGATGTCCTCGAACAGGCGGTCTTCGGAGACTTCCTTGAGGAAGACGTGCGCTCCGCCGGTGAAGTTCTTGACTGCTTCTGCGAGGAAGGATTCATCTTCGTACACGTTATCACCTAAGACAACGGCAACAGGATCGTTGCCGACAAACGTGCGCGCGAGCCCGAGCGCTTCGGCGATGCCGCCTGCGCCGTCCTGCACGCCGAACGCGATGGAGCGCGCAGGCTCTGCGATGCCCACGGTCTCGTGGAGTTTCTTGCCCGAGCCGATGAGCCTGCCGATAGCGTCGAAATGCTCGCCGCCGGTGACGATGAAGATGTCCTTGACGCCTGCCTTGAGCAGGTTGTTGAGCGGGTAGTAGATCATGGGCTTGTCATAGACCGGCAGCAGGTGCTTGTTCGTCACCCACGTGAGCGGCCTGAGCCGCGAGCCTGTTCCTCCTGCGAGCACAACTCCTTTCATTGTTTTTTCCTCCCTTTGAGCGGCTGCCACCAGTGCTGGTTCGCGGAATACCAGTCGATGGTGCGCTGCAATGCCTGAGCGAAATCGTGCTGGGGCTTCCAGCCGAGCTTCCTGACCTTGTCGCCCGTGATCGCATACCTGCGGTCGTGTCCCGGCCGATCCTGCACGGGCTGAATCCAGGAATCATCCTTGCCGTGCGCAGCCAGGATGCGCTTGGTGATTTCGATGTTCGAGAGCTCGTTGCCGCCGGGAACATTGTAGCTGTGTCCTGGCTCGCCGTCGCGCAGGACGCGGTCAAGCGCTTCACAGTTGTCCGTGACGTAGATCCAGTCGCGGATATTCATGCCGTCGCCGTACAGCGGCACTTTCTTGCCTTCGAGCAGGTTGGTTACGAACAGCGGGATGAGCTTTTCAGGAAACTGGTTTGGCCCGAAATTGTTCGAGCTGCGCGTGATCACCACAGGCAACCCATACGTTTTGTGATACGATTGGACAAAGAGGTCTGATGCCGCCTTGGATGCGGAGTACGGGCTGCTGGGCGCGAGCGGGTCGTCTTCGGTGAAATCACCTTCATTTCTGCTGCCGTAGACTTCGTCGGTGGAAACGTGCAGGAACCGCGACACTTTTGCGTGGCGCGCGGCATTGAGCAGCGTGATGGTGCCCTGGACATTGGTGCGCTGAAACACGCCAGGATCGCTGATGGAATTGTCCACGTGGCTTTCTGCCGCGAAATGCGCGACCGCGTCGACGTCTTTCATGCAGTCCGCGACCAGCTTGGCGTCGCAGATGTCGCCGTGCACGAACCGGTAGCGCGGGTTCTGCGCGACATCGGCAAGATTCGCGGGATTGCCCGCGTACGTGAGCGCGTCGAGGTTGGTGACGCGGAGTTCGGGATATTTTTGCAGAACGAAGCGTATGAAGTTGCTGCCGATAAAACCTGCTCCCCCCGTCACGAGCACATGCTTCATTCCTGTGCGCGTATCGAAGAAATACATTTATAAGTCTTATGTACTTCAGATACAGAATGCGCGTCACGAAAGTGCAGGCGTTCATCCTGTTCGCGCTCGGCACGTGCTATGCTGAATTCAGCAGGCGCTTTGCCGGCAAGCCCGTCGCGGTGTCGATGAACAAGGTCGCGTTCATCGAGCTCGCGCGCAGGGCGAACATCACGAGCAAGAAGGAGCGCGCGGTGTACAAGAACTTGGAGGCGCTGGAAGCGCTGAAGCTCGTCTCGTATGACAGCAAGAACCTGGCGCTGACGCCGAAGGGACAGAAGGTCTTCGAGCGCGTGCACGCGGACTTGGAGCCGTACATCAACATCAAGGGCGTGCTCGCGGGCGATGATATCGCGAAGTTCACAACGAGAACGCAAACAATCCTCAAAGGTGACTGAAATGCCGGTGGAAGAAATCATGCGCGACACGACCGCGTTCGGCGGTCTTGCGCTCTATTGTTTTATCGCAGTACTGTTCCTGCTCTTGGGCAATGTCCACGTGTTTGCCGAGCTCGTCATCGGGCTCGCGCTCTGCTACATCATCATCGCGGCCATCCGCACGTTCTGGTTCCGCAGAAGGCCGGACAAGCAGAAGTATTCGGGATTCTTCACGAAGATCGACGCGGGCTCGTTCCCGAGCATGCACAGCGCGCGTGTCACCGTGCTCGCAATCATCCTCGCGCAGTTCTTTACGCAGCCCTTGGTCCGCGCATTGCTCGCGCTCGGCGTCGTCGCGGTCATCACGACGCGCGTCATGCTCAAGCGCCATTATCCGAGCGACGTCATCGGCGGCATCGTGCTGGGCGCGCTCATCGGCTGGATTACGCCGATTGTTGCTTCTGCGCTCGGCATAGCATAACGTTTAAAAACAGGCATCGTTCCTTCTCGTCTATACAGCCTCGTCGTCTAGTGGCCAAGGATAACGGGCTCTGGACCCGTTGACGGCGGTTCGAATCCGCCCGAGGCTATTCTCGCAGAGCAGGCAACAGGCTCGGAGTAGGGGCTCTTTCTCGCGTTCTTCTGTCCGTAGCGCTGATGCATAACCTTTTTATCCCATATACTACCTCAGTGAGCGTGTGGGGGAGTTGCTGCTGGTTTTCGGAAACGGCTACGTCGGGAATAAATTCAAAGCCCGACTCGGCGAACGCGCAGTCATCAGCCACGCAGACATCGCGGACGCGACAGCAGTGCGCGCCGCGCTTGATCACCACAAGCCGAACACAGTCATCAACTGCGCAGGCAAGACCGGCAAGCCGAACGTGGACTGGTGCGAGGACCACAAGGAAGAAACGTATCGTTCAAATGTTCTCGGCCCGAAGATTCTTGCAGAGGAATGCCAAAAGCGCGCCATTCACCTGACGCATATCGGCAGCGGGTGCGTGTACGCGGGCGACAATGGCGGCAAAGGATACACAGAAGAAGATCCGCCGAATTACGACGGCAGCTATTACAGCAACACCAAACGCGAAAGCGAGGCGATGCTCAAGCAATTTGCAGTTCTCCAGCTCAGGATGCGCATGCCGGTGGACTCGGCGCCGAACGACCGCAATCTCATCACCAAGCTGGTGAAGTACCGCAAGGTCATCAGCGTGCCGAACTCGGTGAGCATCATTGACGATTTCATCACCGCCGCGCTGCGCTTGATTGAATTGCGCCGCACCGGCATATACAATGTGACCAATCCCGGCGCAATCGTGCACCCGGAGATTCTGGACGCGTACAAGGAGATTGTCGACCCTTCATTTTCTTACGAACAGATGAGTATGGATGCGCTCGGCAAAATCATCAAGGCAGGGAGAAGCAACTGCGTGCTGAACACGGACAAGCTCGCGAAGGAAGGCATCACGCTGCCGCACGTCAAGGACGCCATCAGGACCGCGCTGAAGCAGTACAAGCAGCATCTCTCGACGCAGAAGCTTTAAAAAGCCCGTTCTTGTCACCGCCCTATGACAGTCCGCACCGTCATCGCCGTTTTTTGCGCACTCATTTTCCTGATTGCGGCCTGCGCGCCGCAGAACGTTCTTGACGCGCAGCCGCTCAACCTGTCCCAGCCTGCCGGGCCTGACCCGTGCATGACCGTCAAGTGCACCGCGACCACGCACTGCGACAACGGCGCGTGCGTGTGCAACACGGGAACCAAGAAGTGCGGCGACGCGTGCATTGCGGCAAACAAGTGCTGCGAGGACAAGGAATGCGGCGCCAATAAGTTCTGCCAGAACGGCGCGTGCGCCGTGCAGCCGGTCTGCAAGTTCAACGAAGCCTGGGACGCCGAGCGCAAGGAATGCTCGTGCGTTACGGGAACAAAGCTCTGCCGCGAGCAGGGCAAGTGCATCCCCGCGAAGAGCTGCTGCTGGCACAATGACTGCAGCAGCGACTTCCGCTGCGCATTGACGACGTATGCGGGCGAAGTCTGCATGACCAAGGACGCCAAGAAGTGCAAGACCATCCACGAAAGCACGCAGCAGGTGTTCGTGTTCGGCGACCAGAGCGAGTACATGGTGCGCGTCCAGCAGGTGCTGGAAGGGCCCCGGTTCGTCCTGCGCGTCGACAACGAGACCGCTCCCGCGTTGCCGCTGAACAGGGCCACGCAGGTCGCGAACCTCTCGGTTGTCGTGGACAAGTTCGAATCCTTCGGCGGCTTCTGCCGCGAAGAGCCCGTGTAAGCGCAATCTTTTTAAAGCCCCTTCTGGTTTTCACGTCTATTCGAGAGATACGGCGGTGAAGAGCTTCCGTATGCTGGAGAAGAGAGCTTCTCAGTCCTCGAGTGGAGAACTATACACATGGCAAAAATGCACTCCCGTAAGAAGGGAAAGTCCGGCCCGAAGAAGCCGCTGAAGCCGAGCAAGCCGACATGGCTGCGCTACAAGCCCAAGGAAATCGAGATGCTGGTCGCGAAGCTCGCCAAGGAAGGCAAGACCGCGTCGCAGATCGGTTTGGTCTTGCGTGACACGTACGGCGTTCCCGACGTCAAGTCGCTCGCGGAAAAGTCCATCACGCAGATTCTCGAGGAGAAGAAGCTGCTCCCCGAACTGCCGGACGACTTGATCGCGCTCATGCGCAAGTCCATCGCCATCCGCAAGCACATGGAGTCGAACAAGAAGGACGAAGCCGCGCACCGCGGACTCAACCTGACCGAATCCAAGATCAGGCGCATCATCAAGTACTACAAGCGCATCGCGCGCTTGCCGGTCGACTGGAAGTACGACCCGGCCAAGCTGAAAATGTACACTGAGTAAGCGCCTTTTTTCTTTTTATTTTTTCATTTCTTCTTGAGGAACATTTATAATCCCATCGCGCACCATACCGTCGGGTGAGTGCTACGAAAAAGACGTTGTTAGTCGTATTGGGCGGCGGCGGGCATAGCGCGCAGGCGATGCTGCTGGTGAAGCGGCTCGGCAGCCGCTACCGCTACGAATTCGTCGCTGCGACGAGCAACAGGCACGCGAAGCGGGTGCACCACCGCATTCTGAATCCCCGAACAATGAGCGACCGCAACCCGTTCTGGATTGCAATGAAGGGCGGCATTGCAGGGATACAGTCGCTCGGCGTGCTGTCCCGCACGAAAGCGTCAACGATTGTCGCCTGCGGGCCCGCAATCGCGGTTCCGCTCTGCATTCTCGGCAAGTTGTCGGGCAAAAAAGTCATTTACCTCGAATCCTGGGCGCGCGTGAAGACGGTTTCGCGCTCCGGAAGGCTCACATACCCGTTCGCAGACCTCTTTTTGGTGCAATCACAGGAATTGCTGCAGCAATTGCCGCGCGCGCAGTACGCAGGGAGGCTGGCGTGAAGGTATTTGTTGCGGTCGGCACCGGCAAGTTCGATGAACTCATCAAGGCCGTCGATGCATTGGACGTCGAGGCAATCTGCCAGATCGGGCAGGGCGCGTACACGCCGAAAAACCACCGCTGGTTCAGGATGAAGCCGAGCTTGGACGCGCTGTACCGCTGGGCAGACGTCATCATCGCGCACGCCGGCGGAGGAACGCTCTTTGAAGTCCTGCCCTTGGGCAAGAAAGTCATCGCGGTTCCGAACCAGCACCGCACCGACCGGCACCAGTACGAGTTGCTGAACGAGCTTTCCCGTCGAAATGTGCTGATACCGTGCCGGACCGTCCGCGACCTTCCCAGGACTATCACTGCCGCGCGGAAAATCCGGCTCGATGCGTACGTTCCTGAGCGCTGCAACGTGGACAACGTCATCCACACGTTCTTGGAGACGCAATGAGCGCGCTCAGCGAGTTCCTTCTTTGGCGAACGTTCGAGAAACAGCAGTGGCTTTCGCCCGCTGCGCTCGAACAGCACCAAAACAAGCGCTTGAGAGCGATGCTGTGCTGGGCGTACAGCACGGTTCCGTATTATCACCAGCTGTTCCGCGAGCACGGCATCCGCCCCGAGAGCATCACGACGCGCAATCTGGCGCACATCCCGATTCTCAGCAAGAAAGCAGTCCGTCAGCACGGCGCAGACCTGCGCTCGCGCGCGATTCCGCAGAATCAGATGCGTTTTGGCGCGACCACGGGCAGCACCGGCATTCCGCTCACGATCGGCCACGATGCAATCAGCCGCGCGGCAGGCAAAGCAGTCATGCTGCGCGCGATGCGCGCGCACGGAGTGAGACTTACCGACACGGTGCTGCGGATTACGCACCGACCGCATAAGCAAACACTGCGCGAGCGGCTCGGCATACTGCCCATCCTGACCGCGAGCGTGTATTCACCCCCTGCGCAGCTTGCGCGCGAGATGCAGCGCATCAAGCCTGACGTCATCGATGCCTATCCTTCGGTTCTCCATGCAATGGCGTCGTGCGGTGAAGCACTGCCGCGCGTTCGCCGCGTATTCTCAACGACAGAAATGCTCACCGAAGAGGCGCGCAACCGCATTCAGGACGCGTTCCACGCGCAAGTCATCGACGTGTACGGCGCCGCAGAGTTCCCGCGGCTTGCCTGGCAGTGTCCCGAAGGCAGCGGCTATCACATTGACTCGGATTATGCGGTTGTCCAGCGCGGCGAGCACGACGAATTGATCGTGACCGGGCTGTACAACCAAGGAATGCCGCTGATTCGCTACGCCATTGGCGACCGCGCAGTCTTCAGCGACGAACAGTGCGCATGCGGTCGCGGTTTGCCGCTGTTGGAGCGCATCGAAGGCAGGACTGATGACTTGCTCGTGATGCCGAACGGCGAACACGTCTCGCCCCGCAGGGTCAACGTGCTGGACGGCATCGCTGGCGTCGATCAATACCGCATCGTGCAGACTGGGAAAGATCGCATTACTGCAGAAGTTGTTCCTGCAGGCCGCTGGAGCGATGCGCTCGCACAGGATGTGATAGCGCGCATCAGCGCAGGATTGCCGAATCACGATGTCGTCGTCAGCGCAAAGCCTGTTTCTGCGCTTCCGCGCGGTCCAGGCGGTAAAATCAGAACGGTGGTGTCCCATGTCCGTGCTTGAACGCGTCCAGCAGGACAAGGAAAGCGGGCTGAATGCTATTCTCGTCATTGATTCCTTGCAGGCGAACACGCGCGCGTGCGGCGGTATCCGCATCACGCCTGACATTTCTATTGAAGAAACGCGGCTTATCGCGCGTTCGATGAGCGAAAAGTATGCATTGTTTGGATTTTCCAAGAGCGGCGGCGCAAAGGCGTCCATCGCGATTCCCGATGACGCGACTCCAGAGCAGAAAAAGCGCATCCTGCAGGCGTTTGCGCTCAAGAACAAGGATTTGCTGCGCTCGCGCGCGTTGATCCCATGGATGGACATGGGCACGTCGCACGAAGACATTCGCACAGTACTTGATGCAGCAGGAATGCCGCACTATCCATTGGAAAACTGCGGCGCAACGACCGCGTGGTCGGTCTTTGGCAGCATTCTGGGCGTTGCAGACGCTCTCAAGGTCAAAATGAGCGAGTCCACCGCAGCATTGGAAGGCTTCGGCAACGTCGGCGGAGCGCTCGCAGAGGAATTGGCGCACGCAGGAACGAAAATAATCGCGATAAGCACCTCGCACGGCGCGATTTACGATCCCAAAGGTCTTCCCGTCGATGAATTGCTCGTGCTGCGCAGCAAGCACGGCCCTGCGTTTGTCAAGCATACGCGCTTCAAGACGATTTCACACAAAGAACTGCTTGAATTGCCCGTCACGTTCCTGATTCCCGGCGCGCGTCCGCACAGCATTACCGCAGAACTGAACGTACACGCACAAGCAATCGTTCCTGCG
>JBGPHE010000003.1:0-39167 GCA_041484255.1 Candidatus Nanoarchaeia archaeon
CACGCTCAATATCTGCGGACAGACGTCGCTCACGCAGCTCGCGGCGATTCTCAAGCGCTGCAGTCTTATTTTGTGCCCTGATTCAGGCACGATGCACATCGCGCGCGCCATGAACACGCCCTTGATCGGCCTGTTCACCGTGGAAAACGCGCGAGAATGGGGCTACAATGAAGGAAACTTCAGGCACATCAAGAAATTCGGCAAAGAAGCGATCACGGTCGAGGACGTTCTCGACAAAATCAAGCAGTTGAAAGTCCTGCCTTCTTAAGAAAGACATACCAGTACAGAAAAAAGTTGTACAGCGCGAGCTGCAATGCGATGCTGATGTCTGATTTTCTGAAAATCGTCAGGTGTAACACATAATAGTACCCGCAATAGAGCACGAACCAGAGCGGCGCCTTGAGCATATACCACAATGCAGGCTTGGTTGCAACTTTTTTCTTGATTAATTGGTCAGCGTGGATCTTGACGATGCGCATCGTCTTGGTGAAGAACACCTTGAGCGTGCACCGATCGCCGTCCTGCAGGTGGATGAGTTTGTAATCCGTGTGCACGGTCTCGCCCCGAACATGAATCATCTCGTTCGGCAGGCCGCGGAAGCCGTCCAATGCCTTTTTGCGGAACAGAATCGTCTTTTGCACGCGGGAAAAGAACCCTTTGGTCAAATTCGTATCGCCGTACTTGACTGGCCAGAGGAAGCTGTACGCGTTCACATCGGGATTCGCAATCAGTTTCCTGATGTTTTTCTGCAGTCGCGGCGTCAAACGCTCGTCTTGGTCAATCCAGAGAATCCAGTCGCCGCTGGCCTTCGAGAAAGTAAACAGCCGGTGCGGCTCTGCTTCGCCGACATACGGGCGAACGTACACTTTGTCGGTGTATTCGCGGCAGATTTCGAGCGTGCGGTCGCGGCACGGGCCGTCGTGCACGATGACGATGTCATCGACGACGCCTTTGATGCTGTCGAGGCAGTCGCGGATGAGCTTTTCGCCGTTCCACACGACAAGGCACGCGGAAAGCTTAGACATACGCGAAAAACCGAGAATCGCATATTTAAAGATTGTGGATGCCCTGCTCGGAAGCTTTATAAGTGAACCAAAGCTCGCCAAATGCATGGATACCGTCGTATTTGTGCACGGCAAACTGCCTCAGGGAGCAGTGCCGCAGGGCAAGGACGTACAAGTGATTGCGCTGGACATTACCGCCTCGCTCGCGCTTACCGCGGCGAACATCCCGCACAAGACCGCGGACAAGTATCCCGTTCCCGACAGCAACAAGCGCGCGGTGGACTTTCTCAACGAATGGTCTGCCAAGCCCGTGCTGGACAACTTCACCATCAAGGACTTGCTCGCGCACGATGGATTTTCATTCTGGTGGTGCATGGAGCAGTGGCTCTACTACAGCTTCCTCTACCGCGATCCGCTGAACAAGATTATCGAGGCCATTGACGTCGTGCAGACCGTCCTCAAGACCGAGCGGCCGAAGAATGTGACCTACGTCAATGATGGCACGCTGTTCAGCCGCGTCATTCCGATGCTCGCAAGTAACGCAAAGCTCCAGCCGATCGCGCGCACACGGCCGATGCAGGAGCGCTTCAAGGAAGCTATCCGTCCGTGGGGCATTCAGGAGTTTTTCCGCTGGCACATCCGCGCGCGCAGGCTCATCTGGACATTGCAGCGACCGCGCCACCGTTTGCAGGCGCACAAAGGCAAGCACGTGCTCGCGGTCTGCGCGTATCATTGGCGCATGGTCGAGCACCCGTCGCTCGCCAAGCCGATGCTGGGCGACCCGTACATCACGCCGATCGTCGACCAGCTGAAAGGCGACGCGATCACGTACGTGGACGGCACGCAGCGCGAATATGTCGGCTTTGACGCGCTCAAGCGCAAGGCAAAGTCAGATCAACGTCACGTGTTGCTCGAGCAGTATGTCTCGGGCGACGAAGCGCGCGAGGCAACGCGCGCCATCAAGAAGCTCAGGCACACGGCAAAGCAATTGGAGCGCTCGCCGGAGTTCAAATCATCCTGGATGCTGGACGGCATCGACCTCTGGCCGCTCATCGCGCCGCAGTTCCGCTGCTATTTCGCGCGCCGGCTCGAAGGCCACCTGCTTGATTACGTCAGCGTCAAGGCATTGCTCACGCACGAGCAGCCGAACCTTGTGATTTACCCGTGCGAGGGCGGCGACCTCGCGTACATATTCTACAAGCTTTCAGCAGAGCGCCGCATTCCGAGCGTCGGCATCCAGCACGGCACGATGAGCTACAGCCCGCTGACCGTGCACGCCAAGGACGAGATGTGCTCAGGCAAGCCGCAGTGCCTGCCGCGCCCGACAAAACTGCTCGTGTACGGCCCGTACTATCGCGATTATCTTGTCGAGCACGGCGATTATCCCAAGGACGAACTTGCAGTCATCGGCAATCTGCGTTACGACAATTACGGCGGCACGCAGAAGCTTGTAAAAAAAGAAATGACCAAGAAATATGGATTTGACGGTACCAAGCCCATCATCCTGTACGCAACTCAGGTGATGCCGACGCCGAAGGAAGGCGAGGAGATCACGCGGGCAGTCTTCCGAGCGGCCAAGGAGCTTGACCTGCCCCTCATCGTAAAGCAGCACCCGGGCGAGCCCAGCGACGCGTTCTATCACACGCTTGCCCAGGAGATGGGCATGAGCCCGCCCATCATCAAGCATACGTCGACGTTAGAACTCATCACTGCAACCGATGTGATGATCGGCTCAGAATCGACGCTGAACTATGAGGCAATGATTCTAGGCAAGCCCATCATCATCTTGAATTTCGGCGGAGGGCGCAAGGACTGGATGAGCTTTGCCCAGGACGGAGCAGCGCTTGGCGTGTACCATCCTGAAGATGTTGTTCCCGCGCTGAAGAAGGCATTGTACGATCCGCGTGTCCGCGCAGAACTCGAAGAGGGCATGCGTGTGCTTTTCGCGGCGCACTGCTACCGGGCAGATGGCAAGGCTGCGGAGCGCGCGGTGCATATTATCAAGGAGCTGCTCGAATGACCTCGCCCTGCCTTATTTGCGGTTCGCGCGACAAGCGCTTCATGTTCATCGCCGTCGACCGCTTGCACGCATTGCCTGGCTCGTTCCGCGTGATACGGTGCAGGAAGTGCGGCGCATTGATGCTAGACCCGCAGCCGAGCATGAAGGACATTGGCAGGTATTACCCGTCCGAGTATCACGCGTATGCACAGTACAATCCGGGAACGAAGAAAGAGCGCTTCGCGATCTCGATGTACAAGCTGTTTTTCAAGCCCGGCGGCAATCTGCTGAAGAAACTGCTGTTCCTGCCGTTCAAGCACCTGCTGCGCGGCACGCACATCGTTCAGGGAGGCAGAATCCTTGATGTCGGCTGCGGAAGCGGCGCGTTCCTGTACAAGATGCAGAGCGCGGGAATGGAGGCGTTCGGCGTCGAGCTTTCCTCCGACGGCGCGCGCGAAGCGCAGCGCCTCGGCTTGAAAGTCAAGTGCGGCACGCTGGAACAGCAGAAATATCCTTCAAACTACTTCGACGTCATCACGCTGAATCACGTGTTCGAACACGTACCGAGCCCGATGCGCACGCTGCGCGAGTTGAAGCGCATTTTGAAGCCCGAAGGCAGGATTATCATCGCTGTTCCGAACGCGCGCTCGCTGGCGTGCAAGCTGTTCGGCCGCTATTGGGCGTCGCTGGATGCTCCGCGGCACTTGAGCATCCCGACGCCGCGCGCGATGCGCATCGCGGCAGAGAATGCAGGGCTTGATGTTAAGAAAGTCCGCTTTATTTCCTTCCCGTTCCAGTTCCAGGCAAGTCTGGCGTACGTGTTCCATCCTGGCGCACGTGTTCCGCTGGACAAGACCTGGCTCGGCGAGAGCAGACTTGCATACTGGCTGCTCTTCCCGCTTGTCTATCTGGTCGACTTTTTGAGAATCGGCGACGTCATAGAAGTGACGATGCGCTCGAGGGAGAAGGTATGATCCGTCCGCGCATTGTCGCAATTGTGCAGGCGCGCATGACGTCCACGCGCCTGCCGGGAAAGCCCCTGCTCAAGATAGGCAAGAAATCACTGCTGCAGATGATGCTAGACCGTATCCCGAAGAGCGCGACGCTCTCCGACGTCATCGTCGCGACCTCGACGCTGCCGGAAAGCGACGAAATCGAAGGAGAATGCAGGCGACTGGGCGTGCGGTGCTTCCGCGGCTCGGAGAACGATGTCCTTTCGCGGTTTGTCGCTGTCGCGCGCAAGACAAACGCAGACCACATTGTGCGCATCTGTGGCGATGAGCCGTTCGTCGACCCGGTGATCATCGACGGCGTTGTCCGCAGCCATCTCGCGTCGCGCGCAGACTACACTTCCACGGCGCTCGAACGGACTTTCCCCAAGGGTGCAGATGTGGAAGTGATGACGCGGCGGGCGCTGCTGACGGTGGACGCCGCTGCGCAGACCGCACAGGAACGCGAGCACGTCACGCTCAAGCTCGTGAACAGCAGGGCGTTCACAAAGAACAGCGTTGCCGCGTCGCCGTTGTTACGCATGCCTGAGCTCAACCTCTGCATCGACACCGCGCAAGACCTGCGCTTCATCCGGAAGGTGCAGGAGGGCGTGGGATACGATGCATCGACAAAGGACATCGTCGCGTTCTTCAGGCAGCACAAGGATATCAGGCGCAGGCCGCTCACAGTGTTCCGCGCAGACGGCGGCTGGAGGCGAGGCATGGGGCATATCTCCACCGGGCTCGCGCTCTGCCAGCGCCTGAAGAAGGGAGGCATGGACGTGCTGTTTCTCGTCCGCGGAGAGCCTGAAGTCATCCGAACGATTGAGGCGGCAGGATATCCCGTGCAGCGACTGGACGGAAGCGCCCGTCGCGAGACCAAGGACGTGCTTGCCGTGCTCAATCACTTGCGGCCGGAGCTGTATGTCACGGACTTGCTTTCCGTTCCGCAGGATTATGCGCCTGAACTCCGCGCCATGGGCATCAAGACCCTGTCCATCGACGTGCTCGGAACGACGAAGTTCACGCCTGACGTCATAGTGAACCGCTCGCTCGCGCCTGAACGCATCAGTAAGTACAGCCGCTCAGGCAGCACGAAACACTTCCTCGGTCCGCAGCATGCCATTCTCGGAGAAGCGTTTGCGCACGCGCATCGCAAAAAGAAACACATTCGTTTCCCGCCAAAGAATATCGTGCTCACGTTCGGCGGCAGCGATCCGAAGAACCTCACGGTCAAGGCGCTGAAGGCAATCGAGCGCGTGCCCGGCGATTTCACCGTTACGGTGGTTATCGGCGCGGCGTATAAGCACCAGCAGCAGCTCGAGCACATGCTCGCAGGCATGACCAAGCGCGTGCGCGTGCTCAGAAATATTGCAAACATGGCAGAAGTGCTGCACGCCGCAGACGCAGCAATCAGCGCAGGGGGCTACACGCTGCACGAGCTCGCATGCACCGGCACGCCCGCGCTAGTGATGAGTTTGGAACCTGGGCAGCGCGTGAACGCCAAGGAATTCACCGGCTATGAAACCATTGTTGACGCAGGCTGGGGTCCGGATATAACCGTTGAGAAGCTCACCGAATCTATCAAGAAGTTCCTCGGCGACCGAGCCGCGCTGCTGCGGATGAGCAAGAACGGCAAGAAGCTCGTGGACGGCAAGGGATTGGAGCGCGTGCTGGCAGTCATCCGCAGCTTACTTCGCTGAGAGCTCGCGAACCATTCTCGCTGCCGCGCGCTGGTGCACCGGATCCAGGTAATCTGTTTCCCGGTATTCGGGAATGACATACGGGATATTCGCGGGAATGATCGCCTCTTTCATCACGCGAGCGACATCGATGATGCCATCGGCTCCTGCGTGGCCCTCATTCTCGTGCTCGAGTGCAAATCCCGCCTGGGCGTTCGCGAACTGGAGCGAGCCGATGCGGTCTGCGTTGCTCTTTATTTCCAGGATGATCTGGTCAGTAATCGCGGTCCGGAGGTCGTGCTGCTTCGCGAGGCGGTAGCCGGTCGCGATATCCTCCTCGACCGCAGGGAAATACATCCTGCCGCGCTTTGTCTCCACAAACCAGCCGCAGTTGTCCTGCTTCGCCTGGCTCCACGTGTAGAGCGTCTCTGCAAGGTGGACGATGTCCAGCGCGAGCGGGATGTTGGTGTCGGCGAAATCGCTCATGCGCGCTGAAACGGTACGCGCATACAGCTTTTCCTCCTGGTCGTATGCAGCGGCGATCGGCGTGCCGTTCTCCATCTGGATGGGAACGTTCGATGAACGCTGCAAAAGCGAGTAGTGATTGGCCATGGCTTCAAGATCGGACTCGTAATCGCTTCTGAACGGCGTGTTCGGATGCGCAGGGCTGCCGCAATACTGGTACTGGAAATAGACCTCTGCATTGGTTTTTGCGGTGAGCTCATGAGCGAGCTCGATGCAGCGCGCAAGGAACTCTCTGCTGAAATGAGCGATGGTCGAGTCAGGAGAGAGTGGGTAGACTGGCATACCGTCGACCGAGTCAGGAGCCTCAAGCCCTACCACGGGATACTCTTGGGCAGTCTCCCGCAGCGCGGCCTTGGTCAAGGAAATATCCTTGAAATCGTTGCCCAGCAGCAGTATCTCGATGCCGTCGCATTTCAACTGCCTGCGTGCGGCGATTTGCCCGGGATGAAGGATGCTTTTCGCGAGGAGCTTCATGGGAAAGGTATCGTCGGGGCGTTTTTAAGCTTTGGGGAAACGCAAGGCATAGTCCTCGAGCGCGGTCTTCAAGTCGTACGCTGCCTGGAAGCCGAGCTCGCGCGCAGCTTTTGAAGAGTCCAATGACAGGGACACGCCCGTGTCAGGGACGTTTTTACCAGCGACGGATATCTTGCCCTTGCCAAAAGTGTCCGCGATGAGCTCGGCAAGCTGTTTCATGGTTACTGGTTCGCTTGAGCCGATGTTGTACGCGCCAGATGCGTGCGATTCGAGCGCCAGAAGGTGGGCGGTGACGATGTCCTTGACATAGACAAATTCCTGCTGGCGCGAGCCGTCGCCGAAATAGTTGAGATTTTCGCCTACGCGGGCCTGCTTGATAAAGATAGGCAGCACGGACACCGCCTTTTGACCGTGGCCAAAGGGCGAGGCATAGCGGAAGATGACTGCGCGCAGCTCGGACTGGTCCGCAGACTGCCTGATGAGCGCTTCCGCCGCGAGCTTGCTCTTGCCGTAGTTCGTGTTGGGCTGCAGCGGGTGCTGCTCGGTGATGGGCAAGAACTGCGGCTTGCCGTACACCGCAGTGGATGAGCTGTGGATGAGCGTCTTCACCTTATTCGTTGCGCAATACGCGAGGATGTTGCGCGTTCCGTCGACATTGACACGCGCACACTGCGCCGCATCCTCGCCGATGTAGGCGGAGAAATTGATGACGATGTCGATGTTCTTGGGAAGCGCGCCGAATTGCTCAGGCGCAGTGATGTCCAGCGAGACATACATCGCTCCCGCAACTTTGTTGACCGCGTTGTGAAAAGTCGCAGTAACCGCGTGCTTGCGCGCGAGCAGTTCGGGAATGAGATAATCGCTCATGAAGCTGCCGGCGCCGATGATAAGTATGCTGCTCACAAGATCTCCTCCAACGAGCGGATGAGCATTGCGCTCATCGCGCGCTGGTCTTTGTACGCGCTCGCGAAGCAATACGTTGTCACGGGCAGCCGCTGCATGTGCCTCAATTCCTCGACATCATCGCTCACAAAGACGACTTTGTCTGAGGGATGCTGCTGCAGCAGCGCTGCGAGCAGCACGTGCTTTTCGTCGGAGGTGTGGACTTCATCGATGAACATCCTGATGCCGAGCAGGTCCAAGATCCGCTCGGTCAGCCGCGCCTCTTTTTTCGTGATGACGATGACGGTCTGCTGCCGCGACTTGATAATGCTGAGCGCCGCCTTAACCCCTTTGTTGAGCACGGCGTGCTTCCAGATGGGCACGTCATTGAGAAGCGCGCGGCGCTCTTCCAGCAACGGCCCAATGGGGTCACGGACAATCTGCCGGAAGATGTCTTCTGCGAGCAGGCCTTTCTGACGGAGCGCGAGCAGCTTCTGCCCGGTGAGCAGCGGCAGGTGATGTTTCGCGAGAACAGTGTTGAACACTTCCAGGTCGACGCTCTGGTTCGTAATCAGTGTATCGTCAAAGTCAAAGACATACAGCGTTCTGGTCGCGGGTTCAGACATAGTCGTGGATTCTGCCGGAGTGCGAGACCGGCCTGCCCTGCGTGAGCTTCTCGACCTCTGCGAGGTCGACCGAGACTTCCTGAAAGCAGCGTAAAACAGCGGTGTTGTACTGGATCTTCGGCGATTCCACTTTCCTGCCGAGGTAGAACTCGTCGATTGCCATATCGAGTTCATTGGCGCCCAGACCGGCGCGGGCAGGCGAGGAGCCGGAGAAGCGCGGGTTGATTTCGAACGCGTACGGCTTGCCGTCGACGAGCCGCGATTGGATGTTGATGGAGCCGACGGTCTTCAGCGTCCTGGCAATCGCGACGGCGTTCTGCGTGACTTCAGGATACTCCTTGCAGGTCATGATGCCGGAAGCGCCTGCGATGAGCGTGCGCTTGAACGTGATTGCGCTGATGAGCCTGCCGTCCTTGCCGAAGAGCACGCCGGTAGTGTATTCCTCTTCCGGACTGCCGACATAGCGCTGGATAATCGGCTTCATGCCTTTCGCGGCGTAGAAATGCAGATAAACCTTGAGCTCCTCTTCGTTTTCGATTTTGAACGCGTGTTTGGAGCCGCCGCCGAAACGGTCTTTGATGAACAGCGGGAATGCCAGGTTCTGGGGATCGTCGGGGATGTACGACTCGGGGCAGTCGAAGCCGTGCTTCTTGAGGTACAGATACGTCTCCCACTTGTCGCGGCAGATGTTCACCGTCTCCTTGGGGTGCGCAAGCACGAAGACATGCTTGTCAATCTGGTCAATCGCGTTGGAGATGACCTCCATCTCCTTGTCCGAGCCGGGCAGGAGCACATCGACCTTTTCGTCGCGGATAATCCTGTTGATGGCGGGAATGTAGCCCGTATCGGTCGCGCGTGGCACCTGGTAGCCTGCGTCCACGCGGTACGACAGCGCGGACAACGCCTGCATATCGCAGCCGACAATGCGGTATTTTCCTTTGACGAGCTTCAGCGCTTTGACAAGCCCTTCGCCGGTGCCGCAGCTGCCGATGCCGGTGACCAGGACGATGATCGTGTTCATGGGGTCTCCTCTGCTTTCTCAACGCGCTCCCAGGTGATTGGCTCTTCGGGCTTGATGTCATGGCAGGCGCAATATCCGCTGACGAGCGCAAAATAATGCTTCGGCTCAAGGCCTTCCCGCACTTCGCCGGGCCTGAGCACGGCAAGATTTGCAGGCGTCAGGCGTTCGCCTTTCCTGATGGGCGCGACTGCAAAGATGCGGCGCTGCGTGAACGAGCGTAGGTAGCGCTCGTGTTCGCTCACGGTTTTCTGCGCAGAACCAAGAATCTCATCCCTGACCGCCACCTGCCTGCCTGCGGCGATGTTCTTTTCTGCAGCGCGGATGTCTGCGACCATCTGCTTCAGCTCCTGTGGCTCGAGCGCGAAGAAGTGGTCCGGGCCCTCCATCTTCTTGCCGAGCGTGATATGCTTCTCAATAATTTTGGCGCCTTTGACGATTGCAGTGACCGGAGCCGCAGATGGCTCTGCAGTGTGGTCAGAATAGCCGATGACTGTGTCGGGAAATTCCATGCGCAGAGTATTGAGTACGTTCATGTTGACGATGTCCAGCGGCACCGGGTATTTGATGACGCAGTGCAGGATGGCGACCTTGTCGGTGTGTCTGCGCACGGCAGCATACGCGTCTCTGATCTCTTCCAAGGTCGCGCCGCCGGTCGAGAGAATGACTGGCTTGCCTTTGCGAGCGACGTGTTCGAGCAACGGCAGGTGCGTGATCTCTGGCGATGGTATCTTAAAGAGCCCGATTCCGCGCTGTTCCAAGGCGTCTGCGGAATCCTCGTCACATGCGCTCGAAAAAAAGATGACGCCCTTCTGTTCCGCGTACTGTTTGAGCTCAGGAATCCATTCCAGCGGCATTTCCATGGTCTTGACCTTGTCGCGAATGGTATACGTGTAGGTATTCGCGGCGTCTTGCCAGGTCACCTTGCCGGCGGCATGCGGATACATCCTGTCTGCGACAAAAGTCTGGAACTTGACGGCATCACAGCCCGCATCGGCTGCAGCATCAATGAGCTTCTTCGCAAGCTCGAGCTTGCCATTGTGGTTAATACCGATTTCCGCAATGATAAAGCAAGGGCTATCTGCGCCTATCGTTCGCGTTCCGACCTTGAATGCTGCGTTCATTTCTTGAGCGCTTCCTTGAGCGCATCCACGACATAGCGGACATCGCTCTCCGTCATCCCGGGATACAGCGGGATGGAGAGCTCGCGGTCAAACAAGTATTCCGTGTTCGGGAAGTCGCCTTTCGTGTACCTGTACGTCTTCTGGTAGTAGGGATGCAAATGCAGGGGGATGAAATGCACGCTCGTTCCGACATTGAGCTCGCGCAGCTTGGCAATCACTGCGTCGCGCGAGACTCCTGCGGCGTTCCAGTCCACCTGAAGCGGGTATAAATGGTATGTGTGGCGCGTGTACGCGTGCGATACCGGCGTCGTCACGTGCGGCACGCCTTTGAGCAGCGCGTCGTACAGCGTGGCGAGCTCGCGCCGTTTTGCAATGAACGACTCGAGCTTCTTGAGCTGTTCGACGCCGAGCGTGCCCTGGATATTGTCCATGTTGTATTTGTAGCCGAGCTCGATAATCTCGTAATACCACGTTCCCTTGTTGGTGTAGCGGTTGAACGCGTCCTTGTCCACACCGAAATATGCGAAGCGGCGGAGCTTCTTGCCGAGCTCCTCGTTGTTCGTGACCATCATGCCGCCTTCGCCGGTCGTCATGTTCTTGGTCGCGTAGAAGCTGAACACGGTGACATCGCCGAAGTTTCCGATTTTCTTGCCTTTGTACTCGGTGCCAACGGCGTGCGCGGCGTCCTCAATCACGGCAAGCTTGTGTTTTTTAGCGATAGCCATGATCGCATCCATGTCGCACGCATGGCCTGCGAAGTGCACCGGGATGATCGCTTTGGTTCGGGGCGTGATTGCCGTTTCTATTGCCTTCGGATCAATGTTAAACGTGTCCTTCTCGACGTCCACAAGCACGGGCTTGGCGCCGAGCCACGCCACGACATGCGCGGTCGCGGCAAAGGTATACGCGGGAACGATGACTTCGTCTCCTGCGCCGATGCCGAGCGCGGCGAGCGCGACGTGCATGCCGCCGGTGCAGGACGTGAGACCGATAGCTGTTTTGCAGCCCGTGTACCCCTGCATGTTCTGCTCGAACTCCTTGACCTTTGGCCCGGTAGTGAGCCAGCCTGACTTGAGGACGTCGGTGACCGCGTTAATCTCCTCTGGCCCAATCATTGGCTTTGCGATAAGCAGGAAGTCGGCGCGCTTCTGCATGCTCAGTACCTCTCCGGATGCGCGGCAATCTCTTTCGCGACCATCGCGAGCCCGTCTTCGACCTTCACGTGAGCGGTGAAGCCGAGGAGTTTTTCGGCTTTGGTCGTGTCTGCCTTGCGCTTGGTAACGAGCACTTCGCGCGGCACGAAGACCGGCTTGATGTCCTTGCCCAGCGACTTGATAATGATGTCCGCGAGCTGCGCAATCGTGGTCGAGACTCCGGTGCCCACGTTGTACGCCTGGTTCACGTGCTGCGTCTTCATCGCGCAAATATTCGCCCGGACGACGTCCGAAACATGCGTGAAGTCCATGGACTGATCGCCCTTGCCGTCGATGCTCGGCGGCTGGTTGGCCATGATGCGCTTGATGAAGTTCGTGACCACGGTCGTGTAATACGCGTGCGCCGCCTGGCGCGCGCCGTACACGTTGAAGTAGCGCAGCGCTACCCACTGCAGCCCCTTCTTCTGCAAGTGCTGGAGCAGGTGCTCGCAGTACAGCTTTGCCGCACCGTACGGCTCTGCAGGGTAAAGCTGGTCGTCCTCGTGCATCGGCATCTTGCGCGGCTCGCCGTAGACGCTCGACGACGAGGAGAAGATGACGCGCTTTACCTTATGCAGCAGCGCCGAGATGAACACGTTGTACGAGCCCTTGATATCAATGTCAATGCACTCATCCGGCGACTTCGCGCTCTGGAAGATGTGGATGGCCGCGGTGTGGAAGACGTAGTCCACGCCCTGCATCGCCTCGTCGACGATGTCGCGGGAGCGGATGTCGCCCTCGATGAACTTGACCTTGCCCTGGTCGATCAAGGGCTTGATGCTGGCGAGCTTGCCCTTGTTGAGCGTGTCCAGAACGACAACTTCGTCGAACTTCTCTTCGTTGACCAATGCCTCGACAATGTGGCTGCCAATAAACCCTGCTCCTCCGGTTACGAGTGCTTTCATGAGAGTTCTCCTCCTTCATTCTTCATTGCGATAAGCATGTCATTGAACGTCGTCAGCGGGAAGTCGATGAGCGTGTTGAGCTTGTCCGCGTTCAGGCTGCTGTTCTTGGGAATGTTCAGGTTGGCGCACGGGGCAATGCCATATGCTTTGGTGACGCCGAACACGCGCTCGATGCGCTTGGCCATCTCCGCATAGCTCAGGGATTCACGTGAAGACACGTGAATGATGCCGCGGCAGTCGCGCTCGATGAACGCGCGCACGACCTTGCCGATGTCATTGACAAAGGTTGGCGAGCGGAACGCATCCTTGAAGACAGTCATGCGCTGAGTCGACTTCAGGAAGGTCGTGACGAAGTTGTCATGGTCGTCTTTGTCCTTGGGCCCGAGCACGATGGAACAGCGAATGATGATGAAGTCAGGATACGCCTGCACGAACTTCTCGCCTTCAAGCTTGCTTCTGCCGTAATCGTTGACCGGATTGGGCACGTCGGTTTCCGCGTAATTCCCTGTTTTGCCGTCGAATACCTGGCTGCTGGAGAAGAAGATGACTTTCGGGGAAAGTTGCAGCTCGGTGAGCGCGCTGACCACGTTCGAAACGCCGGAGACATTGACGCGCTGGAGCTGTTCCTGAGGCGCGCTCGTGCTCGAGACTGCCGCGACCAGGATGATGACCTCGGGCTTGATTTGCTGCAGCAGCGCCTTGACCGCGCGCTTGTCCGCGATGTCGAGCTGTTCCTGCCGGTGCAGAGCAGGGTTTTTCTTTTCGTGATACGTGCCGACGAGAGCGCATGCCCCGTGCAGCGCGCGGGCAACGGATTTGCCGATGAACGAGTTTGCACCGATGAGGAGGACGGTCTTCATTGCTTCCACCGGTTTGTGATCGGGAACCTTCTTCCCGAGCCGAACGCTTTTGAGGTCACGCGCAGGCCGAGCGCGGCTTGCGCGCGCTTGTATTCGTTGCTGCGCACGAGCTTCGCGACATGCGCCACAGTCGCCGGGTCGTGGCCCTTGCCAATGATGGCATTCGTGTCTAAGTTCTGGTCGACGAACAGCTCGAGGATGGGGTCGAGGATATCGTACTCGGGCAGGCTGTCCGAATCCTTCTGGTTCGGACGTAATTCTGCGGACGGCGCCTTGTCGATGGTGCTTTCAGGAATGATAGTTCTGCCGCGCTGCGAGTTATACCAGCGCGCGAGCGCATAGACCTTCACCTTCGGCAAGTCAGATATGACTGCGAGCCCGCCGCACATGTCACCGTAGAGCGTGCAGTAGCCGCACGCGAGCTCGCTCTTGTTGCCGGTGGAGAGGACGAGATGGCCGAACTTGTTGGATATCGCCATGAGGATGGCGCCGCGGATGCGCGCCTGCAGGTTTTCTTCAGCGACATTGGGCTGCGCGCCGCTGAAGATGCCTGACAGCGTGGAAAGGTAAGCGGCGAAGACTTGCTCAATGGGGACGGTCTTGATATCGATGCCGAGGTTCTTCGCGAGCGCGACCGCGTCGTCGACGCTGCCAGCTGACGAGAACCTGCTGGGCATGGTGATGCCGAGCACGTTCTCCTTGCCCAATGCCTCTGCCGCGAGCACGGCAACGAGCGCAGAGTCGATGCCGCCGCTCAGCCCGATGACCGCCTTGGTGAACCCGTTCTTGCGGAAGTAGTCGCGGATGCCGAGCACGAGCGCCTTGAAGATATGCTCGGTGTCGTTGATCGCGCCATTGGTACGCGGCTGCTGCGCCGCGATATCGATGGTAAACAGCCCTTCCTCGAAGCTCGGCGCCTCAAAGAGTTTGGCGCCTGTCGCGCTGAAGAAGTAGCTGTGGCCGTCAAAAAGCAGATCGTCCTGGCCGCCGATGAGGTTGCAGTACGCAATGGCGACTTTGTTTTTTGCCGCGCGGGCGCTGAGGACGTTCTGCTCGCGGATGCGCTCCTTGCCTTCGGCATATGGCGAGGCAGAGATGTTCACGACCAGCTGCGCGCCCTTCCGGGCGAGCTCTTCGACCGGCCCGTCAAGCCAGACATCCTCGCAGATCGTGACGCCGACGTTTGTACCCGCAATGGCAAAAAGCCGCGCGTCGCGCGCAGGAGCGAAATACCGCTTCTCATCAAAAACGTCGTAGTTCGGCAAATGCATCTTGTGCTGCACGCCAAGCAGTTTCCGGTCCTGCACGACCGCTGCGGCATTGAAGAGCGCGTCATCCGTGCGGTCGACAAAGCCGATGACTGCCGTGATGCCAGTGGTATGCGGAAGGATGTCCTGCAGCGCCGCGAGGTTCGCATCGATGAATTTCTTCTGCAACAGCAGATCCTTGGGCGGGTAGCCAACCAGGACAAGCTCGGGAAACACCACGAGTTCGGCGCCCTGCGTGCGCGCGTCCTGCAACGCAGCAATAACCTTGGATGCATTGCCTGCAATGTCCCCCACGGTCGGATTGAGCTGCGCAAAACAGAGCTTCATGCACGCTCCAGCCAGCAGGCGTCGCCTGCCTGGTGGTATTCCATCTGGCTCGGGAACGGCAAGTCTGCCCAGACGCCCATGTTGTCCATCAGCAATTTGCAGTTCGCCAGATTGTCCACAATCAGTTTCTTGCCGACGGAACGGTACTGCATGTGGCCTGCGACGAGGAGCACGGCGTCGAATTCCTTGAGGTCTGTGGGGAACTCGAATGTCGGAACGCCAAGGATTTGCTTGATCTCCTCATTCGTATAATAGGGGTCGTTGACTTTCACGTTCACGCCGGCCTCTTTGAGGCCCTTGACAATGGCGAGTGCTGGGCTGAGCACGTGCACTTTCAGGTCGGGCGCGTACGCGATACCGAGCACGGCGACGTTCTTGACCTTGCGCTTGAGCAAGCTCGCAACCACGCGTTCGGGCTGCGAAAAGTCAGTCTTCAACGACGCCTGCAAAATGGTGAGCTCCTCAGGATGCTTGGCGCCCTCGAGCACGTACTGTGGCGCGAGCGGGATGCAGTAGCCGCCGGTGCCGAAGGACGGGTGATACGTTCCCATATTCCACTTTGTGCCCGCCTGCTTGAGAATTTCAGTCATGTCCAAGTCAGGATACGCCAGCGAAAGCTGGTTGGCCAGCGTGATCTCCACCTGGCGGTAGGCGTTCTCGATGCTCTTCACAATGGCTGCGTGCTTGTGGTCCTTTGCCTGGTAGACAGTCTTACACACGATGCCAATCACCTCTGCGGTGAGCTTGGTTGTCTCGGGCGTGCTTCCGCCCACGACGCGCGGCAGGGTCTCGAGCGTTTTGTCCGGGCTCACGAACCAGTCGCGGCGCGGCGCCACTGCAAGCAGGATGTCCTTGCCCACAGTGACGCCGTTCTTTTCAAACAACGGGATGACAATCGCGTCGACCGCGGTCGGCGTGAGCGTGCTCTCGATGATGACCAATGGCGGGTGGTCGAGCTTCAGGTTCTTGAAGCCTGACAGCTTGACCACAACGTCCTTGAGGTATTCAAAATACGGCTTGCCGTGCCGTTCGGTCGGGATGGAAATCAAGTGCACGGCGACCTTGGGATCAATGAGCTTCTTCCAGTCCGTGGTCGCGTCCAGCAATCCGGACTGCGCAAGAAGTTTCGTGTCAAACGCGAGCCAGTATTCAAGATTGGGAATTTCAGGCTTGCCCTTTTGGACATCCTTGACACGGCTCTCGCTGATATCCGTGCCCAGGCAGTGCACGCCTGCCTTTGCAAAGTATGCCATCGATGAGAATCCGATGAAGCCAATGCCCCAGTTTCCGATGATTTTGTCGCCGTTCAGCAGCTGTTGTTTCAGGTTCATGATGTCTTCCCCCCTACGTTAGTATGGCCCACTGCCCGCAAGCCCTTTATTAATTTTATGGACGTGTGCGCGCTTTTTATGAAGAGTGCGTTTCAGGGAAAGGTATAAAAAGGCCAGACGCCTTTCTGCAGGCTTGAGATGACGCGCACCAAAAGCTCCGACGATAATGTGGTGTATTCTATCTGCCCTCACTGCAAGAACGTCCGCAAGAAGGTGAATGGCAAGTTCACCATTATCAAACGGGGCATCGAAAGGAACGGACTTGCGCGCTTTTTTTGCCTGCAATGTAAGAGCTGGTATAACGGGCGGACCGGCAATGCAATGCAGTGGTATGCGCGCTAAAAAGCAGACGTTTTCTGAAGAATATCAGCAACCGAGCATCTGATACGCGAGCTTCGCGACGTTCTCGGTCGCCTTGCCGCTCACGGCAAACGGCTTGAACGCGCTCTTCTGCAGCAGTGCATCCTGCATGCTGCCGAGCAAGTACTCCTTGCGGTCGACGCATCGCACGACGCCGAGGTCAGAAAACGGCGCGGCATAATTAGTCTTGCCCGGCAGGCGTCTCATCTGCAAACTTACCGCAGGCTTGTCCAGCATCGCCGCCTCGGCGAGCAGCGAGCTTGTCGGACTGCAGAACATATCCGACGCGAGAATGTACTGGTGCGCGGGATTATCCAATGACTTTTCCAGATCAGAATGCCGCGGGTTTTCCGAGTTGAACAGGACGGTGTGCACGCCAAGCGACTGTGCTCGCGCGACATGCGCATCATACCGGTCAGGCCAGTCCTTGCGCTCGCGCGGGTGCATGCGGATGAACAATTGCGGCACGGGATTCAGCGCGGCGAGCGCCGGAATGAGCTCATCGAGCACGGTGCGGTCGGTGAAGCCGAGGAATTTGTCCGTGGTCTGGCCGAAGTCTGGCTCGAGCCAGCTGGTCGCGTAGAAGACTGCGGGCTTTCCCTGCTCAAGACCCAGCGTTGCGCGGATGCGCACCTGGTCGTTGTCCGTGAACATCGCGCGCCGCTGGGCAATGCTGTCGTGTGCAGGATTGCCAGTCTCAACCAACCGCCGCTGCAATTCATCCGGCATGCCGTCATCGACGAATCCATTACGGGCGTACTGATCCATGATCGCGATCTTCGTGGGCAGATAACACCAGCGCTTATCGGTGTCAGTATTGTGGAATCGGATGCCGTAGTTCATCCAGGCGTCGAGCACGGAAATCGTGGGAATCCCGAGCGTGTTCGCGGCAGCCACGACCTGCTTGTCCCAGACGTGCGCCTCGTCGTGCTTCTCTTCCTTCGCGGCGGTGCCGGTGATGACGAGCGCGGGCTTGACCGCGCCGAGCACCCATTGCGCAGTCTCATACGAAGGCCGCGCATACGCCTGCTCAAGAACGGTGTGCGGTTCCTTCTGCCAAGCAGGGCTCACGACATCGTAGGCGATTGCGGTGAAGTCTGCTTTGCGGTCCCTGCGGAACGCCTCGAACAACGGAAACAGCGCATTGCCCCCTCCGCAGTGGCCGGCGGTCAACAAGATGGTGGGTTTGCTCATGTTCAGACGCACAAGAATGCGCCTTATATGGCTTCGGCACAAATGCATAAACTTTATAAGCCGTCCACAAGCAGTCCGCACTGAAGATTATGGCACAAGACACGTATCTTGACTTTCCGTGCGACCTATGCGGAAGCACGGACGGCTACGAAGTGCCGCACGTCCGCGAATACACCGGCGGCCAGCTGGTGCACATTTGCAAGAAGTGCGGGCTCATCCACGCGAAGAAGCGTCGCTCTGCCGAGCGCATCGCCGAGGTCTGGAACACCGAACTGTTCGGCGACCCGAATGTGCTTACGCAGCGCAGCTATTCTGCGCGCAATCCGCACGTCAAGTCGCGTATGGTCTACATCGCGGAGTTCATCAACAAGCAGGTGGGGCTCAAGGGCAAGAAGGTGTGCGACATCGGCGCGGGCGAAGGACAATTCTTCGAGCTCATCAAACCGATGGGTGCGGAGGTCTTCGGCGTCGAGCCGTCGCCTCAAAACTGCGCCTTGCTTGCGCAATCAGGTTTCCCGTACTTCCAAGGCACCATCGAGCAGTATGCCGAGCATCGAAAGAAGACCGGCGACGCATCCTTGTTCGATGTCGCCACCATGATGTTCACGGTGGAATGCACGCAGAAGCCGCTCGTGATGATGCAGGTCGCGCACGGCCTCCTCAAGGACGGCGGCCACATTGCGGTTCATATGGGCAGCCGCATCCTTGTCCCGTTCAAGAAGCCCGTGCAGTGCTTCTTCAGTCATTGCCCGGTGGATACCCACCCCGTGCACCTCAGCTTCAACACGCTCAAAGGCCTGCTCGCGGTCGCGGGTTTCGAGGTCGCGCATGTCAACCCGTATGTGGAGAACGACAACCTCTGCGTGATCGCCAAGAAGATGCCCAAGGGAAGCAAGATCGAATGGCAGGGCGATGATTACTTGAAAGTCGCGGATTTCTTCGAGCGCTGGCACAAAGAAAGCTTGCACTACCGCTGACGGTGACGCACCGTCCATAAACTTTATAAGGCAACTGCGTGGTATTCTCCGTATGCAATATTGCAAAAAATGCCTGATGCCGAACTCGCGACCGCGTGTGGTGTTCGACGCTGCGGGTGTCTGCAATGCGTGCCGCCACGCGGAAAACAAGCATCAGCACATAGACTGGGATGCGCGGCGCGAGGAGTTTCTCAAGCTCATTGCGCCGTACAAGTCCAAGGACAACAGGTGGGACTGCATCGTGCCATGGAGCGGCGGCAAGGACAGCAGCTCCATCGCGTACAAGCTCAAGTTCGAATTTGGCATGAACCCCTTGTTGGTCACGTTCTCGCCGCAGCTGCCCACCGACATCGGCAACTGGAACCGCGAGCAGATGATCCAGCTCGGCTTTGACCACATCTTCTTCCGGCCCGACCAGAAAGTGCACCGCGCCCTGTCGCGGCGCTTCTTCATCGAACGCGGCAACCAGAAGGTGCCGTGGGATGCGGGCGTGAATGCGATTCCCGTCCAGGTTGCCGTGAAGTTCGGCATCCCGCTCGTGTTCTACGCCGAACACGGCGAGAGCGAGTACGGGGGCAAGGTGCTGAGCCCGGAACACCAGAAGATGCGCGACTTCACCGAAGTGCTGGAGAACCAGGTCGGCGACGACGCGCGCAACTGGGTGGACAGCACGATCGCGCTCAAGGACCTAAACCCGTATATCTATCCCGACCTCGATGCGGTCAAGCGCGTGGGCGTCAAGGCGATGTACTTCGGCTACTTCTTCAAATGGAGCATGTTCAACAATTACGAGTTCCTCAAGACCAAGATCGACTTCAAGACGCACCCCGCGGGCCGCACGCCGGGCACGTTCACGAACTTCGACAGTTTGGACGACAAGTCCGACAACCTCTATTATTACATGCAGTACGTCAAGTTCGGCTTCGGTAGGGCGGTCCGCGACGTCTCGCGCCTCATCCAGAACAACCAGATGACGCGCGAAGAAGGGCTTGGGATTGCGCGGCAGTACGACGGCGAATTCTGCGACGAGCACCTGCAGGACATGTTGGACTACCTCAGACTGACGCGTCAGGAGTTTACCGAGATCGTAGACAAGCACCGCAATCCTGAAATCTGGGTGCAGAAAGGCAAACAGTGGAGTCTCAAGCACCCTCTGCAATGATTGTCGTCATCGATTACGGACTCGGCAACATCCACTCAGTCATCGGCGCAGTCGAAAAACTTGGCCATACAGCAATCGCGTCCAGCACAATCGAAGACATGCAGAAGGCCGACAAGCTGATTCTTCCCGGTGTCGGCGCATTCGGCGACGGCATGGCCAACCTGAAGAAGCTCGGGCTGATTGAGCCGTTGACCAAGCTCGTGGTCGAGGGCAAAAAGCCCATCTTGGGCATCTGCCTGGGCTGCCAATTGCTATGCAACGACAGCGAGGAGTTCGGCAAGCACCAAGGACTTGGCTGGATCAACGCCTCGGTCAAGCGGCTGCAGCCCGGCGACAAGAATCTCCGCGTGCCGCACGTCGGCTGGGACGGCCTCGCGCAGGTCAAGCAAAGCCCGCTCTTCAATGACGTTCCCGCAGACGCCTTGTTCTACTACACGCACAGCTACGCGCCCTACTGCAACGACTCTGCGCTCGCGCTCGGGCAGTGCGACTACGGCGGCGCCTTTGACGCGGTCGTCAGGAAGGACAACATCTACGGAACGCAGTTCCATCCGGAAAAAAGCCAGAAGCATGGCCTCCAGTTGCTCAAGAATTTCCTCGAAAAATGCTGAAAAAAAGACTCATCACCGTGCTGACGTTCAACGACGGAGTCCTGTTCCGCACGCGGGACTTCAAGCCCGACTACCGCTATACGCTGAGCTTTGTGGACGCGTGGAGCGTGGACGAGATCGCCCTGCTGAACGTGACGCGGCCGCGCGGTGCGGGCCAGGCGCGCTTTGAGGAGGTCGTCCAGCAGTTCGCGCGCAAGTGCTTTGTCCCGCTCGCGGCCGGCGGCAACATCCGCACGATCGAGGACGTCACGCGGCTGCTCAGAATCGGCGCGGACAAGGTCATCATCAACACGGAAGCCATCGCGCGGCCGGAATTCATCACCGAGATTGCGCAGCAGTTCGGCGCGCAATGCGCAGTCGTGTGCATCGACGCCAAGAAGAAGCCCGACGGCGGCTACGAGGTGTACACAGAGTTCGGAAGCAAGCCGACCGGCATGGATCCGGTCAGCTGGGCGAAGAAGGCGGCTTCGTTAGGTGCCGGCGAGATCATCATCCAGTCCATCGACCGCGACGGCACGCTGGAGGGCTATGACAACGAGCTGAACAGGATGGTCGCGGACGCCGTGCGCATTCCGGTGACCGTATGCGGCGGGGCAGGCGCCTGGCCGCATTTCGTGGACGGGTTCGAGAAGGGCCACGCATCGGCGGTCTGCACGACCAACATCTACCATTTCACCGAGACCAGCATCACGAGCGCAAAAACTTTCCTGAAGAATGCGGGCATCGACGTCCGCGTCTAACCGAACCACGCCGGCAGCCTGAGCAGGCTCTTTGCGACGCCGAACTCCTTCTTGTCGAATACGCGGAACAACAGCACAAGGACGCCGTAGAGCGCCGCGCCCGTTGCGATGGTGAGCAACTTGGTCCAGAAGACGTGCGGCGTGATGAACAGGAGCGCGCCCGCCATGAGCATCCCTGCGAGGAGTATGCGGAAGAAGCGGATGAATCCGAAATCGACCGCGATGTCCTTGCGCACGTTCCAGAGGAGGAGCAGGAAGACGAGCGCGAAGCTGATGACGGTCGCCCAGGCCGCCCCGATGACGCCGATGCGCGGGATGAGCACGAAGTTCAGGACGGTATTGAGGACGCCGCCGCACAGGTAGACGCCTGCGAGCAGGCCGGTCCGCGCGCGCAGGAGCAGCATCTGGTTGAGCAGGTAGTTGAGCGCGGCGAACGGAATGAAGAAGGCAAGCACGGGGATGATGCTGGCTGCGGGAAGATACGCCTGGCCTGACACCAGCGTGATGATCTCATTGCGCATAACGATGAACCCGAAAAAGCTGGGGACGAGGACGAGGAGCGTGTATTTGACAGCCATATTGAAGAACGTGTGGTGTTCCCTGCGCCGGTTCCACGCCTCGGCGAGATACGGGTAGAGCGTGATGGGAAGCACAATGCTTACATTGAGCGCGACGCCGAGCAGCGAATACGCAAGGCTGTACTGCGCGACCTGCTCCTTGCCGAGGAAGTAGTTGATGACATATCGGTCGCCGATCTCCATCGCCCACGAGCTCACGGTCATCGCGAGCAGGGGCAGCCCAAAAATCAGCGCGTGCCGGATACAGCGCGCCTGGAAGCCCATGCGCAAAAACCGGAGGAGGTCGCGCCAGAGCATGCCGGAGCCGATGAGCCCTGTCATGGCGATGCCGAGAAAATAGATGACCATGACCGTACGCAGCGTGAGCGCGTGCACGCCGAGCACCCAGATGCCGAGCGCGGCGATCCAGAACACCTGCTGGAAGGTGGTGAAGAGGTTGTAGAGCACGATGCGCTTCTGCGCGAACAGGTAAGCGTGGAACAGCCGCAAGAGGCTCGCGATGAGGATGATGCCGACCGCGAGGAGGAACTCGGGAAGCATACCCTGCAGGCGCAGCAGGCCCAGCGCGAGCGAGCGCACCGGAGGAATGAGCAGCAGCAAGACGAGCGCGAACACGAGAAGTACTTGCAGGAAGAACAGCGTGAAGAACACGCCAATGCGGTGTCGCTTCTCCGTGCCCGGCAGTTTGACTTGGAGATAGTCCGTGAAGCCGATGTTCAGCAGCACGGCTCCCACGCTGATGGTAACCTGCAGCAGCGTGAAGACACCGTAGTCCGCGACCGGAAGAAAGCGGGTGAGCAGCACGACAAGCAGGGGATTGGCGAGAAACACCAGGAAGAACGAAAGATAGGACACGCCGATATTGCGGCCGATGGTAACGTATCGTTTCATCATGCATCCTGCGGTCGGAAGCGCATTTAAACGTTTCGGAACAGTACGACCATAAAGTTTAAAAGTGCAGGCGCGCGGGAATAACCCGTGGAATCATCTCAGTACGGAGAGGGTGCAACGCAGAAGAACCGATTGGCGCGCATTCCGTTTCAAATCAAGGCTGCGGCGCTCGTCCTGCTCATCTATCTGGGCATCGCGTTCTCGTTGTACGCGAAGCTGAAGCATTTGCCTGGACCGTATTATGGCGGCGATTTGTACTCGCACCACGGCTTCGCGCTGAATTATATCACGAATGGCTTTTGGACCGACCCGTTCTTCGTTCATAATTACGCATTTTACCCGTGGCTGGGCAATTACCTCTTTATCGCGTTGCACGGGGTGACGGGAATGAGCCTGATGAACGCGGAAATATATGTGGGTCTGCTCACGGTGACGCTCTCGGCCGTCGCATATTACTTCCTTGGCTGGCAGCTCTTCAAAAATCACACGTGGGCGTTTGTCTTTTTCCTGCTTTCGCTGGTGACGCGCGGCATTCCTGACGGCGCCCCGAATCTCGTGCCGTGGATGATCACAATTCCGTTCTGGTTTGCGTTCTGGCTGCGCGCGGAGGAAACGCACGCGACGCGCGACAAGGTGCTTGCGGGCGTCTTTATGGGTTGCACGGCACTGGCGCACGTCGCGTATTTCCTTGCGGCGATGGCGGTGTTTGGCTTGACCATTGTCGTGGAGACGATACGCCTGCGAAAATGGAAGGACGCGATCAAGACCTATGTTCCGATGCTCGCGGTCGGCTTTGTCGTCTCGTTGCTCTTTTACGGCCCGATTCTCGTGCGCTATCACGCGAAAACACTGAACCCGCTGTTTGACTACAACGGCCCGGACATCAGCACGCTCGGCATCGGCTGGATGTTCACGACGCTGTATCATTACACGTTCGACACGTCGACGCTTGCGACGACAATCCTGAGCGTGCTGACCGTGCTCGGCCTGCTCGTGTGCGCGATGAACTGGGGCAAGAAGACCGCGCGGTATGCGCTCGTGTGGTATGTCGCTGGTGCGCTTGCGCCGGTGCACCACTTGATTACGCGCCCATTGCTCGGCAAGGGCGTCCTGCCGGGCCACTTGTGGGGCATCGAATTCTCGTTGCTTATTTTTGCAGTATATGGTATGCGCACGGTCGCGCAGTATGCTGAGAAGAAGTGGCCCCAAGCGAACGCGCAGCGCGTCATTATTGCAGGCGTGCTCATCCTGTCCGCGTCCCTGTACTCCGCCCAGTATGAGAACTACAACAACAATCCGTGGACGCAGTTCGGCGAGCGGCTGGACCCGACCACGCAGGCGTGGCTGTCTGCCGGCGACTGGATGCGCGCGCACACGAACATCAATGACGTCGTGCTGAGCGGCGACGAGACCTGCTTCGCGATGAACGGCGTTTCCGGCAGGAAGTGCGTGTTCGTGCGCAGGACGCACGCGAATTACTTTGTGGACGTCGAGCAGCGCTACGCGGACGGCATCGTGATGCTGTACGGCAACGACAGCGCGCTGACCAAAAAGCTGCTGAACGACTACCAGGTCGACTACGTGATGGTCGACGCGTACATGAAACAGTTCCCGATCCTGGTAGATGCAAAATTCGAGAACTATTTAACACAAAACAATGTAAGCTTCTCAAAGGTGAGAGAACGCAAAGATCCTGCGACGCCCAACGCTGCAGTCTTCGACATGCTCAGCGTCTCTGTTCAGCCGCTGAACAAGGAGTTGGAGTCGAGGCTCAGCGAGGTCGCGCACTTTGACGTGGGCAACCAGCCATACATCAGGTTATTCCGCAATGGGCCCCAATAAAAATCTTTATATAGAGCACTCGGGGAATTGACGAACATGCGCAAACAAAAGTTCGAGCACAATGTATGCAACTTGTGCGGGGCCGACGACACGATCACGCTGTATGTCACGAAAGGCAAGTCTAAATTTTCGTACCCTCACCCGCTCCCCTATGTGAAATGCACCCAGTGCGGGCTGGTGTACACGAACCCACGGCCGCCAAAGGAAATCATCGAGGAGCAATATGAATCAGAGCACTACCGCGACCAGCTGCCCAAGGATGCTGCCCGCTATCTGCGCAAAATCCTGACCAACAGCGTCAACCGTCTCGTGTTCGTGGAAAAGTACAAAAAAGGTTCGCGCCTGCTCGATGTGGGGTGCGCGCAAGGCAATTTCATCTCGGTTGCGCGGCTCAAAGGATGGGATACGTATGGCGTTGAGGTTTCCAAGAAGTTCTCGAGCATCGCGAAGGACTTGTTTAAGCTTAACGTGTTCACCGGAACGCTTGAAGACCAGACGTTCGAGCCGGAATTCTTCGATGTTATTACTTGCTTCGACGTGATCGAGCACCTGCGCGACCCTTTCGCATACTTGAAGCATTGCCACGCGCTGCTGAAGAAAGGGGGCATCTTCCTGGCGGAAACCTGCAATGTGCGCTCCCTTCATCAACTGGTGCTCGGCAAGCGATGGCAGTCGGATCCGTCTCAACACTTGTACCTTTTCACCCCGAAGACCTTACGCAAGATAGCGGAAAAGGCAGGGTTCTCGGTCATCACGATCAACCATCGCACCGGCTGGGAATCGATCTTTGCAAAGACGGATATTAATGAAGGCCCTTTCCGCTATATCACAAGCTTAGCGTTCCGCATCGCATCCCGGCTGCTCAGAAAGGAAGCGATGATCGTGCTGGTCGCGGTGAAAAAGTAAGAAGATTTAAAAGAAGCCCGCAGTGTTCTCGTCGTGAAGATGGCGCAGAAACAACTCACATTCCTGATCACCGGCGGCGCCGGCTTTCTCGGCCACAATCTCGCGCGCTACTTGCTTGCCAAAGGGCAGAAAGTGCGCACGGTAGATCTCGGTCCGTTTGACTATCCTGAAATCAAGGGCGTCCAGCACTTCCAGGGCGACATCCGCAACAAGGACGTCTTGCGCCGCGCCGCAGCAGGCGTCGATGTTATCGTCCACTGCGCCGCGGGCTTGCCGCTGTGGAAGCCGCAGGAAATCAAGTCCGTGAACATCAACGGCACCAAAACAGTGCTTGAGGTCGCGCACGAGCTCGGCATCGAGCGCGTCATTCACATTTCTTCGACTGCAGTGTACGGCATTCCTGACCATCACCCGCTCGTTGAAGGTGACAAGCTGCAGGGCGTCGGTCCGTATGGCTACAGCAAGGTTGTCGCGGAGAAAGTCTGCGAATCCTACCGCAAAGTCATGTGCGTTCCGATGCTTCGCCCGAAGTCATTCATCGGCGCGGGCCGTTTGGGCGTGTTTGACGTGCTGTTCGACTGGATCCGGCGCGGCAAGAACATCCCAATCGTCGGCTGGGGCAACAATCTTTACCAATTATTGCACGTTGAGGACTTGAACCAGGCAATCTGGCTCGTCTCGACCGCTCCCGCGAAGATTGCGAACGACACGTTCAATATCGGCGCGGAAAAGTTCGGCACGATGAAGAAGGACTATCAAGCCTTGCTGAATTATGCGGGCTTCCACAAGCGCGTCATCGGCACGTCGCCGTTCCTCGTCATCAATGCGCTCCGCGTGCTTGAATTCTTCAAGCTCTCGCCGTTGTACAAGTGGGTGTATGAGACTGCGGACAAGGATTCGTTCGTTTCCATCGAGAAGGCGAAGAAAGTGCTCGGCTTCAGGCCGAAGTACAGCAATGTAGATGCGCTCATTGACAGCTATAAGTGGTATGTGCAGCACTACAAGGAATATCAGGGCAAGTCAGGCGTCACGCACCGCGTTCCGTGGAAGCAGGGCGCACTCGTGATTATTCGCGCGTTCTTTTAATGCGGAGAAACCATTTCTTTTGCGTACTTTGAATAAGGACTGTGCCACGTCTTGTGAATAGCTTCCTTGAACGGCGTGTATTTCACGCCGAACTCTGCTGACCAGTTCTCGACGGGGAATTCGTCGCCGGCGACCAGCGCCTGCATTTGTTCGGGTGTGAAGACGGTTTTGCGCGTGATGAACGAGTACACGCGGAGCATCAGCGCGAAAACAGGCAGCGGAAGCGGAAGAAAGACACGCTTCCAGCCGCGCGTTGTGCAAATAATCTTGAGCATGTCGATGTACGGTATCTTTTCGTGGCCGATAATGTTCCAAATCTTGTTTTCGGGCTTGCGTTTCGTCAAAGCAACAATGACATTGCACATGTCGTTGACATACAGCGGCTGACGCAAGTACTTTCCCGAGCCAGGAACAGGAACAATCGGTATTTTTTCCATAAAGCGCGTAATCCAGCCCAAATGCTTGGCGTCAAAGCAGCCGTACATGAGCGGCGGGCGCAGAATCGTGTGCGGAACGCGGCTTTTCACCACAAGTTCTTCGCCTGCGCGCTTGGTGCGCGTGTATTCGTCCTTCGCGACGGAAATAACGACCGATGAGCTCAGGTGAATGAGATTCTTGACCTTGTTTTTCTCGCACACGGCAAGAATGTTCTTGACGCCCTGCACGTTGCTCTGCACGAACGGTCCGGCAGACGCTGCGGCAATCTGCGCGTGCAACTGAACGACGCAGTCTGCGCCCTTGAACGCGTCTTCCCACGAGCCGTGCGTGCTGACATCAGCAGTGATGCACTGAACAGAAGGATTGAGCTGCTGCAACAAGCGGATATTTCTGTTTCTATCAATAGCGGTAACACGGTAGCCTTGCTTCACCAGCAGCGGAACGAGATTCTGGCCGACAAGTCCTGCTGCGCCGGTCACAATAACCTTCATGCAAGGTCCTCGAGAATGTACTGCGCGACTTTCTCGCCGCTTTCCAATGCGACGTCCATGTTGCGGATCTTCGGGAACGTGACTTGGATGCCTGCGTTGTAGAATCCCTGCACCGGCGTGCGATACGACGGAGCGTACTTGCCGTAGTCCTTGTCATAGACAGGCTCAGCATACTTGTCGCGGAACACGAACGCCCACTTGACGTCCATCGTCGGGAAATACTTCTTCAGCGCGCCCAAGTACAAATCTTTGATCTCGTCGTCGGGCTTGGGCAGGTCTTCGATCGAGCCGCCGTAGCGGATGACCCAGGAAACCTTGCTTTTGTACTTGTCGACCAGCACGGAATGCTGATACAAGATGTGAATGCGCTCGCCTAGGAAGTTGACCCAGTAGTTTTCCGCATCCAGGAAGTCTTTGGTGCCGAACAGCACGCCGACAACGGGCGTGTAGCGCAATTTCTTGATGTTCTTGACGTATTCGTCAGGCAATCCCTTGGCAAAGTGAATGAATTCAGGAACGGGAATGGTGTTGATGAGCGCGTCAAACACTTCGGTGTGCTCTTTGCCGCCGACCGTGTACGTGATGACCTTCTTTTGTAAATCAAGCGAGTTGATTGTCGCTTTCATGCTGATTTTGCATCCCTTGCGGACGACGTCTTGCTGGAGTCCATCGATCATTCCCTGGATGCCCTTCATCGGATACGTGAACAGGTCGTTGAATTCGCGTTCTTTCATGCGCCACGCGAACTGTTTCATCGAAATCTGGCTCAACGGGATGTTGAATTTGTTCCTGCCGTACAATTGGTAATACATTTTCTGCGTCACAGACTTGCCGCAGGCCTTGTTCAGGTACGTTTCCGCGTCCAAATCGTCCGGAAGCTTGCTCGGATCCATGAAATAGGAGACATAGATGCCGAAAAGCCCGAAGCGGACCTTCTCGATGAAGTTGAGATAGCTGAATTTCAAGAACTTCCACGGCTTGTTGATGTTGTAGACCTTGTCTTTGAGCGCGACGGCGAGATTGATACGCTTCCATTCGTTGTTGCCCATCAAATCGTAGCGCTTGAGGTATTCAAGCGTCTTCTTGTTCGTGCGGACGATGTGGTGGTTGAACCGCGGGATGAGCTCGCCTTCGACTTCGAAGCTGCTCGCCAGTCCGCCCATGAACGGCGCTTTCTCGAGAATAGTAATCTCTGCCTTACCTGAGTCCAGCAGTTTGTCTGCTGCGGTTAATCCTGCAAGACCGCCCCCTAAAATGATGACGCGCATGCTGTTTTACACAGAGGAACTGTTTATAAAGATATCGTCAAGAGCAAAGTTTAATAAATCGCCCCGAAGTCGCATTCTTTATGGGAATTGCCGATTACGTCAAAGTTCTGCGCCCGCAGCAGTGGTACAAGAACCTGCTTGTGTTTTTGCCGTTGATTTTCGTGGGCAAAGTGATGGACTGGCCGCTGGTCTGGATCACGTTCCTCGGCTTTGTCAGCCTCTGCTTGTGTTCCTCGTTCAACTACATCATCAATGACATCGTTGACCAGAAGAAGGACCGCGTGCACCCAGAAAAGCGCACGCGCCCGATTGCATCAGGAAAAATTGCAGTTCCTGCCGCGCTCGTGCTTGCATTCGTGCTGCTCGCGCTCGGCCTGCGTCTCGCGTACGTGCTTGACAAGGAGTTCATCTACGCGGTCGCGTTTCTGGTCGTGTTGACGCAGGTGTATTCGTTCTTCCTGAAGAAAATCGCGTTCGCGGACATCATCACGGTCGCGATTAACTTTGTCGTCCGTGCAGGAGCCGGAGCGTTCCTGCTGAATGCAGTCATCTCGCCTTGGCTCGTGCTGTGCACGTTCTTCTTCGCATTGTTCCTGCTTGCTGCAAAGCGCTATGCTGACTTGCTCTTCCTGGGCAAGAACGCGGCAAGCCACAAGGAAACGTTCAAAGTCTACACCAAAGAGGTCGCGAACGCGCTGATGATTATCGCGACCGCATTGCTTATCGCGATGTACAGCGCGTATTCATTGCTCGGCGAGCACCGCTGGCTCGCGTTTTCGCTTCCGTTCGCGTTGTTCGTCATCTTCCGCTACTTTTCGTTGACGTATGCAGGCTCGCCCATCGCGCGCCACCCGGACAAGGCGTTCAGGGACGTGCAAATGGTCATCGGCATGCTCTTGTGGGCGCTCTCGGTATTCGCGGCGATTTACCTGCACCGCTAACGCAAGCTTTATAAACACCCTTCGGTGATTTCTCGTTGGACGGTCAAAGGGGCTGGGTTCCACCCGATCTCATTCGAACTCGGCAGTTAAACCAGCCTCCGTATCCGACGGTACTGCGTTACGCGGGAAATCGGGTAAGCTGTCCACCTTTATTTTTCTCTTGCTTGTGTCAAAACCTATAAGTAGCTGTTGCGCGGCCATAATCGCATGCATGGCTACTATGGATGCGGCGGAGAATCGTCGCGTGAGCTCTTTATGCGCGTGAATCATCTTGAAGAATTAATCGAGCAGTCGGCAAAGCCGCGAAAGCAAGCGCCAAGCGCTCAACCCGTTGTGTACGAGAAGCCTGCGGAAGAAACGGTGCAGGAAATAACTCCTTCGCTCAACTATGGCGGGCGTGTCTTAGAGAAAAGCAAGCCGGTCGATGAGAATTCTACGATCACTAATGTTCTGCCCGAATGACGTCTCTCTTCGTGATTGCGAGATAGACGACTGTTGCTAAAATGGCGACAAGGAAGATTCCGCTGGTGATGGTCGCGCCCAGCCCGAGACCGCCTGCGTCAGAAGCTTGCGACAAATAGTCGCCCAACGACGCGCCCAAAGGACGCGTCAGGATGTACGCAATCCAGAACGCGAGAACGCCGTTCAGCTTGAAGCGCAGGTGGGCAACGGCAACGAGTGCGATCAATGCGCCGAAGATGAGCAGCGACGGCAGATAGCCAAGCTCGAACTGCTCCGCAACAAGGTCTCCTGCCGCGGTGCCTAATGCAAAGGTAAACAGGATGGCAAGCCAATAGAATGCCTCTCGGCGCCGAGTAAAGATGGTATGGATGGACAGCGTCCGTTCTTTGATATACCACACGGTGAACGTCGCCGCTAAGGCGACAGCGAAGATGAGGGTCGTCAATTCCAGAGGCACGCCCAAGTTATCAGTAAGATTGTCTGTGAGCAGCGTGCCGAAAATGCTGATCAGAACCACGGCGAGCCAATAGATTCCGGGCTTGTATTTCTTTGACTTGAATTGGAAGAAAAGCACAACGGCCAGGAGCGCGCCCATGACATAGCTTGTGTTGGTCAGGCCCAGACTGAGCGTCTCGTTCAGGAAGTCCGCAAAGGTCTCGCCTACCGTCGTACACAGGATTTTAATGGTCCAGAAGAACAAGGTGACTTCAGGGACTTTGTTCAAGAGTTGTCTGCCAACATCGCGCATGCTTCACAGCGCACATCATCCCATTATAAACTTTGTGAACGATGTCCTTAGAATTCCACAGTCGCGTCGCCGGTGGCTTCGTTCAGTTCCTTGATCTGCTTGAACTTGGCCTTGACGTCTTTCCAGCTCAGCGTTTTCTTCGCTTCGACAATGTCGGTCAATAACTGGTTGACTTCCTGGTAGTGTTCGTACAGCCATTCGCCTTTCTTGTGCTCCTCGACCGCTTTCTGCTCAAGTTCGTGCAAACGCTTGTGCTGCATCACAATCATTGTCTCAATTCGCTGCAGTTCTTTCTTCACAGGAGTCAGTTTCTGCTCTTTGATGGCTTCCGCAGGCATGGCGAACATTCTATCGAGCGCGGCGCCGAATTTGTCGATGTTCTCGCGCTTCTTGTTTGCGTAACAATCAAAGAGTATTGGCACGGCATCGATGACGATGCTTTCGTCGGAGATGATTTGCGGCCGGAGAGGCTGCGCAAGGAGGAGTTTGAGGATGGACAGCAGCTCGCTGGCCTGCTCAGGTGCTGTTTTGTCGGTCGCGGGAACGCCTGCGCGGACGCAAAGCTCTTCGGCAAGCACTTTTCCCAGGCCGAATTGCACGGCAAGCGTCTTCGACACGTTCTCGGTGGATTGCGCGAACCGCAGGGCAAAGTCGTGCTCGCTCATGTGGAACGTGTCAGGCGTATCGGGAAGCTGATAGGGCTTGCCGCGAGTAACTCTGCTATTCAGCGCGAGCGCGGTAATCACGACATTTTCGCCGTCGGTCAGCACGACATTACCGCGGCCGAAGAGCTCCAGATAGAGCACGAAGTGCGTGTCAGAACGGTTGACGTGCAGCGCGAGAATTCTTTCAGAGCACACTTGCTCGAGCTTGATGACTTTGCTGTTGCCGATGAGTTTGCGCAATTGCGCGGCAAAGGGGTGGATCTGGTCTGGCGTCGGAGGGCGCTCGATGGGCGTCCAGGCCTTTCCCGGAGCCGCCTGCAGCAGCACTTTGTTCCCAAAGGTCAGCAGCACGCCGCGGTCTTCGAGGATGTAAATCTTGTCAAGGCGTTCATTGACTAAGGTTTGCAGTTCGAGGACAAGAAAGTGCAGGTCAAACGAGGTAATTTCGGTTTTTGTCATTTAGTGCATTGCGCGGCCCATGCCGATGAGCGCGACGCCGATGATGATACACCCAATACCGACCCACTTGTATTTATTCATTTTCTCTCCCAAGTACTTGACCGAGAGTGCGCACGCCCAGATATAGGACAGCGCGGTGATAGGGTACAGGACTGAAAGCTCGCCGTACTTGAGCCCGATCACGAAAAACACGGCGGAAATGCCGAAAAACGCGCAGCCGAGCAGCGCGTTGTAGTTCTTGATGAGCTTGCGCGGGTTCAGCGAGAACGTCGCCGCTCCTTTCTTCATGAAAATAGGCCCGAGCGCGGAAATGAGCGTAGCAAACGCGACGATGCCGATGGCAAACGTTGAGGTAGTCACGGCGTCACCACTTGCGTATGCTTGTGCGCGCCTTTGCTGAGCACAATAACACCAAAGATAATCACAATCATTCCATAAATTTTCAGCGAATTCAGCGATTCACCGAGATAATAGTGCGCAAGGATGCTCACCCAGACGTAATTGGTCGCGTACATCGGGAACAGCACGGAAACTTCGCCGGTCTTGAACGAGTGGATGAGGATAAACGCCGCGACAATGTGGAACGAGAACCCGATCAGCAGCGGCCAGTTGGTAAAAATCACCGGCAGCGACTTTGCGCCGATCTTCCAGAACAATTGGCCGAGAGACGTTACAATCGTGCAGAAAATCACCAGACAGACGTCGGCGAACTTGGTCATTTATTCCTTGTCCTCGTAGAGAATCTGGACCATTGCCGCGTACGCGGGGCGCGTGATGAACACGCCGATGCTGACGCCGATGATGTTCGTGAGCGCGAATCCCTTGAGCAGGCCTGCGCCCGCAAACAGTAGGGGCAGCATGGCGACGACTTCAGTCATGTAGCCGCTGAAGATGATGAAGAATGCGCTCTTGAGGCGGTCTTTCCAGTTCAGCGTGGTTTCCTTGTTGCCGCTGAGCGTTTCGCCCGTGATGACGATCTGGTCGTTCACGCCGGTGCCGACCGAGACAATCAGTCCCGCGATGGCCGCGAGGTCGAGGTTCCAGCCGAACAATGCGTACAAACCGAGCACGAGCGTGACTTCGAGCAGGCTGGTCAGGATCATGGGCACGGCGAGCTTGATTTTGCGGTAGACTGACAGGAGAATCGCGAGAATGACTGCAGCTGCAATGATCGCGGCAGTCCAGGCGTTCCTGATGAATTCCGCGCCCAGGGTGGGCGAAATGGTGTCGATGCGGACGATGTCAAGCTTGACCGGCAACGAACCCGTGACGAGCACGGTCTGCAGGCGCTTCATGTCTTCGAGCGAAGCGCGCATTGCTTCTTCGCGCGAGACGCCCGCGCCGGAGCCGGTAATCGCGATATCGGTCACCGGCCTGCCGCGGAGGTCGTCTGCGATGTTCAATGACTCGACTTCCTGGTCGTCGAGGTAAAGCGTGAGGGGCAGGCTGAGGTAGCCGCCGCCGTTCTTGGTAATAATACTCAATCCCTTGGTGAGCGTGGCCTGGCGCTGGGCCGCTTCGGGTGATGTGGAGATGCTAAACTGGTAACCGCATGCCCAGCCTCCGGTGGCGGTGCCGCAGCCTCTGCGCGGGTCGATGCCGGAGCATTCTGCGGTGCGGCAGACGTACGTGATGTCCTGTCCGCCGCGGAAGACCGTGTCGTTGCCGATCTTGGCTTCGAACTTGCCCTGGCGCGCGAGCAAGTCCTTGACTTCTTCTTCGGTCGCGCCGGCGATTTCAACGAGGATGAAACGGTTGGGCTCGCCCAGGAATGACGGCTTGTCCTGCACGGTTGTGACGACGATGTCGCTGAGGCCGTAGACATTGAGCCGCTGCTTGAGCGAGTCGACCATGATGTTGAGCGTGTCTGCCGTGACCGTTTCGGCGGGCTTCAGGAGCACACGGGTGCCGCCCTGCAAATCAAGTCCCTTGCGGAGATTGGTCGTGGGAGCGTTGTCCACCTTCAGTCCGAGGTCTTCGGCGCCGAGCGGCTTGCGCGCGGTCTGCGCAACGGACATGGTCTTTTCAAAAGTCTTGTTGACGAGTGTTACCGTGCCGTTGACGGTCTGGTTGACCTCTTGGGTCACGTTGACCAGTTCGTCCTTGGTCGTGTTGAGCTCGATGATTTGGTACGCTTGCTTGACCGTGAGCTTGTACTGGCCTTTGGTCGTCTTGATTTGCACTGTCTGATTGACGCGCAGGTCTTTGACGAAATTGTAGTAATCAAGCGCGCTCGTGATGGGCTTGTTGTTCATGCTGGTGATGACTTCTTTGCTGAGCGGCGTCGCGGTCGGCGTGGGGTTTGCGATGCCCACGAGCGCGGCAGAGCTGTTCTTGACGACGCTCTTGATGACTGCGCCCTGGTTCCACGGCGTGGGCCTGATGGCGAACAGCATGAAGAGGACGCACACAAGCAGGATGATGACGCGCCAGTTGGTGAACAGCTTGCGGACTTTACCCATGGTGTTCACCGTGCTTTGCCGCCTTGCGCTCGAGGTACCAGCGCAGGATGCCTGCGTTCTGGAGCCAGGTGTAGATGATGTCGAAAATCATGCCGATGGAGATGATGAGCATAATCTGCTTGACGACGTCGGACTGCACGACGATGTGGCCGACGGTCGTGGCCGCAAAGGACGTGAGCGACATCAGGAGTCCGGTCTGCATGGTGCCCGTCATGCGCTGGAAGACCGTGCCGGTCTTTCCGCGCAGCACTTTCGTGGTGAGCAGGATGTCCGTGTCCACCGAGTAGCCGATGAGCATGAGCAGCGCGGCAACGCCTGCGGTGGAGAGCTTGATGCCGAGCAGGTCGATGACGGCGAGCACGCTGATGATGTCGGAGATTGCGCACAGGATGATGTAGAAGCTGGGCATCGGCACGCGGAACGTGATGAAGACGACGATGCTCATGAAGAGGAATGCGACGGCGATGGCGATGAGGGTTTGGCGGTAGAAGCTTTCGCCGAGCGAGGAGCCCATGACTTCGCTGGAGAACGTGCCGGGCTGCATGCTGAAGCCGTGCTCCTTGAGCGCGCCGATAAGCTCGTCTTCGGTGACGTCAGAAGCTTCGATGATGATGCCTTTCATCTGGCCGGCTTCGGTGAAGCTGCGGACGCTGACGTCGGCATGCGGGAAACGCAAGAGCATCGCGGTCTGGATTTCGTCCACGTTCGCTTGCGCGGTCGGGATGGTCATCGTGAGGCCGCCCTTGAGCGAGACGCCCTTGGAGACGAACTCTCCGGTGACTGCCTTGTGATGGAACAGGACGCCGATGCACGCGAAAAGGAGCACGAAGCTAAGGATAAGAAGCAGTTTGTACTGCTTGTCGTAGATGTTCAGTAAAAATGACTTTATTCCCACACAATCACCTTACGACGTGAAGAACGCGGTGCTTTTTTAAATCTTGCGCAAGACGCGCGTTGCGCAAGGCTCGCTGAACCGCTGTTCAGCGCTGCTTTTGACTTTGCGCGAGCGCAGCCTTGATGAAGCCGTAAAACAGCGGGTTTGGCTTCTCCAATCGTGACGTAAGCTCGTTGTGCGCCTGTGTCGCCATGAAGAACGGGTGTCCGGGCAGTTCGATGAACTCGACGAGGCGGCCGTTCTCGGACATGCCTGAGAGCCGCATGCCGTTCACGCGGAGCCGATCATGATAATCAGGGTTGACTTCGAAGCGGTGGCGGTGGCGTTCCCATGCTTCGGGTGAGTTATATAGTTGTGCGACCTGGCTATTCTTCTCCAACAGAGCCTTGTACGCTCCCAAACGCATCGTGCCGCCCATATTCGTGACGGTTTTCTGCTCGGGCATGATGTCGATGACCGGGTGAGGCGTGGTCGGCTCGTTTTCCGTGGTGTTTGCGCCGTTGAGCTTGCAGACGTTGCGCGCGAACTCGATGACGGCGAGCTGCAGGCCGTAGCAGATGCCCAGATACGGCACTCCGCGCTCGCGCGCTTCCTTGATGACGCTCATTTTTCCTTCGACTCCTCGCGAACCGAAGCCGCCGGGCACGAGCATGCCATGCACGCCTTCCAATGCCTGCGCGGGAGAGATCTTGCCCTCCTCGACGTCGGTTGTTTCAATCCAGCGGACATTGACCTTGGTATCGTGATGCGCGCCGGCGTGCGTGAACGCCTCGATGATGCTCGCGTACGAGTCCTTGAGCGCGGTGTACTTGCCGCAGATGGCGATGGTGACTTCGTGCTTGGGATTTTGGATGCGCTGCACGAGCGCTTCCCATTCCTTGATGTCGGGCGCGTGGCTGAGCTTGAGCTTGTCGTTGAGGATGTCGACCATGCCGTCCTTGAGGAACATCAACGGAATTTCGTAGATGCTGTCGACGTCCCTGCCGCTGATGATGTGCGAGGGCTCGATGTCGCAGAACATCGCGAGTTTTTCTTTTGCGCTCGGGGGCAGTGCGTCCTTGCTGCGGCAGATGATGATGTCAGGCGTGATGCCTTTCTCGCGCAGCAGCGCGACATCGCGCTGGGCGGTCTTGGTCTTGGGCTCGCCGACGGAGTGTAAGAACGGGACATACGTGAGGTGCACGTACGCGATATTGTCCTGGCCGACGTCTTTCTTGAGCTGGCGCGCGGCCTCGACAAACCAGCTGTTCTCGATGTCGCCGAGCGTGCCGCCGATTTCCATCAGCACGAGGTCGGGCTGCTCCTGCTTGACGAGCGTGAAGATCCAGTCCTTGATTTCGTTGATGACGTGCGGGAAAATCTGGATGGTCTTGCCCAGATACTCCCCTTTGCGCTCCTTGGAGATGACGCGGTTGAAGATTTTGCCCGAGGTGAGGTTCCAACTGGACTTGCACTGCACGCCGAGGAAGCGCTCGTAGTGACCGAAGTCCATGTCGACTTCGCCGCCGTCGTTCAGGACGAAGACTTCGCCGTGCTCGACCGGGTTCATCGTGCCCGGGTCGACGTTCAAATACCCGTCGCACTTGATGGGAAGAATCTTGGTTCCATTCTTCAATAATCGTCCGAGAGAAGCCGTCGCGGTGCCTTTGCCCAAACCGGAGAGCACTCCGCCCGTAACCACGACGAATTTTGTTTGGTGCACAGCTACGTAGTTTCGTGGGAGTTTAAATGTTTTTAGAGACTGGAAACTACGGTTAGAAAAATGCGTTCCAGAGACCCTGATACACCTTGAGTCCGTCAAATCCTGGGATGGGTAGCATGTTGAAGATGAACAGGAAGCCGTTGATGCGCTGCGTCATGTGCCAGAAGAACAGCCAGCGCCGCGAACGTGTTGCGTTTTGCGTCGTGACGTACTTCGCGACAAGATACAGCACGCCGTTGAGCGCGGGACCGGCGAACGCGACGAGCGCGGACTGCAGCGGTAGGAGCGACGCGGGAATTTCGACATAGCCGGGCACGAAAAATATGATGGGCGAGTGCACGAGCTTGAGCACGATGCCGATGACGAGGAATGTGTACGCCGCGTGGAATGTCGCCTGCGCGCCGAACAGTATTGCGGTGAACTTGTGCGCGAGCTCGTGGAAGATCAGCGCAGGAGCGGTCACGAGGCACGCGAGCCAGAGCTGTTTCCAGTCAAAGCCGTACGTCTGCCGCGGCAGTCGCAGGAAGTCCATGAAGATATAGCCGACCGCGACGGTCATGATGAGGATGTCGAGCAGTTCGCGGAGCGTGATGAGCATGGAATCCAAGGAAGAATGTCGATTTATAATTGTTTCTGAGAGAAAAATTGCGCTGCCTCGGATCGAGGCAGCGGGTAAATGATTATCTCTTTGAGCGCTTCTTCTTTGATGAGCGCTTCTTGCTCTTGCGTTTCTTGGCTGCCATAAGCACACCTCTTTTTTTCTGTTTTGATGATGTACGCGCTGCGAGTATATAAGCGTAGCGCGGCTACACGAGCATGCGGGCTTTGAGCTGCTGGTCGATGGCGAAGACCGCGTCAGTAAAGTTCTCGCGCGTGATGCTTGGGAACCCGGCGAGCCTCGCTCCTGCGGCGTACGCGTGCCCTCCGCCGCCCAAGAGCCGCGCAATATCCGCGAGGTTCAATGCGCAATCGTCTCGGCGCCGGAAGCTGACGCGTCCGTTGCGGTAGAGAACGACAGAAACGTCAACGCCGGTGTGCTTGTCCAGGATGTGCTGCCCCGCATCGGCAGTAGAAAGCAGCGCCGGCGCAAGCGTGAAGCCGAAGCGCGTGTTCATCACGTTCTTCACGACCAAATGCTTGATGATGTCCTGCAATGCCGCTGCTTTCTTGACGAGGTAGTCTTTGCGCACCTGCTCGAACTGGTCGCTCCAGAGCACGCCGCGCGCGAGCGAAGCGATTAATTCTTTGAGGTCAAAGCCTGACGCGATGAGGTCGGCGAGCTGTTCGGATCGCTTGTCGTTGCGTTCCCAGAACGTGATGTCGTGCGCGATGCGCGCGAGGTCCTGCGCGACGACATCGTTCGGCAGGAAGCGCTGCTGCGCGAGCTCGGCGGCGCATTTCTTCTGCGCGGGAAGCGTTCCGCCCTGCAAAGGCCCGGACAAATCCATGGTGTGCGCGGTGCGCTTCAGGAGCGCGAGCGTTTCCGCGTCGTACGCGTGGTGGCTGTTCCAGTACGCGATGCGGTTGCGCACCGTGATCGCGCTAAGCCGCTGGGAAAAAGCAGAAAGGCTGTCCGGAAGGAAGTCGACGATGAACACCAGGTCGCCGGACAGCGCAGACATCGCCGTGAACTGCTCCTGCGCGTTCTCGAAGTCGATGAGCCCGCCGAGCTTGATGTCTTTCTCTTGCAGGCGCGCCGAGCGGAACAGGATGGCGGCAGCCGCGATTCCGTCGAGCTGCGGAGAACAGTAGACGACGTGCATACGCGAATTGAGGCGTTTGCCGTATATAAATTTACGGCATAATGCGGTAGAAATGGTACAGCACGCGGTCCACTGCCTTGATGAGGTCGAGTTCCTGGCCCTGCAGGGTGAGGCAGTTACCCATCAGCCGCGCTTTGGTCTCGTTCGACGTATGCAGGTAGATGACTGCCTTGTCGTCCGCGCAGGTCACGATGGGGTGTCCGTCGCACGCGCCGGATAGGTTCTTGGTGCACGCCGACTGGATTTGCGCGCCCAGGCCGCGCACGAGGTTGAGCCCGAGCTCGCCCACGGCGACGCCGAGATACTTGAAGTTGGTTCC
>JBGPHE010000004.1:0-26520 GCA_041484255.1 Candidatus Nanoarchaeia archaeon
CCCACGTGCTGAGAATCATCGTGCAGCAAATCTCCATTCTCGAAGACGACCTCGAAACGGCGAGCTCATAACCATGGCCTACCAGCAGCGCTGCATCGTGTGCAAGAAGAACATGGTCCTCATCACGTTCTACAAGCAGCGCCCGGTCTGCATGGAATGCGAGATGAAAGACATCAGCGACCCGATCGAGAACCCGAAATGGAAGAAGTTCTTCGACATCGACCCTGAATTGTACAAGAGAAGCTCGTTCCTGCGCAGCATCAAGCGCAATTACCTCCGCCAGGAGACGCTCACCGCGAAACAAAAGGAAATGTTCCTCAAAGTGGTCAAGGAAGGCGCGCAAGGACCGCCCAAGAAGAAAAAGAAAAATGAAGACACAGATTCTCCCAGCCAGCCCGCAAGCGATTGAGCGTGCGGCAAAGCTGCTGAAGCGCGGCGACGTTGTCGCGTTCCCAACCGAGACCGTCTACGGGCTTGGCGCTGACGCGTTCAATGCCGCGGCTGTTAAGAAGATTTTTGCGGCAAAAGGACGGCCGGCAGACGACCCTTTAATCGTGCACGTCGCGCGCATTGCTGATGTCGAGCTGCTCGCGGCGAGTATTCCGCCGGTTGCGAAGAAATTGATGAACGCATTCTGGCCAGGACCGCTCACGATCGTGCTGCCGGCGAAGAAAAGCGTGCCCGAAGCAGTCACTGCAGGGCTTCAGACCATTGCCGTGCGCATGCCTGCGCATCCTGTCGCCGCAGCACTGTGCGGTCTTGTCGGCCCGATTGCCGCGCCGAGCGCAAACACGTTCAGCAAACCTTCTCCAACGACCGCGGCACATGTGCTGCACGACTTGCAGGGCAAGATTCCGCTCATTATTGACGGCGGAAACACCGATATCGGCGTCGAATCAACGATCGTCAGCCTTGCAGGCACGCCGATGCTGTTGCGGCCGGGCAAAATCACGGTCAAACAGCTCAAAAAGTTCCTCCCTGCGCTCAAAATCGTCACGCAGGTCAAAGAATCGCAGAAGCCGCTCGCGCCTGGAATGAAATACCGGCATTATGCGCCGCGCACGCCAGTCATCTTGGTGCTGAAGCCGACGCCGGAGCGCATCCAAAAGCTCATCGCCGCAGAGCAGAAGCGCAAAAAACACGTCGGACTGCTCTGCAGCGGCATCTACCACACGACCGCAGACCGCGTGATGCTGCTCGGACCGACCGCGGACGCCGCAGCAAAGAACTTATTCGCGGCGCTGCGCTGGCTGGACGAGCAAAAGCTCGACGTCATCATCGCAGAAGGCCTGCCGGAGAAAGGATTCGGCCTCGCAGTCATGAATCGTTTGCGCAGGGCAGCGGAAAAAACTATCTGACAGACTGATAGCCGCCCACGACACCGTTCTTCGAGAGCACAATCTGCCATAATTGGTTGTAGCGCGAGCGGAACCCGCCTGCGCACCCGAGCAAATAGTATTTCCACATCCGATAGAAGCGCTCATCATAGTTTTTCTTGAGCTCAGGCCAGTGCTTGTCGAAATTCCTGAACCACGCCATCAGCGTCTGGTCGTAATACTGGCCGAAATTGTGCCAGTCCTCAATCGTGAACAGCCATTCGACCGCGCGGGAAATCTGCTCCGGCGACGGAAGCACGCCGCCAGGGAAGATGTACTTGTCAATCCAGGGCTCGGACTTCGGCGCAGGCGTGCTGCTGCCGATCGTGTGCAACAGGAACAGGCCATCGTCCTTCAGACAGCGGTGCGCGACTTCCATATACGTCCGGTAGTTCTTGGGGCCGACGTGCTCAAACATACCGAGCGAGACGATGTGGTCGAACTCGCCCTGCACGTCGCGATAATCCTGCAACACGATGTCCACCGGCAGGCCTGCGCAGAGCTTCCTGGCGAGCTTGACCTGCTCTTTTGAGATCGTGATGCCCGTGACGTGCACTTTGTACTTTTCCGCGGCAAACTTCGCAAAACTGCCCCAGCCGCAGCCGATGTCCAGCACGTGCTGGCCTGGCTTCAGGTTCAGCTTCCTGCAAACAAGGTCGAGCTTGGCCTCCTGCGCAGCATCGAGCGTCTTGGCGTTCTTCCAGTAGCCGCACGTGTACGTGAGACGCTTGTCCAGCATCGCCGCATAGAGGTCGTTGCCGATATCATAATGCTTTTCGCCGACAATGAACGCGCGCGACTTGCTCTGCAAGTTCAGCACTTTTGCCTTGAGGACTTCCAGTGCGAGCTTCACGCTCGGCGTGATGTGTGCGCCGAGGTTTGCGCGCGTGATGCGGAAAAAGAACTGGTCCAATGCCTTGCAGTCCCACCAGCCGTCCATGTACGCTTCGCCGAGCCCCAATGAGCTCGCGGCGAGCACACGCGAGTAGAGCTTGTTGTTGTGGACTTTGATGTCCCACGGCCTTGAGCCATTGACCTTGATGTCTGCGCGCGCGAACAATTCCTTGACCTTGCGTTCGGCGAGTTTCATCATTTCTCCACCTTCTTGAATCCCAATGCGCACGAATTGATGCAGAATCGCTTGCCCGTGGTCTTGGGCCCGTCCTCGAAGACGTGACCGAGGTGGCCGTCGCACTTCTTGCAGTACACTTCTATTCGTTGCATACCGTGGCTGGTGTCCGGGCGCTTGCCGACGTTCTCCGTAGCATTGTCAAAGCTCGGCCAGCCGGTGCCGGAATCGAACTTCGCGTCAGAACTGAACAGTTCAGCACCGCAGCCGCCGCACGTGTACATCCCTTTGTCCTTGTTGTGCAACAGCTTGCCCGTTCCTGCAGGCTCTGTGCCTTTTTCTCTAAGAACCGCGTATTGTTCCGGCGTGAGCTTCTTTTTCCAGTCTGTTTCTTTCATATCGCGCATGTATTCCGTCCCCGTTTCATCAAATATTTCTGGTGATAGTCCTCGGCGCGATAAAAAGTTTTCGCAGGAACGATTTCCGTTGCTATCTGCGCCTTGTGCTTCTTCTGTTCGTCCTTCTTCGACTGCTCTGCGGCCTTCTTCTGATCGTCAGAATGATAAAAGATTGCAGAACGGTACTGCGTTCCCTCATCCAGGCCCTGCCGGTTCTTCTGCGTCGGGTCGTGCATGCTCCAGAACGCCTTCATGAGGTCTTTATAGGAGACGACCTTCGGGTCAAACTCGACCTGCACGACTTCGGCGTGGCCGGTCTCGTCCGTGCAGACCGCCTCGTACGTCGGATTCTTCATCGCGCCGCCCATATAGCCTGCTTCGGTCTTGGTCACGCCCTTGATGACGCGGAACGCCTCCTCGACGTGCCAGAAGCAGCCGGCGGCGAATGTCGCCTGTTCAGTCATTTCTTGCTCACCTGTTTCTCGCGCAGCACCAGCTTGGACACGGAAAAGACCACCCACGCGATGATGAGGAAGTTAATCAGCGCCGCGAGGAACGGCCCCCAGCCGAGCACGATCGGCCCGAGCTTGAATGTCGCGGTCTGCCAGCCGCCGCCCGGAATGAACGGCGTGATGATCGGCATGATGACGTTGTTCACCAGCGACTTGACCAAATCAGTTGCCGCAGCGCCCATGACGAAACCGACCGCGAGGCCGACGACCTTGTATTCCCACAGAAATGCCCTGAACTCGTGCAACAATTCTTTCATCTGTTCACCCCGCGGCGCTTACCGCACTGACTCGTAGCCGCCCACAACACCGTTCTTCGAGAGCACGATCTGCCAGAGCTGCATCTGCCGCGCCTTGACGACGCCCGAGCCCATCAGCAGATAGAACCGCCACATGCGGTAGAAGCGCTCGCCGTACTTTGCCCTGATTTTTGACCAGTGCTTGTTGAAATTGTTCCACCAGGCGACGGTCGTGAGCGCGTAATACTGGCCGAAATTATGCCAGTCTTCCATGACGAAGAGTTTCTCTATTGCGGAGCCGACCTGCTTGATGGACGGAACAACCGCGCCCGGGAAGATGTACTTGTCCACCCACGGCGAAGCGCGCGTGATGGAGACATTGCTGCCGAGCGTGTGCAAGAGGAACAATCCGCCGTCCTTGAGGCAGCGGCGCGCCATCTTGAAATAATCGCGGTGGTTCTTCGGACCCACCGCTTCGAACATGCCGATGGAGACGATGCGGTCGAATTTCTCTTGGACATCGCGATAATCTTGGAACCTGATTTCAACCGGCAGGCCTTTGCATAATTCACGCGCGAGCGTCAATTGTTCTTTCGCGATCGTGATGCCAACGACACGGGCGCCGTACTTTTCCGCGGCAAACTTCGCGAAACTGCCCCAGCCGCAGCCGATGTCCAGCACGGACATGCCTTTTTTCAGGCCGATCTTCTTGCAGACGAGGTCGAGTTTTGCTTCCTGCGCTTCGTCCAGGTTCTTCGCGTTCTTCCAGTACGCGCACGTGTAGACCATGCGCTTGTCCAGCATGAGCTTGTAGAGGTCGTTGCCAATATCGTAATGGTGATGCATGTCGTGCTTTGCCCGCACCTTGTTCTGCATGTTGAAGAATTTTGCCTGCAAAAGCGCGAACACAAAGCCCGCGCCGGGCTTCATCTTGTTCTCCAAATCCGCGCGCTGGGTGCGGAACGACATTTCCGCCATGTCTTCACAGTCCCACCAGCCATCCATATAGGACTCGCCGACGCCCATGGCGCCGTCCGCGAGCACGCGCGCATAGAACTTGTTGTTATTGACCTTGATGTCCCACGGCCGCGTGCCGTTGATGGTGACATCCGCGAGCGCGAATAAACGCTCCACCTGCCGCTTCATCTGGGCGAACTTCATAGAAGATATTCCATAAGCGCATCCTATAAACTTTTCGGTCGGAATTGAGCGAAAGAGAACATTATTATATTGAAACGTGAAAATCGCCTTGCATTGACAGTCTGTAAACCTCGTTGGGGTGGTTATGCATGAAGAAACCGATGTCCGTTATTCTGTTCGCAGTTTTGCTGGTGACCGTATCCAGCGCGTTTGCCGCAGCAACGTGGCAAACCCTGCACCCGCTTCCGTCAACGCAGACGAGCCTCTCTGGCGGAGTCATCAATGACACTCTGTACTTTTATGGAAGCGTAGGAATAACCAGCAATACCATTCAGGCATACGACGAAGCAAATAACCTCTGGACGACGAAGCAGACCCCGCCCAATGGCGAAGCAGGAAGCGCCGGCGCAGCAATCGGTGATGCGTTCTATATCACCGGAGGATGCTATAGCGCAGACTGCAACCGCGTCACCAATGGCGTTTATGTTTACAATGCAACGACGAACAACTGGAATACCATTTCCGGAATGCCCGACAGCCCGCGCGCGCTCCACGCGGCATCGGCAATCGGCAGCAAGCTCTACCTTGTTGGCGGATTCACCAACTGCGGCGCGTGCGACGGATTGACCTCGATGGAAATCTACGACACGAGCACAGGCGGCTGGAGCTCAGGACCGCCGATGTTCACCGGCAGATCCCTGCTGGCAACGGCAGTCGTCAATGGAAAACTCTACGCGGTCGGAGGATTCCTGACCGGCGGAGTTCACCCGACAACCGTCCTCACCGGCGCGCTTGAAATGTACGACCCCGTTACTGATAACTGGACAAACAAGACATCTATGCCTATCCCTATGCAGAGCATCGGCGCAGCAGCGCTGAACGGCAAGCTCTACGTGATGGGCGGAACCACTGATACTGGCCTCGTAGCGACAGTTCAGTCCTACGACCCCGCCACCGACACGTGGACAAGCGAGACTGACCTGAATTTTGCGCACGCAGGAGTCGGCGCGGCCACGTTCCACAACAAGATTTATGTCGCAGGCGGCTATATTTCCGGCGCAGGCGTTGACGACGTCGAGGCGTTTAATCCCGTCATCGATACTGACGGCGACGGCGTCCCTGACGCCACAGACAACTGCCCGACCATCGCAAACGCCAATCAGACCGATACGGACAGCGACGGCTTTGGCGACGCGTGCGTTTCCCCGAGCGCCACCATCAACCCGTCCGCGACGGTCGGCTTTGGCGTTACGATGGACCCGCACAGCATCATCCGCAGCGGTGCAAGCGTGGGCAACAACACCCACCTTGGCGCCAACGTGGACGTCGGCCAGAACGCGGTCGCAGGCATGAACGACATCTTCGGCAATGGCACCAATGTGCGCTCCGGCTCCCACGTTGACAACAACGTGGTGACCGGCGTCAATGCAGACATCGGCCAGAACGCCTATGTCGGCAACGGTACCGTTATCGGCAACAACGGCAAGGTGAGTTCCGGAGCAAAGGTCGGCAATAACGCAGTGATTGGCGAGAACGCGACCATCGGCCAGGACGCCATCATCGGCAACGGTGTGAGCATCGGCGCGAACACCTTTGTCCGCGCGAACGCGAATGTTTCGATGAACGTGACCATCGGCATCAACACCGATATCAAGAGCGGCGTCTCCATCGGCGCGAACACCGTCATCGGCAATGGCGTGCTCGTGAAGGCGAACGCGAAGATCGGCACGAATGTCAACATTGGCAACAACGCAATCGTAAGCCTGGGAGCGACCGTGCCGAATGGAACCGTCATCGCACCGGGCGCGACGTATCCGTAAGAACCTTTTTCTTTTTTATTTTTTTATTTCTTAGAACAACGAATCGCGGTAGCGCTTCGCGCAGCCCACGAGGAACGCCTCGAGCTGCACGGGCTGCACCGGCAGATAATTGCAGACGGCGGGCTTGTTGCTGATTTCGACCGTCACTGGAGTCTGCTCGAAGATGTTCGCGATGCGCTCGGCGATGTATTCGTGCGACGTTCCGGTCACGTCATAGCGGGGGCTGTCCAAATGTTCCTCCGCGAGCGGCCGAAGCTTCTGGAGCCGGATGCATGCGGTCTCGTTCGACGACACGCACAGCTCGAGCGCGGAATCGCGGTAGCTGTTCACCCAATCGGTCAGGCCGAGCAGCTGCTCGATCCGCCAGATGCGCGCCGTGTTGGTCATCTCGATGGCGAGCGTCTTCTGCTTTCGGGGATCTGCAAACCCGATAAGCTTGACCATCAAGTCATTCGTGCTGAGCGGGTCGATGGATTTCAGCTCCATCGCGCGGTTGGCATACGCCTCCACGCGCACGTTCCGCTCATCAAACAGGCGCGCGAGATTGTACATAAAAGGAAGCTCGGCGGGAAACGTATCCGACTTGATGCGCAGCACCTCATACGGGCTGTCGCCCACATAACCGTCGCCCGGCGCAAAGCTCGGCTTCCGCAGCTCCATCCAGAAATCGCGCGGAAACGACAGCAGCATCCGCTCATCGCGGTAGGAATCGAGCTTCTTGAAGAACGGCTTGAGCTGCTCGACCCTGAACAGGGTCGCCTCAATCACCGGTTGCTGTGCAGTCGTCACTGCCGTCACCAGAGAATATAGGGTTTAAAAACATGTTGACGCAAAGAAAGCCCCCGGAGGGAGTTGCACCCTCGACCCCCTGTTTACAAAACAGGTGCTCTGCTACTGAGCTACGGAGGCGATAGGATGTTTACGAGAAGAACGGTATTTAAAGATTCTTACTTGAACCGCTCAATGTTCAGATACGCCTTGACCTGCTCGCGCAGGTCGTTGGTGTCGTCGCGCACGCCCTTGATGAAGCCGCTCATGAACGGCGTGTAGACGTACTTCTCGAACAGCGAGCGCAGCACATAGAACACGGGCTGGATCTCCCAGCGGTGCTCGTAGTCGGTCTCCAGCCAGGAATCGATCTGGACGTGCACCTTGCCCTTCTGCATCTTGCGCTTGCGGCCGTCCAGGTCGGTCTCGACGTCCGTGACTTCGCGCGCGGTGAAATGGATGCGGATGACGCTCTTGGCGTAGTCCGTGTACTTCTTGAACGGCTCGAACTCGACCTCGATATGCTTGCCGCTCTTGGCGACGCTCTCGTGCACGCGCTTCTCCACGGGAACGTAGCCCTTGTCGCTCATCCAGCCCTGCAACAGCTGGTACAATTCCTTGAGATTGAAGATGCCCTCGTAGGAGACGCTCTCCTGCTCGATGACCGGGCGCTTTTCGACCATCAGGCGGTCTCCGAGCCGAGCATGTGCTTGATGGCGCCGGTCAATTGGTTGATTTTGAAGAACAGGTCGTCTTCCCACACGTCAGTGATGGTCTGCTTGATGATGTACTGCTGGTAGAAGTCGTGCAGCCACTGCATGAACTTGCTTCCGCCGAAGCGCTTATTGTAGTCGAAATCAAGCTGTCCCGTGATGTCCATCTGGATGTAGCCGTCCTGCATTTTTTTCTTCTCTCCGTCCTTCACGACCTCGACGTCAACGATGTCCCTTGCCCAGATATGGATGCTGATCCTGTAGCGGACGTACTCGGTGACGTCGCGCTCGCCGTCCATCTCGTACTCGGCCTCATTTGCCTTGAGCTTGTACTTGCTCGCGTGGAACTTGTAGTTGTTCTCGGTGAACCACTGCTGGATGCCCTTGACCAGCTGGGCGTGGTTGAACAGCCCGCGGTGCTTGAGGTAAATGATGGGCATCTCACCCTTGGACTTAGGAGGCATGCCCTGTTTCCTCGTCTGTGGCTATATAAACTTTATCACTCGGGAACGCGCTTGGGCCAGAACTCAGGCCATTCCTTCGTCGGCAGGTAGGTCTCGATCGTGAGGAACGTGTTGATGGCGTCGCGGAACGCGAGCGACTCGCGGTACAGCTCGTCTTCCAGCATCTTCGCCTGCTGCTTCCACATGCGCGTGTAGAGCATCTTCTTGAAGTCCTTGAATACGCTTTTCTGGAGCTGTCCGGTGGGGTCCTCGATGAGGTTGGCGGCGACCGCTACCTCGACTTCGCCCGACTGCGCCTTGAACTTCTTGCCGTTGATGACTGCCTCGGCGTCCTTCAGCATCAGCACGTGCACGTCGATGTCAAGATCGAAGCGCCAGCGCTGGTTGCCGCTGATCGGCCACCGCGTGGGGCGCCAGCGCCACCAGATCTCCTTGCCCGCAGGGCTGTCTTTGTGCAAATAGTATTTTTCGGGAAAATCCGCGTCGTTGCGCGTGACATAGTTGTGCTCAATCAGCCACTCGTGCATGAGCAGGTAAAGGTTGTCCAGCTGCAGAAGGTCCTTGCGGTTGATGGTATACTTCGTCACCACCTTGTGAGCGACGTCTGTATACCGGTGCTTGAGGAGCGGCATGCCTGTCTCGGTGGCTTCTGGGTTTAAAAGGCTTTCGTGGCAAAAGTTTATAAGACGCCCGTCGCCACGACGGCGTATGCAAGTCGGTGTTGTCGGAAAGGCAAACGTCGGAAAGAGCACGTTCTTCAAGGCATTGACCCTGATGGACGTCCTCATCGCCAATTATCCGTTCGCCACGATCCAGCCGAACAAGGGATTCGCGTTCGTGCGCGTGCAGTGCGTGGACAAAGAATTCAACGCGCAATGCAACCCGCGGTTCGGCTACTGCGTGAACGGCACGCGCTTCGTTCCCGTGGAAGTGCTCGACGTCGCAGGGCTCGTGCCCGGCGCGCACCTCGGCAAGGGCATGGGCAACCAGTTCCTCGATGATTTACGGCAGGCGCATGCGCTGCTGCACGTCGTGGACATGGCAGGCAGCACCAACGAAAAAGGCGAGCCCGCGGAAATCGGCACGTACGACCCCGCGTTCGACGTCAAGTTTTTAGAAGTTGAATTGGACATGTGGTACCTCTCGATTTTCAAAAAAGGCTGGGACAAGCTCGCGCGCAACCTCCAGCATGAGCACAAGCAAATCACCGCGGCATTGGGCGTCCAGCTCTCCGGCCTCGGCGTCACCGAAGACATGGTCTCGAACGCCATGAAGCAGCTCAAGCTCGGACCCAATCCCATCGAATGGAGCGAGGAGCAGATGCTGCAGGTCGCGACCATCCTGCGCAAACGCACCAAGCCCATGCTCATCGTCGCAAACAAAATGGACATGCCCTCCGCTCCCGCGAACCTGGAGCGCTGCAGGAAAATGTTCCCCGAATACCTGTTCGTGCCCTGCTCTGCAGAAAGCGAGCTCGCGCTCAAGGAAGCTGCAAAGAAAGGCTTAATCGAGTACGTTCCCGGCGCCAAGGACTTCAAATCGACAGGAAAGCTCCTGCCCGCCCAGGAAAAAGCATTGAACTTCATCAAGGCAAACGTGCTGGACAAGTACGGCTCCACCGGCGTCCAGGAGGCAATCGACACCGCGGTGTTCAAGTTGCTCAACTACATCGCCATCTTCCCGGGCGGCGTGAACAAGCTCGCGGACCAGCACGGCAACGTGCTTCCGGACTGCTTCCTGCTGCCGCCGGACAGCACGGCGCTTGACTTTGCCGCAAAAATTCACACGGATCTAGCAAGGGACTTTGTCGCCGCAATCGACGTCAAGACGAAACGCAAAGTCAGCCGCGACCACGCGCTGAAGAACCGCGACGTCGTTGAAATCCTGACGAGCAAATAATCAGCGCTTGCCCAGCCCGCCTGCCTGCTGGATATCGATGACGCCCAGCGCCTTGTCGAGAATCAAGAAATTTCTTGTCCTGTTCTTTCCTTCGCGCTTTGCCGCGTACAATGCCTTGTCTGCCTCGCTCAGCAAGGTCTCGGGCGAGACTGATGCATTCAAACACGTGCACACGCCGACCGAAATCGTCGCGGCGCATGCAGTCTCCACGGCCTTGCGCAAGCGCTCGCCAACAGCGAACGCGACCTCGTGGCCGGTCTCGGGCAGAATAATCGTGAACTCCTCGCCGCCGTAGCGCGCGGCGATGTCCAGCGAGCGCGCATTCGCGCGGATGAGCTCGCCGAGCTGCTTCAGAAGCTTGTCGCCCTCAGGATGCCCGTGGCCGTCATTGTACTCCTTGAAGTTGTCCAAGTCAAACAGGATGAGCGAGATGGGCTTTTGCGAGCGCTGCGACCTTGCCATCTCGTTCTTCAGCGCTTCCAGGAAGTATGCCTTGTTGTACAGCTGCGTCAACCCATCGGTCATCGCGGAATGCTGCGCGCTCTGGTAGCGCTGCGCTCTGCCGAGCGCGACCGCGAGCTTTTCCAGCAATGCCGAGATGATTTCGCTGTGCTGCGCAAGAGGCTGCGACGAGCCGAGCACGAGCGTGGCAGTATGCTTGCCGCCCACGCGCACCGGAAACGCCGCAAGCTGCGCCTTCACTTCTTTCGCTTCGGGAACGCTTGCCGTAAGCACGTCCTGCGCGGGAGTGTGCACGAGCACGAACGAGTTGTTTGCAGTCGTATGCTGGTGCAGGCGCTGGCTCACGGCAAGGAACGGCCTGCTGACCGGAACAAGCGATGCGTTCGCGCCATTCACCCATAACGCGCAATGGTCGGGCTTGAACGCGCGGCTCATGAACTCCGCAGTCTGCTGCAACAGCTGCTCAACGGTCGTGCCTGCATTCAGCACGTCCAGAAACTGCACCACAAGGTCGCGGGAATCCATTCCTCGCGAAAGAAGCCGGAGCTATTTATAGATTATGAGAATAAAAAAAAGGAAAGAAGAAAAATCAGCCGCGCACTGCGGTAATGCAGCACACTTGCGTGTTATACCTGTTGACGCCCACGTCATACTGCTCCTTGTTCTCGGGATTGTACCCGATCGGGATGCAGTGGTCCATCTGCGCGTATTGCAGCGTGGTCGGCGAGCTGTAGGGCGGGAACGGGCACGGGTTGTTCAGGATCGGCGGCGTGCGCTTGTAGTCCGTGTCGTATTCTCCGTACGGAGCGCTGGCGTTGCCGGTGTCCTGATTGCGTGCGCGGAAGTCCTCGTCGCCGTACATGTAACCGTAAAGCGGTCCGGACGTCAGGCGGTTGGTGCTATAGCGCACGAATCCGTCCTCGTACATCGGGCCGCGCGTCAAATCGCCGCCATACAGCTTGTCGCCGTACGAAGGATTGACCGACTTGCCGGTTGCACCGCTGAAAAGCATGACAAGACCGACCACTGCGATGAGCGCGACAATACCAAGAATGGCCATTGCGACTCCTTTCTGTTCAGCCATTGAATATCACCTCTTTGTGTTGTTCTTTTGCTCGTGAGTATTTAAAGTTTTGCTCAGGGTCTCGACGATGCGTTGCTTGAGCTTGGGCAGGTCTTTGCTGTTGCAGTGCGCGCCTGCCGCGGGGATGTGGCCGCCGCCCGCGCCGTCTTTCAATCCGGCAGTGGCGTTCTTCAGCAGGTCGTTCATCGCGACTCTTCTGCTCTGGCACCTGCCAGAAATGCTCGCGACGCCCTTATTCTGCTCGATGATGAGCACGACCCATTCGTTGTACTCGGGCCGCAAACTCAGGATCGTCGAAATCGGGGAGTTGATGTGGTACTTGGGCTTGACCTCATACCAGATAAGCTTGAGCTTCTCGTCCCGCTCCATCCGCTTCGGGGCGTTCGTGATCCAGACGTTGATTTCCTTGTCCAGCAGTTTGCGGATGGACGCGAGCTTCTTGTCCTTGAACACGTCCTTGGGCTGCTTGGCCTTCATCAAGACATCGAAGCAGTAGCTGACGTTCTTCTCGTCAATGGTCATCGCGGAAAAGAATAATCCTGAAACAGAACCGATGTCGCTCTTGAACCAGTCCTTGGGATTGGGCTTGAGATTGTGGCGCTCGAACACGCTGTGCAAAAAGTCAGGCCATGCGCTGCCTGCCATGTCGGCAATGACTCCTGTCGCGGCGACCCAGTCCAGGTCGTCCATGCCTGCGTGGCGGTTCGCCAAGTCATACGCAAGCTTGCTGGACGCGTACCGCGCCGGCTCGATGTCGTCCGCGAGCAATTGCGGCATCGCGAGCACGACGCGATCATCGGTGACGTCCTGGAAAAACGTGTGGTGGTCGATAATCAGCGCTTCGCACTGCTTGCCGAGCTTTTTGATCGTCGCCGCATCCTCGTGCACGGCGAGGTCGGTGAAAATGACTTTGGTGATCTTGTTCTTCTTCAGCTTCGCGAAAATCTCGGGCGCGACCGTGTTCTTGATGCCGCGCGGCGGCGTGAAGTGTAAATCTGCAGGCTTGCCGCGCAGGCGCGCGATGAGCTTGGTCATGATGACCGCGGAACAGAGCCCGTCCGGGTCATAGTCGTGCACGATGGCGATCTTTTCCTTGGGCGAGAACGACATGAGGAAGCGGTCGATCCGCTCCCACTGCGCAGGATTTTTCGGAATCATCAGGCATCACAGCCCGAGCATCGGAAGGAACAAAATGGCGCGCATCAGAGAAGATCGCGATGCGCGCTTGGTGAGAGAGGGGGAATATGAGGCACGTACCGAAGAATTATTTGGCGATGATACGTGCCCGGTGAGAGAGGGGGTTGATGAGGAAAATGAGGCACGTACCAAAGAAAATAGTTTTGGCGATAGTACGTGCCCGGTGAGAGAGGGGGTTGAGCGCGAGTTCATGCTGCAACCTCCGCGGGTTGATAGTGAGCAGGAGCAGGAACGGCTTCCTCAACCGTCCTGCGGTGAATGGAGGTGCAGTTTCGCCCGTTGGCCTTCGCGGCGTAGAGGGCCTCGTCCGCACCCTTGTATAGTTGTTCTCTTGTCGTTGCTGTTTCGGTCGTCGCTATACCAATGCTCATCGTGAGCTGGATGCGTTGTCCGTTCTTTGTGGTGTAGGGCGTGGCGCTGAGCGCGTTGTGCAGGCGCGCGGCGATCTTTTCCGCCTGCGCCAGATTCACATTATACGCGACAACGCCGAATTCGTCGCCTACTCCGACCCGGCCGATCTCCACTGCGTCTTCACTGATTGCCACTCGTTCGACCAAATCGGTCGCCCCATCGAGTGACCCACGTCGTCGTTCGTAATTGGAATAGGAATTGTAGGTGCGTACGTTGGTGTGGAGCACCTGAGCCAAGTGCGCGATGACTTCGTTGCCCGCGTCATGGCCGTACGTGTCGTTGATTTTCTTCAAACCGTCGCCGTCCGCAAACAAGTATGCGACCGGCTTGCTGTGCTCGCGCGCCAACGCAAGCATCTTGTCGACTTTTTTGTCGAAAACCTTCTTGGTGTACAGTCCTGTCGTTTCGTCAATCTGCAAATCTGCGTTTTCCGTTCGCAGCTGCGCGTTTTCGCTCATAAGCCGGGCGACCTCTGCCGCCAGCGTCTGTTCGAGCGAACCGACTGAATCTGCCTGAGTTCCGTTTCCGAAAGGAATCACCTCGGTTTTCATGGTCGTGTGGCAATGAACAACGCTGAATGGGAATGTTGCCCGGGCCTTAGCGGTTGTGTGTTGGTACTCAGCAGCCGGGCGTCCTTCATCACACGCGAAAGGTTGTGTACCGTGCGTCGTTCGCGCGTGCCCAATGGTTGTTATTCATTGATGATTCTTCTGTGGCGATACATTAATATATACATATCGTACACACAATACGTCTAGTATATACTAAAAGGGTGAATGAGATGCACATTCGGCGCTTAGTGAAGGCAGGACTGATCAGCCACACCGTATCGCTTCCTAAAGAGTGGCTGGACAAGAACAAGCTCGGCAAGGGCTCAACCGTCTATGTCCATGAAAAGTCTGACCACGAGCTATTAATTACGCCCCACCTGCCTGGCGAGGCCATCATGGGCGGGCACAAGTCTATCACTATTGCCGTTGATGGAAAGTCGCTGGACACGGTCCAGCGCGAAATCACGGCAGCGTACGTGAACAACTGCAAAACGATTGACTTGGTGGGCGAGAGCATCGCCGAGCACGCCAAGGATATCAGGAAAATACTGCACGACTTTGTCGCGCTCGAAGTCGCGGAACAGAACGCGACCAAAATCACCGCAAAGGACTTGCTTGATTTGCAAGAAATTTCCGTTGACAAGAGCATCAAGCGCATGGACATCATTGTCCGCACCATGCTCAAGGACTGCCAAACCACTGCCGCGGGAAAAGATTTGAGCGAAAGCGTCGCGGTGCGCGATTACGACGTGAACCGCTTGTATTTTCTGCTCACACGCTTACTGAAGAGCTCGCTCAGCAATCCCGCGCTCGCGGCGCAGTTCGAGCTTTCGCCGTCGAGCGTGCTCGGCAGCTGGATGCTCGTGCACCACTTGGAAAATCTCGCGGATGCGGTCAAGTCGCTATGCAAGGACTGCGCAAAGCTCGACGCCAAACAGCGCAAGAGCGTTGTTTCTTTGCTGGTCGCGCTCGACCAGGACTATCTCGACGCGATGAAAGCGTCGCACGAAAAAGACAAGAACCTCGCCGATAACGTCGCCCGCAGACGCATGCAGCGCCAGGCTACGAGCTCGGCATTGGGCGACTTCTCGCCCAGCATCGCGTATGGCTGCAGCACGATCTCTTCACTTCTTTCAGACATTGCGCGATTAGTTATCGACGCAGAGAATTAATTGTGCCGCGCGTAGTTCGGATAATTCGGGTAGTTCGGCACAACCGGCGCGGTGTACGCGTTGTACGCGGGAACATTCGACGAGAGCGTGTTGCAGATCGGCACATTCGACACGATAACGCGCGCCGTACCGTCGTTGCAGCGGATGTAGCGCACTTCGCCCTGGCCGCTCGCGTCGCCGGCAATCCTGCCTGACAAGTCGTTGCCCGGGAAAACCGTGCGGATATAGTCGGTCATCGGAATGGAAACGATGTATTCCTGGCGCTGCGCGGCAACATTCGCGCCGCTGCACGGGTCAATCGCGGAGATCGTCTGCTTCTCGGTTCCGCTGACGTCCATCGTCTGTGAAATAACGCTATCGTAATTCTCGGCGAGCGACGCGCACTGGAGCGGGTCTGCCGTGACTTGTCCCGTGAGGAACTGCGGCGGCTGGAGAACGGTCTGCACGGGAGACGCGCGGCATTCAACTGCGGCACGGACCAATGCGTCGTTGTAGCAATAGCCCTTCCTTGCCTGCCTGCCCGGATTGAGCAGGGGGCACTGCTTCGCGAGAACCCAGTTCTCGAACATCTGCGGCTGCTCGCGGTACATCCTGCAGACGCCGTCGTCAAACGTGATGTACTGCGTGTGCGGGTCCGGGTTGTTGCCGACGCCGCCATACTGGCCCCCGATGTTCGGATAGACCGCGTATTCGCCGGTCGCTGAGGATTTGAAGAACACGACCACGCCTGCGGCTGCAATCACGAGGACTGCGCTCAGAATCGCGGTTGCGACACGCTTGTCGTTCATAGGTTGCTCTTGTGGACTACGCATATATAAACGTTTTCATTCGGACTTTCGACTAGGATGCTTGAATAAAATAAAGAAAAATGATGAAAAAGAAAAATCAGTTCTCAACGACGTACGGTCCAACCGGGACGCCGACATCGCGCGTGCGGTGCGCGATTTCCGAGTCCATGTTGAACGGCGGGCCCTGGACGAGCGACTGGTCGCCGTGGAGGACGCTCTTGTCGTTCACGGTCGGGCAGCAGCAGTACAGGTTGTCGTTACCGTTGACCAAGACGCCCGGATAGCGGGGGTCTTCGTAGCCGGTCTTGAAGCACTTCTTGCCGAATGCTTCCTCAAAGTCGACCTTCTGCGAGAGCATGTCGACTTCGGTCGGGCCCATCAGCACCGGAGTGCAGGGGCTGTCACACATCGGCTTGCCGTTGAGCGCGGGAACATTCAGGATGTTTCCCGTGCTGCTTGCCTTTCCTCCGGAGAGGAGCAGGACAAGACCAACTACTGCAATGATAGCTACAATACCGAGAATCACGAGACTCAAGTTTCTGCCTTCTTCAGCCATTAATAATCACCTCTTATGATATGGATACGTTCACGTTTTACTTACTGGTATATAAACTTTTCCGTGGCTCCGACGAGAGTTATGGACGGGTGCAGCAGGGCGTGAGGCCGTCAGGGCCAAAGGTGCAATAGCCGCCCTGTGCCTCATACATCGAGATTTCCTGCAGCCAGCGGCCCGAGCCTTCCACGAGCACGGGCTTGAAGCCGTCCGGGCAGACATAGGTGGTCGCGGCGACCGCGCCCGTGGCGTGGCGGCCTGCGATCGAGAAGAGAATGACCAATGCTGCAATCGCAGCTACCGCGACGATTCCGACACAGGCAATGCGAATTTGGTGAGCGACGTTCATTTGTCCTTGCGCAATCTACGGAAGGTTTCGGCTATGTCAATAATATACTTTCCGTCCGCGAGCTTGAAAATGAGCGGCTCGCCCTTGAACAGGTGAACCAGATCGATCTCGTACTTGCCCGGCTTGAGCACGCGCACCGACTCGAGGTCGAGCACGACCGGCTCTTCCGGCTCCGTGACGCCGAGCACGTCCAACACGTCCTGCTCGATCTGCTTGCGCTCCTCGACGCTGGGCAGCGGAGCTTCCTCTGAGGCCTTCTTTAATTTCTCGAGCTTTTCTTTCCTGATGAAGAAGAATAATTTTGCGCCGCACGCGCAGCCTTTCAAGATGGCTTCGTTTCCATCGTCATAGAAAGCGTTGCAGCGGACGCACTGGTGTGGCATCAGCTCACCGCGCGCGGCTCCTGCGCTCAGATGTCATCAGCTCAATCTTGTTCGGGTCCTTCTTGATCGCCTTCACCACGCTCGCAGGCCCGATAATGGTCAATCCCTGCCGGTCGCCGAGAATGCCGCTCAGCAGGTCGTTCTTGATTTTCTGGAAGCCGGAAAGCTGGCTGAGCGCGGGATGGATGACCGCGAGCTCGATGCCCTTGAACTCCTTGTTGATTTCTTCCATCGTGGTCTTGATGAGCTCGGTCTCTTCTTCTTTTTTCAGACGACCTTGCAGCAGAACAATCTTGTTCTCCTTTGCCACGGTGAGAAGCTTTCTGATTCTGCCGACGGAGCTCAACGACTCTATTTCCGTGTAGGGCATGAAATGGAGTGTTACCATTTTATTTCACCAGCTTGAAGACCTTGTCGTACAATTCCTTGACGTTCTTGCCGTACTTTGCCGAGATGCCGATGACCTCGTACTGCGGGAACGCTGCCTGGACTTTTTTCATGTTCGCGCGCTTCAGGTCGACCTTGTTCGCGACGATAAGCACGGGAATGTTTCTTGCCTGGAGATTTCCGATGATGGTGACGTTCACTTGAGAATACGGGTCCTGCGTGGCGTCGAGCACGACGAGCACGGCGTCCATCTCGTCCAGCCACTTGATGGCATCGATGACTCCTTTCGTCGCTTCGCGTGCGCGCTTCTTCGCCTTGTTTTCGGACATGCCTGCCTTGAGGAATTCCTCGTAGTCGATCTTGGTGGCGATGCCGGGAGTGTCAACGAGGTTGAACAGCAATTCCCTGCCGTCCTTGTTCTTGAGCGAGATCTGCTCCTTGATCTGGATTTCGCGCGTCTCGTGCGCCAATGCAGAAACCGAGCCGAGCTCCTTTGCGTCAAAGCCCGAGTCGATGCAGATTTTGTTGGCGAGCGTGGTCTTGCCCGAGTTCGGCGGACCGTAGAGGCCGAGCTTCAGGTCCTTCCTGCTCGCGAACATGTCTTTGAAGAATTGGTCGAAAATCCGTTTGACAAAATTGAGCGCCACAACCTTCCCTCTCTTTCACTGTCTTTGTGTCTCTGTCGAGTCGCGGTCTATTTATACTTTTCTAAAAAAAGAAGAAATAAAAAAAGAAAAGGGTCGAAAGAAAATTATCTTCCGCCGCGTGCCATCTTGGCGCGCGAGACGTCGCCGTGCTTGTCGACAAAGTACAAGTAGCCCTTCTGCTTCTTGACGCCGACCTTGGCAACCTTCTCAGGCTTTCCGCCCGTGCCCTTCTTGCGACCGCGTGCCATCTTGGCGCGCGAGACGTCTCCTGCCTTGTCAACAAAGTAGAGATATCCTGCGGCCTTCTTGACGCCTGCCTTTGCAACTTTTTCTGCCATGGTAGATTCCTCCTTTTATTGTGGAATCATCCGGATGAACCAGATTGACCCCCCACAAACGACGGTATCCGTCGATAGAATTTGTAAAATCACTCCACCTTTATAAACTTTTCGTCGAGAAACGGCGTTTTACCGACGGGTAACAACAACGGAAATCACTTTTTGGCCGGCTTCTTCCGTCTATTCGCGAGCAGCGGCGCGTGCTTTTTCTCGCGCAGCAGCGCGGCGTGGATCTTTTCGCGGCGCTCGGCGCGCGCGTCGACGCTTGTTTTGCCCGGCTTGTCCGTGTCATCGACAAACCACGCGGGCTTCAGGAGCCGTTGCAAACGCTTCGCCTCTTCCAATCCTTCCTTGTAGTACTTGACAATCTCCTCGCGCGTCGGCATCGGGATTTTTTCCAATTCCTTTGCGGCGGCGAGCGCTCGCTTGGAGATATCTTTCGAAGCGACTCGCTTCTGACCGCTCTTTTTCCTGGTCTGCATGCACGGGAGGGAGAAGAATGGGTATAAATAGTATTCCACTGGACGCGGTTGCACAATCTTTATATGGAGCGCTCCGGTGATGTTTTTCGTGACCAAGGGGCTCATCGTTTCAGGGGAGTTCGGCAATATTCTCGTGCGCGAAAAGCAGGGCAAGACGCTCGAGCTCGGCGAATTGTTGATTGCGGACACGCCGCAAGGAAAAATTCTTCTGCAAGTGTTTGATTTGGTGTACGGCTCCCAGCTCGCGCAGCAGCAGCTCGAATTATTGTCCGGACTGAAGCTGGAAGAGAACGTCGGACTGCAATTCTTTGATGAAGCGATGCGCAATTATATTTTGGCGCGCGTCAAAAATCTTGTGACGATCAATGACGGCAAGAGCCGTGTCGCAAAAACATTGCCGCAGTGCTTCGCCGAAATCCGCGACGTCGCCGCGAGCGACGTGCAGTTTCTCAGCGAGAAAAAGTCTGCCCCCTTGTTTGTCGGCAACCTGCGCTCGGGCAGCAAAGTCATCGACGTTCCCATTTATCTCGACGGAAGGCTTGCGTTGTCGCACCACCTGCTCATCGTCGGAACCACCGGACGCGGCAAGAGCGTGCTGATGCATACACTTTTGTGGCACACGCTCGCCGAAGACTACTGCGGGCTGCTCGTGCTCGACCCGCACGACGAATATTACGGACGCACGGGAAACGGATTGAAAGATCACCCCGCGGCGCGCGAGCGCGTCGCGTACTACACGCCGAAAAGCCCGCCTTCAGGTGCGCACACGCTCAAAATCAACATCGAACAATTGATGCCCGGACATTTTCTCGGCGTCGTGGACTGGAGCCCGCCGCAACGGCAGGCATTGCACGCATACCACCAGCGCTACGAAGCGCGCTGGATTGATGCCGCGTTGCGCGGCGAGCCCATCGACGGCGGATTCAAGGAAGACACGCTCGGCGTCGTAAAAAGGCAATTGATGCACACGCTCAGCGTGAGCGTAGACAACGCAGGACTGCACTGCCACGGCATCTTTGACACGCAGGCAGGGCAAAGCACCATCGAAGACATCATCCGCGCGCTCGAATCGGCCAAGACCGTCATCATTGACACTTCTGAATTTTCCGGCGCGCAGGAAATCCTGATGGGCAGCATCATCGCCACGGAAATCCTTGAACGCCGCAAGCGCGGACACACCGACGTCAAGCAGGCGCCGGTCGTGTCCATCGTGCTCGAGGAAGCGCCGCGCGTGCTCGGCAAGGAAATCCTTGAGCGCGGGCCGAACATCTTCGCGACCATCGCGCGCGAAGGAAGAAAATTCAAGGTCGGACTTACCGCAATCACGCAATTGCCGTCGCTCATTCCTCGAGATATTTTAGCGAACATGAACACCAAAATCATTCTCGGCGTCGAGCTGAAGCCCGAGCGCCAGGCGATCATCGAAAGCGCCGCGCAGGACCTGAGCGCAGACGAGCGCACCATTTCTGCATTAGACAAGGGCGAGGCGATTATCACCAGCAACTTCCTGCCGTTCGCGACACCGGTCAAGATTCCCGCGTTCGAGGAAACGGTGAAAGCGTTTGTGAAACCTGCCCGAAGCTTCGCAGGAATCTCGCCATGAAATTCGCGCACCTCGCGGACGTGCATCTCGGCGGCTGGAGAGAGCCGAAACTCCGCGAATTGAACACGCGCAGCTTCTGCGCCGCAATCGAACGCTGCATCGCAGAGCAGGTTGACTTCGTGCTGATTGCCGGCGACCTGTTCAATACTTCTTCACCTTCCTTTGACGCGTTGAAGACCGGATTTCAGAAATTACGCGAGCTGCGCGACGCGCACATTCCTGTCTACCTCATTCCGGGCTCGCACGACTTCTCGCCGTCAGGAAAAACCATGATCGACATCCTCGAAGAAGCAGGACTCGCGGTCAATGTCGCGAAAGGCGACGTCGTTGACGGAAAACTCAAGTTGAAATTCACGGTTGACGCAAAAACCGGCTGCAAAATCACAGGAATGTTCGGCAGGAAAGGCGGATTGGAGAAACATTACTATTACGAGCTCATCAAAGACCACCTCGAAGCCGAGCCGGGCACGAAAATCTTCCTGTTCCACTCGCCGATCGCGGAATTAAAGCCCGAAGAGCTCGCAGGAATGGACGCGATGCCGATTTCATTATTGCCGCAGGGCTTTGACTACTACGCCGGCGGCCACGTCCACGTCGTCCAGCACGAACAATTGAAAGAATACCCGAACGTCGTCTATCCCGGTCCATTGTTTCCCAATAATTTCTCCGAGCTGGAGAAGCTCGAGTGCGGAAGTTTCGTGCTGTGGGACAACGGCAAGATTACGCACGAGCGCGTCAGGCTTGCTCCCGTGGTCAAAGTGCACGTCAATGCACAGCACAAGAGCGCAGGCGATGTTAATGCAATGCTGGACAAGCACGCCGGCAGCGCAGGCGTGCAGAACGCGATTGTTTTGCTGCGCGTTGACGGCTTATTATCTCAGGGCAAGCCGAGCGACGTCAACTTTACCGCGTTCGCCGAAACGTGCACCTCGCGCGGCGCACATCTCGTGCTCAAGAACACGAACAAGCTCGAAAGCAAAGAGCTTGAGGAAATCAAAGTCAACACGGCGAGCGTGGAAGACATCGAGGAAACGCTCATCAAGGAGCACGCCGGACAATTGAAGATTCTTCCCGCGGAACAGGAGATCGCGCTCGCGAAAGAGCTGATGCGCGTGCTCTCCGCGGAAAAAGACGAAGGCGAGCGCGTCGCTGACTTTGAGAAGAGAATCTCGCAGGACGTCAATAAGCTGCTCGGGCTTTAGAACTTCTTCACGTAGACTTCGAACAGCGGCTTATGCTTCTTCTTGCGAAACAATCCAAAGAGCCACGCGACGAGCGCAATGAGAATCACGATAGGAATCAGCAGGATGACAATGTGCAGCACGAGGATGAGGACGACGAGCGCGAAAATAACGATGACGAAGAACGCAAGCAGCGCGGAAAGCCCGCGGAACTCAGCCATGTTTCCCGCCCCAGAAGCTTTGGACATAGCAGCGCACGTCCTTGCGGAAAATACACAGCAGAATCGCGCCGATGACCGCGGCGATGAGCAGAATCATAATGATGATGCCGTCAATGGAATGCACGAGCGCCATGCCGTTTTCCACGTGGTGGCTGAGCTTGCGGCCGATCCAGATGATGATGGGCACGTGGATGATCGCGCCGAGCAGGTTGGCGACAAAGAACTTGCGCTGCTTCATTCCCGACGTGCTCGCGACCCACGGCATCAGGATGCGCATGCCGGGAACAAAGCGCGCGATGAAGACCGCGATGGCGCCGCGCCTGTCCACTGCGCGCTGCACGCGCTCAAGCAGTCCGCCTTTGACGCAGCGCTTGAGCATCTTGTGGCCGTGGCTGCCCAGGTAAAAATGGAAGTTCTCGACCGCGACCACGCCGATGATGGAGATGAGCACTGCCGGGAAAAAGTGGAAGACGTGCACCGCAGTCAGATAGCCGACCGCGAGCAGAATCAATTCCTCCATGATGGGCAGAATGCCGAAGCTGCCGAGCAGCATCACGAGCGGGATTGCCAAGTAGGATAGTTCACTCAGATATGGAATCGTTAACGCAGCCCCCATAGTATTCACTTACGGCGTCTTGCGGAGCATCGTGCGCGGGAACGGAATAGCATCCTTGATGTTCTCCAGCTTGCACAGCCACGCGATGATGCGCTCGACGCCCATGCCGAAGCCTGCGTGCGGGATACTGCCGTACTTGCGCGTCGCAAAATACCAGTCGTAGTGGTCCGCGTGCTCGCCGGCGTCCTTCAACGCCTTCTCCATCGCCTTGACGTCCAAGTCGCGCTGCGAGCCGCCGATGATTTCGCCGTAGCCCTCGGGCGCGAGCATGTCCATGCACAGCGCGGTCTTCGGGTCCTTCGGATCGACGGGCTTGTAAAACGCCATGATTTCCTTCGGATAGTTCGTGACGATGACCGGCGAGGTGAAGTGCTTCATCAACGCGTCCTCTTCCACGGTGCGCAAATCCTTGCCCCACTTGATGTCCATCTTTTCCTTGTCCTTGAGGAATTTCAAAACGTCGGTGTAGGTCATGCGCGTGAACGGCGCCTTGATTTTCTTCAGCTTCTCGACATCCTGGCCGAGCTCCTTCAATTCCTCGCTGTTCTTCTCAACGACCTGCTTGATGATGAAACAAATGAATTCTTCCGTCTGCTTTTGCAGCGCAGGGAAGTCCTGCCATGCGGTTTCTGCCTCAGCCATCCAGAACTCGGCAAGGTGGCGGCTCGTGCGCGATTTCTCTGCACGGAAGCAGGGCGAGATCGTGAATATTTTTTCCATGCCGAAGATTCCTGCTTCGGCATACAATTGCCAGCTCTGCGTCAGGTAGGCGATGTCGTCGAAATACTTGACTTCAAAGAGCGTCGTCGCTCCTTCGCAGGCGACCGGCGTGAAAATCGGCGGGCTCCATTCGTAATAGCCGTCCTTGCGGAAAAAGTCACGGATTGCTCCTAAGACTGTGTCGCGGACTTTCAGAATCGCGATCATCCTGCGGCTGCGCAGCCACAAGTGGCGCTGGTCAAGCAAAAACTCAGGGCTTTCGGACTCTGCCTTCGCGATCGGGAACGGCGCCTCTGCGCGCTGGACCATCTCAAACACAGTCGCCTGCAATTCTGCTCCGCCCGGCGCGCGGTCGTCCTTCTTCAATTCTCCCGAGATGATGAAGCTTGATTCCTGCGAAATCTTGCTCGCGTCCTTGAACGCGGCCTCCTTGACCGCGTCCGGCTTGATGACGCATTGCAAGAGTCCCGTCTGGTCGCGCAGCACGACAAAGACTTTGTCGTTGAACGTCCTGACGCGGTGCGCCCAGCCGCGCAGCTGCACCTTGCCCTTGCCCTGCGCGAGCGCTTCCTTGACGGTCATGAACTTATCGGCCATACTTCACCGCACCCGATGCCTGTTTAATAAGTTTACTCCGCTCTGCCTTGGGAGGCAATGTGTAAATATCCTGCACCGTGACGACCTCGTCGAACTCTTTCGCGAGCAAATGGACGGCGTCGCCGTACGGAATCCAAAGCGAACGCCGCTGCGCGTCTTCGCCGCGGCCTCCGATGGAAAAGTCCGCAAGCATCGTCTTGAATTCCGGCTTGAAGTGCGCATAGATATGCTGCACACGGCCTGCCGCGGGTGAAATGTCATCGTACGGGATAAACGGCGTGCACGTGCCTTCTTCCAGATACGGCGGCAGCTCGGCGATGGTCGCGCAGCCCAGCGTTCTTCCAAAACAGGCAGTCGTGTCAACGCGACCGATGCCCAAGTCAGGCGTGACGACGACATGCAGCAGCGTGCCGTGCTTGAAATAGACCGCGCGCACGGCCTGCCGCAACTCCCATGCGCGGCCAGACTCGCTGTTGAGCAGCGCGATTTTCTCCGCGCACGTCTTGGTCCTTGCGGAATGCTCGTAAATGCCTACTGGGTCGGGCGCGGTTTTCAGATAGTCCAAGAGGTATCGGTGTTCCGGCTCTTTCAGAATGCCGGCCGTTGTTATCTCCTCAAGCGACAGTTTTCTTGACATGTTCTTTCTCCGCTCAGAATCGGATACGGGTCTGGCCAGATTTGAACTGGCGACCTGTCGGTTAACAGCCGACCGCTCCACCGGGCTAAGCTACAGACCCAAAGAAACGATGCACGAGCAGGGAAGGGACTATGAAGAAGTTCCTAGTTATTATTCCCACGAACGGATATGCTCATAGACGAGGAAAGGAAGAATGCTCTATAAAAAGCTTGCGCCCGTCAGGGCTGCTGCGCCACTTTGGGGCACATCACAATCGCGTTGAGCTCGCGGTTCGTGTGGCGCTGGATGTCCTTTGCCAGATTCTCCGGCAATCGTTTCTGGTGGTATGCGTAAATCGTGTTGAGCACGTTGTACTTTCTCAAGTCGACATCGGCGCCGTGCTCCTTGATGAGCTGCTGCACGGTCGCAGACCAGGCGTCCTGCTCCAGCTTGGAAAGGAAGCCGTCGTTCTGCACGATGATGCCGCCCGTGCCGAGCATGTTTTCGCGGATGGGCGTGGTGTAGAACTTGTCCTTGGCGAGCGAGGGAACATTGTACACGTACCCGCCCCACATCTCCATCACCTCGCGGCTCAGCCGGACGTCCTTGCCGTCGAAACCGTACGCTGGCGCGTCGTTGTTCGGCTTGTCCGGGCGCCAGATGCTCAGCGGCTTTTTCAGCGTCACGTACTCCGCGAGCTTTTTCGGATTGTACAAAAAGCAGTTTGTCTCGATTCCCTCGATCGCGTCAGACGACCACGCGCAGCCGAGGTCGTACTTTTCAATAAGGTCTATCGCGCGACCGGACAGGTGGCGCTGGAAATTCAGCGCTTTCACGACTGAGGGCGTCCCGCCTTTCTTGACCGCAACAACCAAGTCAATGGGCGAGGCGTCGATGGCGGTGCCGAGCGCGACATCGCCGCAGAGCATGATTCCTTCAGAAAACTGCGCGATTTTCCCTGCCAAGCCCTTGACGATCGCAAGGCGCTTCGTTGTCGCTTCGCCCATACTGTCCCGTACATGACCGCTGCTTATATTTATTGCGACACATCCACGAGAACAGGCTGCACGGCTTTCTGATAGTCGTCGATTGAGAGCGCGATGCTCGTGTCGTGGCGGCCTGCGTTGAAGTTGATGATCGGGCTTCTAAGCAATGATTTGTCGAGGTAGACTGGAATGGTGAAGAGATTGCCGAACGGCGGAATCGAACCGATAACGCAGTGCGTGACTGCAAGCGCTTCTTCGGGCGTCGCGAGCGACAAGCGCTTGCTGTTGATGGCTTCCTTGACTTTCTTCAAGTCCATTTTCTTGTCGCCGGCGATGACCACCATCAAGAATTTTCCTTCGCTGCGCAGAACCAACGCTTTCGCGCCGGATTCCAGCGGCGTGCCGCGGATTTTTGCTGCTTCTTCCGACGTGCGCACAGGCTCGTGCGTCCAGCACTTGTAGGAGATATTCTTGCTATCCAGAAGTTGCTTGATGCTTTCTAAGACGTTCATGGCTGGATGCGTTCGGGGTCGCGCGGGAACAGGACTGCCTCGCGGATGTTGTCCAACTGGCAAATCATCTGGACCATGCGGTCGACGCCGATGCCGAACCCGCCGTGCGGCGGAATGCCGTACTTGAACGCGTCCAAATAGAACTCGAAATTGTCAGGATTCATGCCGCGGTCCTTCATCTGCTTCTTCAGAATCTCGACGCGGTGCTCGCGCTGGCCGCCGGACGAGAGCTCGAGGCCGCGGTACATGAAGTCAAAGCCCTTGCACAC
>JBGPHE010000005.1:0-25401 GCA_041484255.1 Candidatus Nanoarchaeia archaeon
AAACGCCACATCGCACTCTTGCCGTCGCCCTGCTCAAAGTGCAGCAATCCCGCATATTTCGGCCTGATGAACGGCGCGAGGAATCCCTGTGGAATAAGAATGCGGATGCTTGTGTCGCCTGCCTGGATTGATTCCGCGGGCTTGCCGTCGCGATACCCTGCGGGAATCGTGCTCGACATAAACAACGCCTCCTGCAGCCGGTGCGCCAAGGGCTTGACGCCCACAATATCGTCAAGAGAGCTCATACTGAAGAACCTCATGCAGGAAATTATAAAGCTTTGCGGAAGAAAAGCGTACCCCCTCAGAAACAGGCGTCGTCGGGCGCTTATTTGCGCTTCTTTTTCTTGGACGGCTTTGCCTTCTTCTTCGCCTTTTTCGCAGGCTTCTTTGCCTTGCCCTTCTTGGCAGGCACCGGCTTGACGGCTGCTGCGGGCGCGAGCGGCTCAAAGATGAGTCCGCAGTCGCGACAGATGATCTGGTCGCGCATCATGCCGTGCACGATGTTCTGCGACGCGCAGTCCGGGCATTCCGTGATATTTTCCAAGTGGTCGTCAGGAACCATAGTCGGAACGCTGCGACGCGCAGTATAAAAAGATTGTGTATTATCGATAAGGAACAAAAGCTCAGTGCTTGAGCTTTTGCAGAATGCTTCCCTTGCCCTTCCAGACGAGGGCTTCCTCAAGCACCTGTGCAATTGTATCGACGGGAATGACCTTGATTTTCTCGAGCTTTTTCTTGTCGATGACGATGTCCTGGACGTTGCTCTTCGGCACGAGGACGCGCTTGATGCCGACGTCGATCGCGGCCTCGATCTTCGCCGAGACGCCGCCGATAGGCAATACTTCGCCGCGCACCGATAATGAGCCAGTCATGGCAGTATCCTGGCGCACAGGAACCTTGGTGAGCGCGGAAATGATCGCGGTGGCGACGGCGATGCTCGCCGAATCGCCCTCCACACCCTCGTACGTCTGCAGGAACTGCACGTAAATGTCATAATTCTTGATGTCCTTACCAAAGCGCTTCTTGATGATTGCAGAGACGTTTTTCACCGCTTCCTTCGCGATCTCGCCGAGCTTGCCCGTCGCAATAATCTCCTTTTCCTTGCCGCCGGGCGTGACTTCCGCCTCAATCGGCAGAATAATGCCTGAGTACGAGCCCCCGCCGCCGATGACCGCAAGGCCGTTGACGCGGCCGACCTCCTTGCCCTCGGTGACGATGACGTCGTACTCCTTCTTACGCTCGATGAACTTATCCGCAATCTGCTGCTCAAGCGTCCTTGCAATCTTCTTGGCTTCCTTGACGTGCGACTCGTCGACCAGCTTTGCCTTCTGCTCCCGCGCAATGTCGCCTGCGGCGCGGATAAGGCCGCCAAGCTCTCTGAGCCTCAGCGTCAATGAGCTCTTGCGATTCGCCATCTTGCGCGCTTCCTCGACGATCTGGTCGACGGCAGCCTTGGTAAAGTGCGGAATGCGCTTGTCCTTGACGACTTCCTGCGCGACAAAGCGCGCGATTTTCAGCCGATTCTCAGGAGTGTCCGGCATCGTGTCCTTCATGTAGACTTCGTAGCCATAGCCGCGGATACGCGAGCGCAACGCAGGGTGCATGTGCTGCAAGGTTTCAATATTGCCTGCGGCGACGAGGATGAAATTGCACGGCACCGGCTCGGTGCGCACCATGGCGCCCGAGCTGCGCTCGGACTGGCCGGTAATGGAATACTTGCCTTCCTGCAACGACGTCAGCAATTCCTGCTGTGTCGCAGGCTGCAAGGTCGCGATTTCGTCGACAAACAGCACGCCCAGGTGGGCCTTGTGAATCATTCCCGCGATGACGCGCTCGTGCGCAGGCGTGCCCAGTCCGCCGGACTGCAGCGGGTCGTGCAAGACGTCGCCCAAGAGCGCTCCTGCGTGCGCGCCGGTCGCGTCCCAGAACGGCGCGTTCTTCTTGCCAAAGTTATCGACGATAACCTTCGGCGATTCGATGCGCTGCTGGGGCGCGATGCGCTTGCCCAGCGACAGGATAAGCACCACGCCGAGCACGAAGACCATGCCCGTGATCATCGATGCGGCGTAGATAATCGGACTGTCGAACGGGAAAATCTTGTGCGCGTATAAGTAATAGGGAATGAGCGAGATGACGATTGCGAGGACGAGCAGAATCAAGTTCGTGCCGCGGAAGACGTTTGCCGACTGGAACCTGCCGCGCGCAACCAATTCGCGGCCCTTGCCTGCGGCAGTCGTGCGGATGATGGGCTGGTTTTCGTCGTTCGGGTTCGGAAGGGCAAGAATATCGACGAGCTTTTCCTTGGGTAGCAGTTCTGCGAGCGCCAAACCTAGCATTGACTTGCCCGTGCCCGGATCGCCAATAAGCAGCACGTGCCTTCGCTGCTGTGCGGCCTTCCTGATGATCTCGACCGCACTTTCCTGGCCAACGACCTGCTCGACGATGGAATCAGGCACTTTCAGGTCAGCGGTTGTCTTGAACTCGTTTGCCACGGTTTGTTTCATCGTCTATTTGTTTATAAGCCTTGCGGGGACGCGAAAGAAGTATTCGTACCGCCAGAAGTCCTCGGGCTGCGTGCGCACGCGTTCCACGAAACGCGCAGGGTTTTGGCTCGCGTGCTTGTTCGCCGCGGCAATCTTAAGCTCGAGCACGGGCCCGATGTCCACGCGCTCAAGCTCAGCATCAGTGTACGGCACGGCAGGGATATCGTCGTGATAATGGCCCTGCGTCTGCTTTCGCGTGGCGCGCTGCTGCAGAAACGCCTCGCGCGATGCCGCGGGGCGCGCAATCCAGTACAGTTCCTTGGGCCCGTTTTCCTTGACGGAAGCGCGCCGGAACGCCTCGGTCGCGAGTTTGTGAATGGCGACGTGGTCGCGGTGGCCGGTTCCGCCGTCGGGGCCGAACGTGATAATGCTGTGCGGCATGCAGTCGTCGATGACCTGTAGGATTTTCGCAATGATTTCTTCTGCGTTTGCCTCGTCCAGCCTGCCGTCGCCGTAATTCCAGACGATCGGCTTCTGCGCGCCGAGCAGGGCGAGTGCCTCAGTGAGCTCCCGCGTCCGCAGGCTGCCCAGCTCGTCGGAAGAAAGCGGCTGTGCGAGATTGAGCGCGCCCTTCTCGCCGCGGGTCGCGCTGATGACGGTGACGGTCGCTTCAGCCTGCGCTGCCAGCGCGACGGTGCCGCCCAGCGCGAACGTTTCGTCGTCGGGGTGCGCCGTGACGACCAGAATAGGTTGTGTGAAATCCATACGTGCAGGACTATCTGCCGAGATAAAAGCCTTGCGGACTCAAATATTTATCACTTCTTGGTGACTAAAAGCGAAAGCTTTAAATAAGAGATATACGTTACCAGTCAGTAGTAACATTTATGGGGTGGAACCAATGAACCAAGATACCATGATCAACCGTCGCAATTTCCTCAGGTACGCCGCTGCAATCGCCGCGGCAACCACGATTCCTGCCTGCGGCAAGCACGGCTCGGACGCTCCCGCAGCTCCGACGCTCTCGAGCAAGTTCACCCCGCAATATCTGACTATCAATAGCAATCTCTACGGCAATGGCAGCACGCCCGCAGTCGCGAGCGGCGCCCGCCACAACACGATGGCGACCTTCATCCCGAAGGAAGACATCACCGCCGCTATCGGCTACATCCTCAAGGACCCGTCGGGCAAGACCGAATGGTCCTGGTATTCGCAGCCGATGGCGTTCGCAAAAGACACGCAAATCACGACCCCGTTCAAGAGCGTCCCCATCAAGAGCTCGAACGGCGGACTCTATGACCTGGACTGCCGCATCCGCGCAGGCACTGACGAAGACAGCCTGCTCCGCGTCTCGCCGCAGGCCAGCATGGGCCCGACGGTCGCAAGCACCTACACGGTCAAGGAAGCCATTGACTGGTTGATTAACCAGTACAACGGCAACACCAACCCTGGCGTCATCACGGTTGTCGGCGACAGCGCGCCGGCAAACGACGTTGTCAGCGCCACGGATATCAGCGGCGGCATCCTTGCCGACGTTGCGAGCAAGTACGGCATCAGCGGAACCCTCGCGGCCAAGCTGGTCAGCGAGCTCGCTTCGCTGGACAACGCCTCGGCGTTCCAGATCGGCCAGCGCGCGAACAACGCGCACGTCAACACGCTTCTCGGAGCCACTGCAGTTCCTGCAGCCTCGGGATTCCTGAAGCCCTACGACCTCCGCAGCGGCAAGCTGCACGTGGTCGCGACGGGCGTTGACGACCTCACGGTCCGCCAGGCGGCGCGCGTGATTGCGCAGCACGCGAATTACAATACCAATTACAACCAGGTCAAGGTCCAGGGCACGAGCCTCGCGGACATCATGACCTCGCAGGGCTAGGTGAAACAATGAACAAACTACTTACTATCTTCATCGCATTGCTCATCGCAATACCTGCAGTGCTCGCCACCGATTTGTCGACGTATCCGTCGTTTTTCAACAACGTGAACATCGTCATCGCAGACGGCAACACCACGGACGTGCAGAGCGCGTTCCAGATCGGCAACGCCCTGCAGACCGCAGGCATCCACTACCAGATCCGCATGGCAAGCGAAATCACGTCGCCCGCAGGCCTGCAGATCATCAGCGTCGGCACCAATCCGGTCACGACCGCGATTGACGCCGCGAATACGCACGCGAACTACACGCTCCAGCGCGGACAGTCGCGCATCGCGCTGTACGAGAATGCAGGCGTCGTGCAGATGGTCGTTGAAGGCAACACTATCGCAGACACCGCAAAGGGCGCATACGTTCTCGCGCACACGCAGAGCTTCCCGCTCCAGTATACCGATACGATTGTGACGGGCGTCTCTCCGAGCTTCAACCTATCGCGCATCATGCCTTCGGTTGACTACTCGTGCGGCGGCAACCAGAGCTTCGGCGACGACGGCAGCTGGCCGCAGCCCTGCCTCGGCGCAGTCCTCGTGCAGTACTTCCCGATCCAAGGACAGACCGGCGGAAGCGGCAATGGCGGAAACGGCGCTGATACCACTGCGCCGGCACTCACGGTTCCTGCATCGTTTAGCGTGCAGGGAACGGTCCCTACTGTTGTTACCTACACGGCAACCGCGACCGACAACGTTGACGGAGCAATCACTCCTGTCTGCGCTCCGGTCTCGGGCTCGACCTTCGCGCTCGGCGCGACCACGGTTAACTGCCATGCGACGGACGCCGCAGGCAATATCGGCACGGCATCTTTTGTCGTGACCGTTCAGACCACTCCGCCCCCGATTGTCATCGTTCCGGGCGCAGCGCTCACGTTCTCGGACGTGACGCTGGGCAACGACAACACGGACCGCGGACAGACCGTGACGACCACGGCGACGCTGACCAACATCGGCACGGTGACGCTGAGCGGATTCACGTTCAGCGGCATCGACAGCAAGTACAACATCACGCTGACCGGCCTTCCGGCGACGCTCGCCAGCGGCCAGTCTGCGCCGGTGACGGTCTCGGGATTCGTTCCCTATGACCTCAGCGCGGTCGACAGCTCGTGCAACCAGGCAGCGCAGAGCATCGGCACGATGACCGTCCACTCCACGGAAGGCGCAAGCGCGTCTCCCGCGGTCAGGATGCAGGCCATCAACGAGCTGTTCATCGACAAGATTACGGCGATTATCAACGGCGAGACCAAGGACATCTGGGGCAAGAGCACCGACCTGATGCGCGGCCAGCCGATCGAAGTCCACGTCAAGTACAAGAACAAGTTCAGCACGTCCTCGGACGAAGGGCAGGACCAACAGATCACGGTCAGCACCGACGTCAAGGGCGACACGGACGAGCTTGACCTGAACGAAAAGGACTCGGTCGACGTTCCTTCGCACGGCTCGGACGAAGCGGTTCTTACCGCCACGGTCGATGACAACGCGCGCGGAAGCATCCGCATGACCATCACGGGCAACGGCCGCGACGAGAAGAACGCCAAGCACTGCGACGACACCATCCTGCGCTTCAACGTGCCGACGGACGAACTGTTCCACGGCACCACGCAGACGCAGAACACGGACACGCAGCCGACCTTCGTGCCGTTCATCGACACGCAGCCGGCAAAGCCCGCGGTCGCGCCGCAGGAGCCTCCGCGTCAGGAAGACGTGACGGTCATCCAGCCGGTCACGCCCGTACAGAACAGCGGCTTCCGCGACAGCAAGGTGTATTCCTCGCTGCTTATCGGAATGATCGTGCTGATGCTTGCCGTCATCGCGGCAGAAGCGGCGTTCATCTTCAACAAGCGCCGCCAGAAGCTCGAACCGCAGATTTACAAGTAATTCTTTTTATTTTTTATATTTTCTTTAGCGAGCGCGCGGGCTTGCCCGCTGCTGCCTTCTTTGAAGAATGTTCTGAAGCGACCTTCCCAATTCGCCCTGCAATTCCCCGTGCTCTTCTTCGCTCAGCTCAGGCATTTCAGGCTGTGCCGGCGCTTCGCGCGCAGGCCGCGAGGCTGGCTGCGCAGCAGGTGCGGCTGCCGCAGGCTTTTCCTTCTTCAGCAGCATGTATGCGCTGCCGACGAGGAAAACGACGAGCAATAAGGGAATCAAGAGCCGGTTGAGCACGTCGTCCGAGATCGCGCCCGTGAACGCAAGCACTTCAAACAGCACAAAGATGATCAGCATCAATGCGACAAACATCAGCGTGTTCTTGTGGTGCTCGCGCACGCCCAGGAACGAGAAGATGACGCCGAGCAGGACAAACGCGACTAACAAGAGCGCAAGATAGCGCGTGAACCACGTGATGACGTTCAGCGTGCGCACCATGATGAGCACGAAGAACGCGAGCACGAACGCGACCATCGCGTTGTAATTGCTCTTCGGAGCACCTTTTGCGTTCACGCCCAGCACTTTGCTACGCTGCAGCACGGCGAAAACGACCGTGAAGACCAGAATGAACGGCAGGATGACATCGGTAAAGCCGATGCGGTCCATCGCGATGAGGACATCCTTGAGCGGCATGACGCTTCCGGGCAAAACTGAGTATATATACTTTCCGACGCTACTTCAGCTGAAACCTTCTGACGAGCCGCCAATCTCCATCTTGCTTTTTGACCAGCTCGAATTCCATCGCTTGCCAGCCATAGGACAGAATGCTGTTCATCACCAACTTTTTGTTCTGAATAAGATGCTCATCCTTGAGAATCTCTGGCTTCAGCTCGGCGATAGAGACATGCGGGTTGTACAATTCCGCACAATACGCCGAGCCGTACGTGCGGAATATCCGCGCGCGCTCGGGATTCGCGGCGTATTGGTCAGGCAGCCTGCCGGTCTCTGCCCAGTCGACATAGTTCTTCATCCGGTCGATGACTTGCTTATGCAGATTGCGCAGCCAGGGCGACTTCTTGACACGGGCGACCAGCGCCATGCCGTCGAACAGGTCGAGCTCGCCCGTCAGTTCCGCAGGAAATTGCTCTTGCGTGACGGTTTCGAGGTCTTTGACCAGCTGTTCCTCAGTAGATTCTTGCGCACGCACCGCCATCAACGTGCAATGATGGTCGAGCGCAGGGTATTTCGCAATATACTTCCCGTATCTCCTGCTGATATTGCGCGTGTAATCCTTAAAATCATCCAGCGGACGGAGCAACGCAACGTATTTCATAGAGAAGAATGCATATGCGCTGCATAAAAAGCTTAGGAGTTATGCGCTTTCTGGATCAGTTCCTGCTCGGAAACAAACTTTTCCTCAGGATGCGGGTCAAACGGCCTGCAGACCTCGAAGAAATCGCACTGCCCGGTGCTCCACTTGCACAGTTTGGTGGGCGTGCGCACGTAATCTTTCAATTGGTTGGACTGCGTGTGCTTGTGGATAAGCTCGATTTCGCGGCGCGCGAGCTCCAGCAATGATATGTCAGCCTCGATGAACTTCGGGCGGTCCTTCAGGAAGTAAATGCCGACCTTGTCCGGCAGCTTGCCGTGCTTTTCGTGATACAGCAGCGTGTAAATGGCGAGCTGCAACCGGTATTCCTCCTCGTCGCTGTGGTTGCTTGTCTTGTAGTCCATGATGCGCACTTGGCCGTCATAGTTCTCGATAGCGTCGATGATGCCTCGGGCCTGCAATTCCTCGTTCATGATCATCTCTTCGCGGATGGGCGTGAGCTTGAGGAACCGTTCCGGGAACGAGCCCACCATTGTGTAGATCTTGCGCACGAAGTGGTTGAGCCAGTTGAACAGCATCAGCAATGTCTCCTCGAAATAGAACTGGAGCTGGGCCTGCGTCAGTTTGAGCACTTTCAGCTGGTTTGCCGAGCCGTTCCATTCCTTCAGCAGCAATTCCTGCATGATTTCCATCAAACCGAGCTCGAACGCGTCAAGCGTGAGCTTGCTGACGTCCTGGTCGAAGAACAATTCCAGCACCTTGTGCGCGATATTGCCGCGCACCTGGTGCACGTTCGGCTTGGTCTTGAGCTGCGCGATGTATTGATAATAATATTTTCGCGGGCACTGCTTGAAGCAACCGATAGAACTGGGGCTTTGCACACGAGGCATAATCCAAGGCGCGCTCAGTGCTTTATATGCTTTGTTGTGGTCTGACCAGTGTTACAAATACGGCAGAATCGCGTCAGGATTCAGCAGCAAAAACCTGACAAGCAGCACGGCAAGCGTGCCAAACAGCAAAATCAGCAGGATTGCCCAGAACAACCGCACGCTTTGGACGCGCCGCACGCGCGCGACGTCTCTGCGCGTCACCAGACGATAGATTGCGATGGGCTTGTTCAAGCCCTTGAAGCGGTGCCTGCCCAGCGAGACCCAGGTGAACTCGTCGCTGCTCAATGTTTGCTTGACCGCGTCGCTGAACACCACGTGGCCGCCGGCAGCAGCGCTTTCGATGCGCGATGTCGCGTTCACGGTGTCGCCATAGATGTCCTCGTGGCGGTGCACGACCTCTCCTGCGTGGATCGCGACGCGGATTTGCAGCGGCACGCGGATGTGCGACTGGTTGTTGTAGCGCTGGAACACTGCCTGCAGTTCTGCGCCGCAACGAACGGCTGAAACAGGCGTCAGGAACGTGACAAGAAAGGCGTCGCCGATTTTCTTCACGACGCGGCCTCCGGAGGACGCGAACACGGGCAGGCAGAGCGCGTCAAACGCGGTGTGCAACCGGTGCAAGTCCTCGCGCGTCAGGTTCGCCGTGGTGCTCGTGTAGCCGACGATGTCGACAAACATGACCGCGAGCTCTCTGACCTGCATTTCCTGCAGAAGGCGCTGATGATTGTGCATGGCGCTGACGCTGCAGAACGGCTATATATGCTTTACTGCGGCTTATCCGCCGAAGATAATCGAGAAGAAATCAGTATAGAGCCAGAGATAGCGGAACACCAGCACGAGCAACACGGCAAGCACGCCAATCACGAGGAACCGGCTGAACATGCTCTGGAACGCGTTCCAGCGGATCCTGCGCTCGTCTTCCAACGTCTTGACGCGGAAGATGCGGATCGGGAACGGCAGGCCCTTCAAGTGCTTCATGCCGAGATACAGCGCGGGAACTTCATTCTTGTTCATTGCGAGGAACACTGCCTCGCTGAACACGACCTGGTCTGCATTCGCGACGCCCTCGATACGCGAGGCCGTGTTGACGGCGTCGCCGTACACGTCATTGTCGCGGATGAGGACTTCGCCCGTGTGGATTGCCACGCGGATGCGCACCGGCTGCTGCGACTGGACGCGGTAGCGCTTGAACGTGCGCTGCAAATCAATGCCGCACAGGACTGCATCAGTGGGAGATTTGAACGTGACCAAGTACGCGTCGCCGATTTTCTTGACGACGTGGCCCTGGTGCTTGTCGAAAACAGGAATGGACAATTTCTCGAAGACGTCGAGCAAATCGGTAAAATCTGCGCGATTGAGCGAGGCGGTCGCGCTCGTATAGCCGACCATATCCGTGAACATGACGGTCTGAATCTCAGACGCGATGTGCTTGCGGCCCTGCGGCTCCGGTCGCTGTGGAAGAGGTTTCTGCATAGGATACTTACCGTGGAGCCATTTATAAAGGTACGGGTAGTGAAAAGAATTCGTTGTCGTCGGAGATTTTGGGTGAAACGCACTTAAAGAAACAAAAGCGATTTTCCTGCATGCTTGCGGCGTTTCTGCTGGGCGTCCTCCTCGGCGTGGTGGCCGGGCTCGTTCCCGGCGTGCACATCAACCTGATCTCGTCGCTCGTTGCCGCAAGCAGTTCTGCATTATTGGACATCTTCTCGACGTCCGATGTTGCGGTCTTTATCGTCGCCATGGGCGTGACGCACGCGTTCCTCGAGCTCGTGCCGTCGATCTTTCTGGGCGCGCCGGACGACAGCTCGGCGCTCGTGATGCTGCCCGGCCATCGCATGCTGCACGATGGGCTCGGCTATGACGCGGTTCGTTTTGCCGTCGTCGGCTCGCTCGGCTGTTTGGTGTGCACGCTCGCGCTGTTTCCTGTCTTGCTGTGGGCGTTTCCGTTCCTGTCGCGATTGCTCAAGCCCGTGCTCGGCTGGCTGTTGCTTGCATTGGTCGCCGTGCTCATCGGAAAAGAAGGCAAGGACTGGTGGAAAGCCGCGATTGTTTTCTCGACGGCAGGAGCGCTTGGTTACATCGTGCTGAACAAACTCACTCTCGAGCAGCCATTATTGCCGCTGCTTTCCGGACTGTTCGGCGCGAGTTCTCTTGCGCTCGCGCTGTTTGAACGCGCCAAAATACCGACGCAGATCGGCAGATTCGCGAAACTGAAGCATGCCGACGCAGGCAAAGGCATCTGCGGCGGGCTCTTGGGCGGCACGCTGGTCACGCTGTTTCCCGGACTCGGACCAGGCCACGCCGGAGCGCTCGCCACCACGCTTTTCTCGACGACAAGCGAGTCCTATCTCGTGCTCGCGGGCGGGCTGCACACCGCAGACTTCCTGTCGTCGCTCGTCACGTTGGTCGTGCTGGGCAAGGCGCGCAATGGCGCGCTCGCGACACTGCAGCAAATCGTGCCCGTCGGGCAAAGTGACCTCTGGCTGCTCGGCGGCGTGGCGCTCGCGGCAGGCATCCTCGCGGCGGCGCTGGCATTGCTGAGCGCGAAAGCGTTCAGCGCGCTCGTCGAGAACGTCAATTATCCTCTGATTTCGGGCTGCGTGCTCGCGTTTCTCGTCGTGCTCGTCGCCGTGCTGAGCGGATGGAAAGGTCTCGCGCTGCTCACGGTGAGCGCGCTGGTGGGCCTCCTCGCGCCGTGGCTCAAGGTCAGCAGGTCGCACGCGATGGGCTGTTTGCTCGTTCCGACGTTATTCTATTATTTGTAGAATATTCCGAAAGATTAATAAATAATGGAATATTATTCCACTTTAATGCCTAAAATAGATAAAAATGACCAAGAAATCATCGACCTCTTGGTAGAAGATAGTAAGCGCACGGTGCAGCAGATTGCCCAGCGTTTGAAGCTTCCGCCCACCACAGTGCACAACCGCATCAAGCGTTTGGAGCAGCTCGGCGTCATCACGCAGTACGCCGCGCTCATCGACTGGAACAAAGTCGGCAAGTCGCTCAAGGCATTCGTCCTGGTCTCCGTCGAGTACATTTTACCGACGGGCGGACGGGTCGCGCAGGAAGACCTCGCGCGCGAAATCAAGGGACTGCGCGGCGTCGAGGAAGTAGACACGCTCACCGGCGTTTCAGACCTGTTGGTCAAGGTCCGCGTTAAGGATATCGCCGAACTCAACGAATTCATCGTCAAAAAACTCCGCGGCATCGCCGGCGTCGACAAGACGCAGACGATGCTCGTCCTCAGCACGTTCTAGAAATACCACCCCCGCGCCAGCAGGCCTTCGGGCTTGCTGGCGCACCTTTTTTACCCTTTGGCGCAAGCTTTTTAAACGCGCCACTATCCCTGAACGTTATGGAAGGACGTATCAGCGCATTCAGGGGAAGCTTCCGCCGCAAGAGCGGCAATCAGATGATTGTCCTCGTAGAAGGCGTCTCGGACAAGGCAAAGGCTCAGGCACTGGTCGGCAAGACCGTCGTCTGGGTCGCACCGGGCAAGGACAAGAAGCAGCTGAAGGGCAAAGTGTCTGCCGCGCACGGCGGCAAGGGCGCAGTCCGCGCCATCTTCGAGACCGGCATGCCCGGACAGTCGCTCGGCAGCGTCGTCAAGATCGAATAAATTCGTTCTTTAATTTCTCCATACTCAGCTTGAACCAAAACGCGTACGCGTCAGGGTTCTTTGCGATATCGTCATATATTTTCTTGACCGGAACCCATTTCCAGCCGTCGATTTCCGCAGGGTTCGGAACCGGCGTGATAGCGTCGGCAGTGCCGACGAAGACGTGCAGGAATTCGTGCTCGTTCAGGCCGTTCTCAAACGCGACCTTGTAGATGTAGGTGAGCTTTTCCGCGAACGGCGCGTCAAAGCCGAACTCTTCGTTCAGTCTGCGGTGCGCCGCTTTCTCGACGGTCTCGCTGGGGCGCGGGTGGCCGCAGCACGTATTCGCCCACAAGCCCGGGCAGTGATATTTTACTTTCGCGCGCTGCTGGATAAGCATCTCGTTCTTGGAATTGAGGATAAATACGGAGAACGCGCGGTGGAGCTTTGCCTGCTTGTGCGTCTCGATCTTCTCGCCGACGCCTATTTGGTTGTTGTTCTCGTCGACAAGGATAACCTGCTCCATACAAGGAAACGAAAGAAGGCTGTTTTTTAATCTATTGCGCCCAGCTCGGCATCACGGGCTGGAGGAACGGCCAGGCATACGGCGCGGCGACAATCAAGGCGCCGATAAGCACGCTGTGGAACCATGTCTCTCGCAAGCCGATGGAGATGCCGCCGACGCTCGTCTTGATCGCGGCGGAAACGCCGTGAATCTTGATCATGGCAATGATGCCGACGATAACCTGGAAGATGAGCGGCGTGACGTACGGAATCGTGCTCAGCGCAGGGAACATCTGGAACACCCAAGGGGTGTTCATCGTGCAGAACGTCGCGATGATCGCGAAGATGACCGCGTGGATGCCGTGGCCGAAGCGGTGCGTCGGCACGGTCACGTCGCGGTGCAACAGAATGATTTCGTAGATGCCGATGATGGCGCCCAGGATAACGGGCGGCACCAGCATAAAGTCAGCCATAGCAGTACTGGCGACGGGCTGGTATTTAAATATTTCTTAAAAGAAAAAAATTACTTGTCGGTGAAGTAGTAGACGTTCTTGGCGTCGGGCTTCTGGAGGCGCATCAGGAGGAACTCGATGCGCTTCTCGTCCGAGTCGATCTTGCCTGCATCGGTGAAGATGCGGGTGATATCGTCCTGCTTGCCCGGGAACTTGTCCATCGCGTCTTCCAGCTTCGGGTGCGCGCCCTTGAGCACCTTCAGTTCGCATTCCTTGCCGTCGAGGCCGCGGTAGTGGATCTGCTCGTACGTGGAGTGCTGGTACATGCCGTATGCGCCGTCAACCGTCAGGTCTTTGCCGACGTGCCAGGCGAACGAGCCTGCATTAGCGGCGAGTTCCCAGGCAGTGCTTGCCGTGCGCGGAACGCCGAAAAAGAGCGGAACCGAGAGGACTCCTGCCAGTACTTTCTTCTTGTTGCGCTTGACTTTTGCAGCGAGAGCGTTGAACTTGTCTTTAGCAGTCATGGTGTGTTCCTCACTCCTTGGTAAACCAGTACACTCCCGTCGGAATCTTCTTTTCGCCGGGCTTTTCAGCGGGCGCAGCAATCACTTTCTGCTCGAGCTGCGACGGTTGCGTTTGTTCGGCCTTGGGCTTCTGCGCGCGGTAGCCGAGGTGGCGGGGCGCTGCGACAAGAGCCATATAGCCGAGCGTGGTAGCGAAAGCGGCCCAGGTCACGAACTTCATGACCGGACCGTACGTATTGTATTCTTTTGCGACGTCGCCAAGATAGGTCTCGGCGGTCGGCCTTGCAGGCCTGACGGTAGCCTGCGCGTCGATAACGTGCTCAGGTTGGTCAGTCATAGTACTACTACATAGTAGTTACTACTATATAAGCTTTTCGGTGAACCCTTCACGACTGAAGCACCGCCACAATGTTTATATACACGGCAATGCAGAATTAACGCAAAAGAGTTGACAGCTTATGGTCGTACGCCCAGGTCTCACCAGCATCCCCATTCTGAGCTCGTTGCCCGACATCCCGCTCCTCTATCACAGCAATCCCGCGCTCAGTTTCCTAGTTGATGCCATGGCGCTTTCGGCGCTGTTCGGCACATTGCTTGCGCCGCTGGGCGCGCAGGTGCTTGGCCGCCACGATGACGCGGGCAAGAAAGCAGGCAAGAAGTTCGGAGCGATTCTCGGCGTCATTCTCGGTCTTTCGTCCGCGTTCGCGCTTCGCCGCGCAGGCGTCACGCTGTTTGAATACTGGCTGACCACCGTCATCGCAGCATTGCTGATCGGCGGCACGCTGTACATGTTCCTCAACAAGCTGCTCGCAGGCAAGTACAAAATCATCACTGGCCTCGTCTCGTTCCTCATCGCTTGGATGGTCTTAGACTTCTGGTTCGTCGCCACGGGCTCGGAAACGACGCGAAACATCTTCGGATTCGTCTCATTGCTCACGCCAATGATTGTGCTGCTCTATTTCCTCTACATCATGCTCAAGATGCGCGGCACACCGTCGCCCGTCACGCCTCCGACGACAGGACCGAGCGGTCCCGGCTGGTTCGGACGCGCAATGGGCGGATTAGGCAGAGGGATTGTCGCAGGCGCCAAAGGCCTCGGCAGAGGAATCGGCTGGGCAGGCAGGGGACTCGCGAACAAGGCGCGCGGCATCAAGGACTGGTGGGACAACCTCAACAAACAGCAGCAGGTCGCGTGGAGATCCATCGAGGAGGCCGGCGACGCGGTCATGACCGTCGAAGCGGACTTAGACGCCATCGTCAAGAGCTGGGAAAAGCTCGAGGACGAGACCAAGAACGCATCTGCAGGGCTCGGATTCGCGCTTGAGGAAGGCGACAAGCTGAAACTCCAGCTCGGCAGGGGCAGAACCATCGACACAACCGCGTACAAAGACGCAATCACGGTCCAGCTCTCCCAAATCGACCAGAAAATCCTGAAGCCTGCGCAAAAGACCATCATACTCATCGGCAACGTGCTCAAGCTCAAGGTGAAAATCGAAAACGCGATGCAGGACTTCAAGACACTCAAGAAGATGATTGACATCAGCGAAGTCCGCGCGCAGGTCGAGCAGCTGCCCGAAGGCCCGCGCAAGGAAGAAGTGCGCAAGGCATTCAAGCAAGTGATTGACGCGGTCGCCAGTCTCGACACGACCCTGACCCGCCTCGACCGCATCGTCCAAAGCCTCGAAGCGCAGCGCCTGCCCTTCTTCGTGAACCGGGCCACGGAATTCGAAACGTTCGCCGCAGACGTCAAGAAGCGCCTGGAAACAGTAGTCCAGCACCGCGACGCGCTCACCGCATCCGTTCCCGCGCTCGACAAAGACCAGACGGTCGACCAACGAACGCAAGCAATCGACGCCACGCAGCAGCTCGTCCAGTCGTTCATCAGCGCGCTCGCGCAGCTCGAGCACGTCTGGGCCAGCGTCGAAGAAAACACCAAAGTCATCCAGGAAGTCCGCAAGGGTATCGACCTCGATCTCAAGCAGTGGAAGAAAATCTATTTCGAGCTCGTGCGGCCCGCAATCGCGGCGATCGCGGAGCTCAAGGAAACGCTCAAGAAGGCGCTCGAGCGCGCGCAAGCGCCGCCGCCCAAGCCTCCGACGCCTCCGCCCGCGCCTGTTGCGCCCGTGAGACCGCAGCCGCCCACGCCGCCTCCGGCAGCGCCTGAGGAAAACGTCCCCACGCTCGCAGTCATCATCCAGTCCATCAAAGAGCAGAAGCAGGTGCTCGTCATCCTGCAGACCATCATGACTAAATTCGTTTCAGAGATCGAATTCACGTTCAAGAAGCCTCTGCAGCGGAAAATCCTGAAAGGCAGCGAAAAACAGCAGGAAGAACTGAAGGAGACCGCGTCCAATGCAATGGAAGAAGCGGCACAGGTCGCGAAATTCGACGCCGCAGCGGTGCAGAATGCAAAAGATCTCGCCGCAGAACTGCACGCGGCCGCCGGAGACATCGCCAACAGGCTCGTCCTGCCCGGCGTTCCGCAGCCGGAAATCAAACAATTGCAGGCGATTCAGGCAAACCTTGTCAATTTCGAGAAATTCGAGCAGAACGTGCTCGTTCCGATGATCGCTAACCTCGAGGAAACCATGCAGGACAAGGCAGTGGACGCCGTGCTGAAGGGCAAAACAGAGATGGTGAACGCCGAACAGCTGACCAAGCGCGTGCAGGACCAGCTCGGCAAGCTCCTCAAGCAGTTCAAACAGGCGATTGAATGGCTCACGATTGAAGAAGCGACCCTGACACGCGCGCTGAAGAAGCCGCCGCGTGCGCGGCCCTCAGGAAATATTTAAGCGGTTTTCTGCGCAGCAATCGATTTCTTGACGTAATTCGTGCGCGCGCGAGACTCGCGGTCGTTTGCGAGCGTGCCCCAGCTCAGGACGTGCGCAGCGGCGCCCAAGTTGCCGTCGGTAAACTGGTTGTAGTACCATCCGTTCAGGTCTTTAGCGATAATGTCCATCGCAGGATCGACAATAGGCATGAACGGCGACTCCGGGTGCTCCTGGACATACGTCTTGAGCATGTCGTGCGCCTGCTTCCAGTAGAACGGCGTGTCCTTCTTTCCCGGTTCAGTATCGTAGACCTTGACACCGTCGCGGTAGAGCTCGCGCATTTCAGGATACATCGTCACGAACGCGCGGACTTCGTCATCCAACGCGCCCTTTTCCGCATTCAGCTGGCCTTCAGCGGCGTTTGCCATCTTGAACAGACCGAGGTAGACGCGGGTGTTCTCTGCAAAGCTGGACAGAAGCGTATAGGCTTCGCGCTCTTCCTTCTTTTCCGACTTCGCCATCTTCTTTGCAGACGTAGCATAGAGTTCGACGAAGTTCTTGGCAGCGGTCAAGACCTTGCCTGACAACGAGGATGCGTTGCTCTTGAGGCCGTCGAGAACGCCCAGCACGCGCTCATACCTGTTCTTCGGAGCGTCTTCGCCAATCAGCGCGTCGCGGATATTTGCAAGAGCTTCCTGCTTGTCGACGTGCATCGTGGCAAAGTAGTTTTTCTCGACAGCGCACCACGCAGCGTAGACTTCGCGCTCCAGCTTGGTCTTCGGCTTAAACGTCTTGCTGAACGGAACGAAAGGAGTATCGTCTGCGGCATCCGCCTTCGCCTCGAAGGCGTAGACCACGTCCTTGTCGACGGTCTTGCGCTGGCGCTTCTTGGGCGCGACAGGAGCAGGCGTTGCGTCAGGCGCAGGAGCGGCATCGCCAGGGATGACTCCCTCCACGACAATAACCTTCTCCCGAATCAGCGCGCGGTAGTGGACCGGAGCGCCGTGCTTGACGTCAGGAACAACAGTGCCCGGAGGCGAAGGTTCTATCTCAGACTCGGGTTGCGGCGGGAGGAAGACTTCCGGCTGCTCTTCAGAGGCAGCAACCGGCGTAACCGTAGTCGGCTTGCGCGGAACTTCCGTGATCGGCGACAAACGCGTGCGCGTTGCAGGATTGGTGTTCTCCGGAGTATTGTCAATGACGACGTGCGGCTTGAGGGTCAGGCGCTGGCCGTTCAGGCCCATGGCGCGGTAGTGCACGACTCCGGCGTTCACGTCGTAGTCGATCATGCTCGCGCGCGTCTGGTTTTCCTGGTGCAGCGTGCCCGCGCTCGCGATGGCGTGCGAGTAGTCAGTGCCGTCGGTGCGCTTGCCCTGCAGCTTGGAAACGATGCCGTTGAGGTCCTTGGAACGGGCTGCGGTCAGCGCGATCTTGGACTTGTCCGAGGCGACATTGGGCGCCCATTCGTCGACGATAAACTTGCGCAGCGCGCTGACGGGAATGCGATTCGAACCCGTTTCGTTGCCCGTGACTTCCGGGTCGGCGAATCCCGACACGACGTCCGAGACGACGATGTCCGCGTCCTTGTTCGCGGCAAAGAGGTCCATGTAGTGCATTGCGTCATCGATCAGGGTCGGCGTGATACGCAGATCGTATGCGACGTCGCAGGACGGGTTGTCCAGCGACGGCAGGCCGAGGATCTTGACGCCGTCGATGACGATCGAGCGTCCGTCGAGAATATCGTCTTTCTTGAAAACCTTGTAGATTTGGCGGGTGTCGTTCTTTCCCGGAATGTAGAGGATTTTGAGGTTCGGAGCAGCGACTTTCATGCCCTTCTTGACTTGGCGCATCGCGTCCTTATAGTGCTCCAAGGCGGACTCTTCCTGCTCGGCAACCCAGCTGATGTATTCCTTGTCTTCCACGAGGTCGACCAGGTCCTTTTCGTGGAGCTGGTCCGCGTACTCGGCGCGCGCGGTCGATTCGCGCGCAAAGAAATCCGCGCGGTCACCAGGCTTGCGGAGCAGCGGCTGGTCAATCAGGCCGTGCACGAGAAGCAGGTCGACCGGATCGGTCGACTCATAGAGCGGCTGCTTCGTAATCTTGAGCACTTCCTCCAGCTTTGAGAGGCCTCCGCCCCAGTGTAAGATGCGCATAGTATGATTTTCGATGTTGTTTGAGTATAAAAACCTTTCTATTTTCACTACTTCTTGGTAGTTACGTTCTTCGGCAGGTAGCGCATGATCTCCTGGCTGTTCGGCATCAGCTTGACCGCCTCGGCGATGAGCTTGCGCGCGTCGTCGATTTTGCCCGAATAGAGGTAATTGACGCCCTGCACGAGCTTCCAGGAGATATCACCCATATCGTGGCCGTTCGGCGCCTGCTGCGCGAGCGCGGTGTGCGACTCCGCCAGCTTGTGGAACTTCAGCTTCACGTCTGCCAGCTGGGTCTCGTACAGCGTCTGCTGTTTCGCCAGCGCTTCGGTCTTTTCGCCTTCGTGGCGGTTGCGGGCGAGCTTCAGCGTGCGCTCCGCCTCGACGATGCGCGCGTGGTAGCCGTCGAGCTCGCGCTGCTGCTGGGCAATGATGGTCTTGTAGCTTGCGTCCTGCTTGTCGAACTTGTCCTGCAACAGATGCTCGACTTCCTTCTCGCGCAGGAGCGCAGTATCGCGCTGGCGCTCGATATCCGCCTTGTCGTGCGCGAATTCATCCTTGTGGCGCTTCAGCGTCTGCTCAAGCGCGGAAATCTTCTGCAGCGCGTTCGTCAAGGCCTCAGGATCAGATGCGTACGTGAGCAGCTGCGTCTCGTACTTGAGCTTGTCCTTCAAATACACTTCTGACGCCTCTCGTAACTCGTCGACGTAGCGTTGCTTGAGGTCCTTCAGCTCCGCGTTCTTTTCCGTGAGCTTTCTCGTGAACTCGTAGAACTGCTCGTCCAGCGTGAGTTCCACCCGCTCGGCCCTGCCACGCTCGAGGTTCAGCGCTTTCTCGTGCTCTGCGCCGAGCTCCTTGAGCGTCTTGTCGATCTCTGCATCGCGCGCATGCTTCTGCTCGTCGTGCTTCTTGTCCTTCGCCGCGAGCTGCTTCTCGTATTCGAGCTGCTGCATGCGCAATAGCTCGCTGTTTTCGGCGTTGTTTTGCTTCAGGCCTTGACTGTACGCAATGCTTTCCGTTTCCATGCGCTCCTCGAGCGACGTGATCGTGATGTTCAGCTTGCTCTGTACTGAATCCTTGTCCGTCATCTGCTGCAAGTAGAGCTTGCTCTCCCCTTCCATGCGCTCGATGGCTCCCTTGAACTCGGTGAGCTGGATCGTCATTTCCTCGACGCGCTTCTGCAAGTCCTTGTTGTCCTTCTCGAGCTGCTCGCGGATTCCTGCCTCGCGTTCGGCCCGCTTGGCGTCCATGTCGCGGCGCTGCGTGAAGTCCGCTTGCAGGGCGGTGATGACCTTGGTCAATGCCTGCTCGCCGGCCTGCTGCTCGGTGAATATTCCCGCGGTGACCTGCTTTGCGAGATCGTTTTTCACGTCGACGTACCAACCGGCCATCCCGCTGTCCTTTGCGAGGCGCTCGACGAATTCCGCGACGTTCGCGGTGTACTGGCGAAGCGGCTCGACCTGGTCCTCGAGCTTTTTCAGGTGCTCCAGAATCTTCGCGGGCGTGTCGACGCCTTTGTCGGCGAGGTGGGCAAACCGCGCCATCGCCTGCGCCATCTCCCTCAATTCGCGGTAGGCGACGACGTCCTTCTTCATCTCCTCGGTCGCGCGCACTTGTTCAGGGAACACCAGTGCGAGGTCCTCGATGGCAATCTCGCTGGCGCGCACGAACTGGAGCTTCTTCTTTTTCGCCTCGTCCGCGTCCCAGCGATACTGCGTGCGCGTGCCGTTCTTTCCGTCGAGCGTGAGGAAGTCGACGCGACCCTTGGGCTGGCGGATGACGAGATTGTTCAGGAACGGCACGTCGGAGTCCGTCTGCTGCCCGATGACGACGATGTTGCCCTTGGCAGTCGCCAAGCGAGCGGAAAGCTCGGACTCCATCTTGCTTGCAATCGTGAGATACGCGGAGTCTGCCGCGAATTTCACGATATCGACGAGCGCTTTGCCGCGCTGCCTGCGCGGAATCGCGTACTCGGGAATGATACCCTTGACCTCGTGATTGCCCCAGACCTTGACGCGCTTGTCCGCGAGCGTGAAATCCCGCCAGTGGAGCCAGTGCGGCTCGGGGATCTCGTTCTCGAGCATGAACGTGTCCGCGGCGAAAAAGACAGGGATGTCGTATTTCTGCTCGCATTTCTTCGCGGCGATGAGCATCTGGCCGTAGCGCACCTTGGCGCGGTCGTGCGCGACGCCCATCTTCTGCCAGTTCTTCTTCAGCTTGCGGCCGACGAGCCTGCCATACGCCTCGATTTCCTTGTTGAACGCCATCGCCTTGCTGGAATGCATCAGTTCCTCGACGAGCGCGGTGAGGTCGAGCACTTCTCTGCCCCGGTAGCCGTCCTTGTCGCGCGCGTATTCCGCGTCGAGCTTCTTGCGCGCCTCGGCGAGCTCGGCGTCCTCTTCCTTGCTCAGCAAGGGGCCGACGATGTTTCCGATGAGCATGATCGCGTCGAGTTTGGCGTCGGGAGAGCGCGCCGCGAATTCCGAAGGAAGCTTCCAGAGCGCTTTCTCTAAGTACGACACGCTGCCGTTTTCCGGAATGAACAATCCGGGATTCGAGATTACCGCGACACTCAACGAATCTGCCATAATGCCAGAGAACAAGCGCGGCTGTTTTAAAGGTGTTGAACGGAAGGTATTTAAAGCTGGAAGTGAAGCGAAAGCGCATGCCTGAAAAAGAGATGAGCCGACCGCAGCCCAAGCACGCCAAGATCGTGCTGACGAAAAAGCCGAAAGGGGCTACTGTCATCGAGGGCTTTCCCGGGCTCGGCCTCGTCGGAACGATTGCCACCGGATTCTTGCTCGACCATTTGAAATGCGAAAAGATCGGCAGCACGTATTTTGAGGAGCCGCCCGCGACGCTCGCCGTGCACAACTGCTCCATCATCGAGCCCATCGGCATCTACTACAACAAAGAATACAACCTCGTCATCGTCCACGCGATCACGTCCGCGGCAGGCATCGAGTTTGCCGCCGCAGACCTCATCCTCGACCTGTGCAAACAGCTGAACGCCAGCGAGCTCATCACGCTCGAAGGCGTCGGAAGCACCGACGGCGCGGAAACGCGCGGATTCTTCTACACCAGCCACGCGACGCTCCGCAAAAACATGGAGAACATCGGCGTGGACTGCCTCGGCGAAGGAATCATCGTCGGCGTCACCGCTGCATTGACGATGCGCGGCGGTTTGCCGACATTATCATTGTTCGCAGAAACCCATTCCAAGCTGCCCGACAGCAAGGCTGCCGCAAAGCTCGTCGAAATCCTCGACAAATCACTGGGCCTGAAGGTCGACTATGTCCCCCTGCTCAAGCAGGCGCAGGAATTCGAGAAAAAGCTCAAAGGCATGCTCGGCCAGGCCATGAAAGCGCAGCAGATGCAGGAAAAGAAGCAAGTCGGATACATCGGCTAATGGAACCGCGCGACGCCTACCGCAAAATCAACCTTCTCCGTTTCTTGACACTGCGCGACCAGGTGAAAAATGACCCTGTTCCGCGCGAGACGCCCAAAGTCGTCTACGATCTCAACAGCCCTCGCGACCGCAGGGCGATGTATATGCACACGACGCAAATCTATTACCGCATCCGTTAAGCGCACGCGGTCTTTGCAAGAATCTCGTTCGCAGGATACGGCGGCGGCTTGAACGCGATCGCGCAATTCTGGCAGAACGACGAGGACGACAATTGCTGCACGCAGTACGCGTGCGCCAAATCATCTGACCAGCAGTTGGCCGCGTAACAATAGCCCGTCGTAAACGGCGTCACGCACCGGCACACGTAATTCTGGCGCTGCGGCGGCTGGGCGGTATACGAACGCTCCATCCACCATGGCGCATCACCCGTCGGAGAATGGACTGCGAGGAGCGTTCCCGCTCCCGCGAAAAAAACAACGAAAAGAAAAACGATAAGCGCCGAGCGCATTCGGCTCAGCCCACGCACGCGCCGCTGTCGCAGCCGCTCGGGCACGCGACAATGGAGCTCGAGATGCCCTTGGACGTGCAATAGTACTCGACAAGGTTGCCGTTCATCAGGCACGTGTCTTCGCTGCGCGTGATGATGCCGCCCGACATGTCGCGGAGCGTCGCGTGGCCCTGAACGCTCGGATCAAATCCTGAGCTTTCGCGGCACGTGAATTCCGTGTTCGGCGCGGGCGACACGCTGGAATACTGCAGCGCGGCATTGCCGGTCGCACTGCCCGAGAAGAGCAGCACCATGCCGGAAACCGCGAAGATTGCAATAATGCCCAGCGTGACCAAGGATGCGTTTGCTTTCGTGTTCATGGCTTAACCCCACGTGTTGCACGTGGCGAGGTCGATGACGTGGACGCCGGTGGTCACACGCTGCAAAGAGCCCATGCCGACACACTGCTGGCACGTCGAGCCTTCAGGCAGCGTGCTGATGCAACGGTCAAACGCGGATGCTGCGGTGAAGCAGCCGGAAACCGCGCAGGTTCCCTGGTCGAGCGGCGTCTTGCAGACGCACGCGAATGCCTGACGGTTCGGCGGCTGGGTCCAGGCGTTCGATATCGGACCTGCCGTCGGAATCGGCTCATTGGAATCGGGCGTGGGCTGGTTGTTGATCCACCAGTCCGTGCCGACATAGTTGCCCGTGGGCGTCGCGACCGACGTCCAGAGCATGCCACCGAGGGCGAGAATCGCGATGGCGCCGAAAATGGCCATAATTGTGCTGTTTGCTTGTTTGTTCATGACATATCACCTCTTCTTAGACGGTGCACGACGCGGTTTTCAAGACGTGCACATTGGATGTTGCTTTTTGCAGTGTCCCCGAGGGCCTGCAGACCTGACAGCTTGAGCTGGGAGGAAGCGCCGCGACACAGAACGCCTTTGCGGTGTCCGCGTCAAGGCAGTTCGCGATGGCGCAGACGCCCGCGTCCTTGGGCGTGACGCAGACGCACTGGAATGCCGTGCGGTGCGCCGGAGCGGCGACTCCTACGGGAGTCTGCGACCAGAATGCGGGCGGAACGTACTTGACCGACGTCGCGGCATACCTGCCCGTCATCGACGGGTTCTCAGATAATGCGAGCCGCCAGCCGATGCCGACGATCGCGAAAACAAGGATTGCGAGAAACACGAACAACGCCGCATTTGCGCGTTTGCCTACTTGCATGCGCCCGACCCCACGATGTGCAGGTTTTTCGACGCGTCTTGGAAGTTATTATACAACAGGCAGTCACCGCAGGTCGAGCCGGGCGAGAGCGCCTTCAGGCACGTGTCGCGGGCGTCGTCGCCGAGGACGCAGTTGCCCGCGATGCAGTAGCCCGCGTCGCGCGGCGTGATGCATTCGCACTGATACGCGATGCGCGTGAGCGGCACCGGATAAATGACGACGGCGCGCGAATACCACGGCCAGTTGACCGCGGGCGTGTATAAGAATGACGGGCGGTACCAGTTGCCGGTCGGGGTCGCTGGCGAATTCGAGAACCACACCATTCCGCCGACGGCAAGCGCCGCGAAGAGGAGAACTACGACGAGTTCTGCCTTACCTCTTTTTTGCATAGCAGGCTGATGAGCAAACCAGTATAAAAGCGTTGTGTTGCCGCACCGTCAGAGGCAGGAAACCGTCGCCTTGGTCGCGACCAGCAAAGGATTGGTCAGGCGGTTGCAGTTGCACAGCTGCCAGGCGAACTTGAGCTGTTTTCCGCACTTCTTGGCTGCCTGCGGTTCGGTCATGCAGTCCGTGACCAAACAAGAGCCGCGCGGGCACCAGCACGAGTAGTTGCCTGCAACCCTCGGCGCGAACGAGATGCCGTAATGGGGCACATTGATCGGCTTCAGTGGAACACGTAAGGCGACTTCTCCCGACGGCGAAGCGCTCCAGAACAGGCCTGCGAGGGCAAGCAGGGCGATGACGAGAACGATTGCCAGTTCTGCCTTGCCTCTTTTCTCCATAATCCCTGAACTGCACTGCGGACTTTAACTTTTTTGCGTTCCTGTAACCCTCACTCACCTGCCCTCACTTTCATTCTTCATGCAGCGTCACTTCCTCATGTTTTGTCAGGCAGTTTTGCTGGTGCCTAATATATTTTCAGCCCCCGATGCCACCTCTTGGCGGACTGGGCTGGATCGCGCTGAACCTTCCAGAAAGTTAGGCACTTTTGCCTTCTGCGCGCCATTCATGACTACCCTCACTTTTGTGCGTGACCTTCTCTTATTTTTTATATGTTTAAAAATATAGAAGAAAAGATACTTCGTAAAATAGACATTTAGAAACAATCTCTCTGAAGAGTATTTAGTAAAACAATATTCTTTGAAACACTTTTTCGAAAAACGATGTTCTGTTACAAGTGTCACCTCAAACAAGTAAATTTTCTGCCCTCCGTCTGAAAAACAGCGAAATCGCGCAACCGCGTTAAAATGAATTTTGCACAGGCGCCCCAGGAGGCCGCACCCCTTGGTTTTTACGGTGCCCAGAAATGTCAGGGAAAATGCCAGAATTACTCATAATCATGCCTCGATCAAGGTTTTTCGGCGCAGAACCACGGGTCTGCAGCAACCCCACCGTGACCCTGTTCGTCGGGAAAATCAAGAAAAGTCGGCATTTTTGCCGACCACGACTGGATTTTCGCTGAAACCGCGATTTTTGCGTCCGCGATTTGGGGCCAGGTTGCTCGAACCCGTCGGGATTTTTAGCGAATTTGAGGGTTGGTGGCTCAAAAATGCCTCAGGAAGCCTTACTCTGAGTCGTCTTCGCAAAAAAGATGGCTCTGAAGCTGTTTAAACGCGAAATCGCCCAAAAATCGCGTTTTTCCACCAGTCCCTGTCGGCGTTTCACTGGACACTGGTCGGGATTTCGCAGGGTTTTTAAACAGAAAGGTTTAACCAAGGTTTGCAATGAAGATTCAACTGGAACACAACGAGGTTCCCGAACAGGCGGTTCCCGAGGATATCGCCAAGACG
>JBGPHE010000006.1:0-24156 GCA_041484255.1 Candidatus Nanoarchaeia archaeon
CTGCTCGTCGCCTTCTGCGCAGTCGCCGTTGCGCGCATAGCTTTGCGTGCTGGTCTGCTTGTTCGGAACAATATCAACAGGAACGCCGGTGATGCCGTCTACGTTGTTTGCGCAGTCGGGGAATGTTCCTTCGAATGGCTTGACCAGGACGGCGTCGCCGTCGAGGATGACGATGGGGTCTTCATTGATGACGATGTTGTAGCCTCCTCCGCCGGAATTGATGTCGCATGTCGCGTTGCCGACCTGCACGGTCGAAGAGATGCCTTGGATGTTGAGCACACCCAAGGGTCCTAGTGCCGCGTCGACCTGCTGTTTGAGGCTCTGCATGCAGGCATTGACGACCTGATCGTACTGGCCGATGACGTCTTCGAGGCGGATGGTTTGCGGTTCGGCGCTGATCGTTTGCTGGTCGGGGCACGGAGCGAATGCGCAATTGGGACCGCGACGCGACACGAGGCTTCCGTCCGAGCACGGCTGAGTATCCTGCTTGCACGGGCGCTGCGCGGGCAATGGTCCGCGCGGCGGCTGCGGCTTCTGGTCTCCGGTCGGGCACGGCGCGAACGCGCAGTCCGGTCCGCGGCGCGAGACCGAGCTGCCATCGGGGCACGGCTTGGTCTCCATGGTGCAGGCGCGGCGTGCTCCTCCTGGCTGAGACGCGACTGCACTTGCTGCGCACTTCTTCTCGCACGCGACCTGCGGGTTAATCAGTTTGACAAACGGCTGGAGCTCAGGGTTCGGAGCGGGCGCGTTCGCACACTTTTGGATGCAGGTATCATATTGTGACGTCGTGAACAGCGGAGGAGGCGGCAGCTGGCCGGGCTGGATCGCGCCCGAGAGCAGGTCGTCGAAGAACTGCTGGCCCTGCGCGGAACATTGCGCCGCGCCCTGTTCGAGCAATTGCTGCGCCTGGTCGAGCCGCGCGTTGAACTCGTCCTCGCTCATCAAATGCTGGACGACGTACATCAGCGTGCCGTTCACGTTCACCAATTCAACGCCGGGCACGTCGCCGCAGCCGGGTGCGTTGGATTGCGCGATGGAGCCGAGCGACTGCTGGGGCTGCGTGTTGAGGTTCTCGGCAGACTGGCAGCAGATGGCTCCTGAGTCCTGATCGACATAGCAGCCCTGCTTGAGCTTGGGTGTCGCACCGTGGATACTGCCGGTTTGCGTGTAGCCTGGCTGGCAGCCGCCTGCGCTTCCTGCGAGGGCGGGCATGTCGGTCGGACCCGTTGTGGAGATGGGTATGTCCTCAGGGCCTTGCGTCACCGGTACTTGCGTTACAGGGCCTTGGGTCGCGATGATCTTCTTCGGCATGTCAGTCGGACCCATTGTGGAGATAAGTTTCTTAGGCGCGGAAAGTTCTGAAACCGCAGCCCCGGTGAGCGAAGTCATTGCAGGGAGCTGCGTGCGGCGCGGCCAGTAGACGATTGCGACCACGCCTTTGTTGGTAACCTGCGGCACTCCGTGGAGGTGCGTGAACGTGAGGACGCGCTTGTCGTCAGGATTCAGCGAGACGAGCGCGTCAGGAGTATCATTATACATTTTTTCGAACGCGAACGCGGACCGTACTGCGACCACGTATTCCTTGTTCGGCTCAAGCGGCGAGACTGGGAACTGCGCGGTCCAGATGGGCTTGAGGATGTTGTGCGGCAGGCGCTCGCCGTACAGCAAGTAATAATCGCTCAGGTTCTCCGTTCCGTCGGTCGGGTTGTAGACGCTGATGTACGGGACATCGCTGCGCGCGACCGTGGTGATGAGCAGGTGCCTCCTGCGCGGGATCAATGCGTGGTAGAGGTCCAGCATGAACGACGCGTTGATGGGCGTGTACGTGCGCGGCACGATCTGCGCAGTATCGTTCTTGTCGAAGTTGACGGTCCACGGCTCGGTGCCTTCCTTGTGGCCGACGATGCTGAGCCTTCCTCCGCGCGAGACTTCCTTTGGCTCGTCCCACGTGTCAGGCTTGCGCTCGAACGCATGCTCTTGTGGCAGGTCGAGGAAGATGATGGCGTCCGCGACCTTGGGCTTTGCGCTGTTGCGGGTCGCATCCTGCTCGCCCGCGATGGATTGCGCGATCTGGCTGGCTTCGTCAGGGGTTGCGCCTGCATCGATGACCGAGATGAGCGACTGTCCCTGGTCGTCGACCGCATTGATGACCATCTGGTTCAGCAAATCGTCCAGGCCTGGCACATCGTCGCTGACGTTCTCCAGCTGGTCGCCATAGTTGAAGCAGTCGTTCCAGCCGGGCGGCAGGGGCAATGCGCAGGAATAGTGGTCGCCGATGTGCACGATTGTGCAGTCGGGCGGGACAATCGGCGTTCCGATGTCTCCTGGCGGCAGCGGCGGCAGCACGGGCGGTTCAAAGCCGGGCGGATAAGGTGTGGTTCCGTTCTGCGGAGTCGTGACGCCGCACGTGAACCTCACGGGCGGGATCTTGCAGCCGTCTGCTTCGGGATTGGCGATGCATTCCTGCGGGATGGTCGAGATGTTGTCTTGCGTGACGGAGAGTTGGATGTCGCTTGGGCTCAAGTCAAACTGCAGGTCGGGGAAGTCGCTCTTCAGCTGCGTGATGGCTGCTTCCTGGCAGTTGCGCGAATACGCCTGGATTCCTGCGATGGCGTCGAGGACGGGCAGCGTGTTGAATGTGTCGAATGCGCTGCTTATCTGCGCGTCGCACCACGAGAACAATTGCTGAGCGCGGTTCGTGAAGAGCTGCTGCCGTGCCTGGAAGTCGGGCTCGCTGACGTCCTGCGTGAGGTAGTAGTGCTCGCCGTCAAGGTCAATGATGGTGATTTGGCTGGGCACGCCTTCGCACGCGGCGTTTCCTGCAGAGGGAATATTGGGCGCAATCGCATCGGGGGTCGGTGCCGCGGGCGGGCTCACGTCAGGCCCTTCTTGCGTGGTGTACCCAGGTCCGTTGAACTCGGATTGCGTTGTGTAGATGGACGTATCAAATTCTGATTGAGTGGTGTACACTGGAGTATCAAACTCAGACTGCGTCGTGTACACAGGCTGGCCTGTGTCGAACTCGGACTGAGTGGTATAGGTGGACGGGATGCCTAAGAAGTCTTGCGTCGTGTAGGTCGCGTGGCCAGTCACGCCAGGGGTATATTGGTATCCGCCGATTCCTTGCCCCTGGAGGCCTGCCATCAGTTGTGCGTTGGTCGGAGCGGTTTGCACATTGTAATTGACCTGATAGCCGTACGGGCTCTGACCCTGCAAGCCCGCCATAAGTTGCGCATTAGTCGGCGCAGTCGGCGAATATCCAGGGGTATTCTGGCCCTGCAATCCTGCCATCAATTGCTGATTGGTCGGCGCGGTGGGAGAATAGCCTGGCGTATTGTAGCCCTGAAGTCCTGCCATGAGTTGAGCGTTTGTTGGTGCGGTAGGTGAATAACCGGGAGTGTTCTGACCTTGCAAGCCAGCCATGAGTTGTGCGTTGGTCGGCGCAGTGGGAGAATAACCAGGAGTATTCTGGCCTTGCAAGCCAGCCATCAGCTGTGCATTCGTCGGTGCGGTCTGTGTGTTGTAGTTGACCTGGTACCCGCCGATTCCTTGCCCCTGGAGGCCTGCCATCAGCTGCGCGTTGGTCGGAGCGGTTTGCACATTGTAATTGACCTGGTAGCCCGCAGGACTCTGTCCTTGGAGCTGGTTCTGCAACTGTTGCGCATTGGGCGCGGTCTGCGAGTACGGATTCAGCTGGTAGCCATACGGACTCTGCCCGCCCAGCTGATTCATCAGCTGTTGCGAGTTCGGCGCGATCTGCGTTCCCGGGTTGAGCTGGTAGCCGTATGGGCTCTGGCCTTGTAACTGGTTCATCAATTGCGAGTTCGGCTCGCCGGGCAAGACGCCGATGGGCTCTCCGCCTGCAGGCGCGACGCCCAGTCCACCGCCCGCTCCACCTACGCCTTCTTCATTGCCTCCTGCACCGCCCTGCGTTCCGCAGGCTTCTGCAATGTAGGAATCAAAGTCTGGCTCTGTTGATGATTGGCCATTGTGCGCAGCGTCGCGTATCGCCTGCAATGCGGCCATTCTTCCGCGCGATTCGCAGTTGTTGGCCGCCGCTGCTTGTTCTTCCGCAGTTGGCGTGTGCATTAAGATTGCCATGCCGCTGTCGGGGATGATGGGGAATTCGGGGCGCTGCTGTCCTGCGGTCGTGCCGCCGCACTGCCTGACGCACGTGTTGAGATCGCCACCCTGTGCGCCGCAGTCCTTGATGCACTGATCCTGCGGGCTCGTGACCGACTCGCAGCAGATCGCGCTTGCCGAGCTTTCGAAGTAGCATCCTGCCTTGAGCTTCACCTTGACTGCATTGGAATCAACGACTCCTGCCTGCGTGTATCCTGCCTGGCAGCCTCCGCCGCCGGTCTGCGGCGGCTGCGGGTGCGGCATGTCGGTCGGACCTGTCGTTGAGATGAGGAGGTCTTCGGGGCCGTGCGTTGTCGGTCCTTGCGTTACCGGTCCTCCGAGGATTTGCTTGCCGAGTCCAGTTCCGGGCAACGGCTTCAGCACTGCGAATCCGGTGAGCGACTTCGTGATGTCCGTCGCTCCATTTTTGATCCTGTCGACAAGCGATTCTCCTTCTGACTTTCCTTGCGCTTCGCCCGATGAAGACAGCGCGAACGGCTCGCTGAGGCGCACGTACGCGGCCTGTCCTGAACGGAGAGCCGCTTCCGTGAGCACGTATGCATTCTTCGGCTGGAGTGTGATGCCTGGCGGGAAGTGGAGGACAGTATCGTCGTCCATGATGAAGTACGTGTTCAAGTCCATCGGCTTCTCGGTGGGGTTGAAGACTTCGATGTAGCGGTCCTCATCAGTATTGATGTGGATCTCGCTGATGAGCGGGTGGTACTTGGGAAGCGGCGGCATCTCCGGACCGGACGGCTTCGGACCGATGATGATGTTCGGGTCCTGGAAGTCGATGGGGTTGGGGCTGCGGTCGTAGTTCTTGTTGCAGGTCGTGGTTGATGTGGTGGTCGTCGTTGTGGTGGTGGTCGTGCTGTAGCAGTTGTCCTCAGTAGTGCCGCACGTTGCCAGTCTCCAGTCGGGGCAATTCGATGGGTCGCTTACACTAAAGTCGTGCCGGGCGCCCTGCTGGTCCCTGCAGCAGCAAGGATAGCTGTTGCCGCCCTTGTTGTGCACGAGGACGTCCTGCGCGAAATAGTTGTGCGTGTCCATGACGCGGAGGTTGAACACCGTGGTGTTGGTCAATATCAGCTTGGTGTGCGTGATGGTGTCAGGAACGAGCGTGCCGTTTCTGAACAGGAAGATGTGGTCGCCTACGCGCAGGTCTTTGACTTTCTTGTAGCCTTCAGGCGTGTAGACTGGGTGCTCTTTGGTGACGTCGATCTCGCGGCCGCTTGCCGTGGTGACGTTGTAATAGTGGTCTGACGGCCTGATGAACAAGGTGTTGACGGTGACATTCACGGCGCGGTTCAGGTCGAAATCGTAGCCGAGGATGGTGTCACCCGGCTTGAGCTGCTCGATGTTCTTTTCGCCCTGAGGCGTCGTGACCTTGGTTCCGGCTAGGAAGCAGTCGCCGGTCGTTCCGGTGGTTTCTGTCGTTGTGGTGGTTGTTTCTGTCGTAGTCGTAGTGGTCTCAGTAGTCGTGGTCGTTGTTGTCGGAGTGGTAGTTGTCGTGGTTGTGGTCGTAGTCGTTGTTGTTGTCGTCGTTGGAGTGGTAGTTGTCGTTTCCGTGGTTGTGGTTGTCGTTTCGGTTGTCGTCGTAGTCGTAGTTGTGGTAGTAGTTGTTGTCGTGGTAGTGGTAGTTGTCGTAGTGGTTGTGGTCGTAGTCGTCGTTGTCGTCGTCGTTGTGGTAGTTGTCGTGGTCGTAGTGGTGGTTGTAGTTGTCTCAGTCGTGGTCGTTGTTGTAGTGGTCGTCGTGGTTGTCTCTGTTGTTGTCGTTGTCGTTTCGGTCGTAGTTGTAGTCGTCTCAGTAGTGGTTGTTGTTGTTTCTGTGGTTGTCGTGGTCGTCTCAGTCGTTGTCGTTGTGGTCTCGGTCGTCGTCGTGGTCGTTTCCGTGGTCGTCGTGGGCGGCGGAGGGTCCATGATCTCGTAGACCATCCCGCCGATGCCTGCGGCTCCCACGAACTGGGCGCCGAGACCCATGCCCATCATCTCGTTGCTGCTTGACGTCGTGGTTGTAGTGGTAGTGGTTGTCGTCGTTGTATCAGTGGTTGTTGTTTCAGTCGTGGTCGTCGTTTCCGTTGTCGTAGTGGTTGTAGTTGTTGTTGTCGTGGTGGTCGTCGTGGTCGTGCTCGCCGAAGGCTCGTCAGTGCTTGTCGTAGTCGTCGTGGTAGTCGTCTCGAGGTGCGGGTCGCCGGTGATGATGGAGCCGTTGCCCAAAGAGAAGCCGAGGAATCCGCGCTCGTCGTTGCCACAGAGCGTCGTGTTGGTGCTGGTGAGGTTGAGGAAGCGCGGCCAGACGGTGCGGCCATAGATGGTGTAGATCGCGCCGGCATCCAGGATGCCGTTCACGTGGGCGCGCGGCGCTCCGACCAGCAAGTCGTCAAGGAAGTCGCCGCTGACGTCGCGCGCGAAGACTGAGAATCCTGCGCGTTCTCCTGGCGGATTGCCCATCAGGTTGCCGAACACGCCGTAGAGCGTGACATTGGCATTGGACAGATTGAGCGTGCCGCCGAGCGAAGACGTGCCGAACACGATGTACACGGTTCCCGCGTCGAGCTTGTCGGGCGGCGCGATGCTTCGGGGAGCGCCGATGACCAGGTCGCGGATGCCGTCGCCGTTCAGGTCGCCGCGCGTGAAGAGCGAGAAGCTGGTGAGCGCGAGCGTGTTGTTGATGCCGTTGATGAACGGCTCGCCCTGGAAGGTGAGGTTTGCCGCGGAGACCGGGTGGCTGGTGAAGCCGGGAGTGCCGAAGAACACGTAGCCTTCGCCGACGTGCTGGATGCCGCTGAGGTTTCTGCCGGGCGCACCGGTGACCAGGTCGAGCATGCTGTCGTTGTTGAGGTCGCCGACCGAGACGCCGAGTCCGAGGAAGTCTCCGGGCGACGTGCCGTTGAAGGTCGCGTTGGCGTCCTGGGGCGAGCTGAGGAATGCTGGCCAGCTCGTCCTGCCGAAGAAGACGCTGACGCGTCCGTTGAGCACCGCGTCGTTGGGCGTGTCGACTTCGCCGATAATGAGGTCGGGGATGCTGTCATTGTTGAGGTCGCCGGTCGCGAGCGCGACGTCGTCGAACGAGCTGATGTTGACCGTGACGTTGGCTTGGTCGATCGTGGCAATGAGGTTGGTCTGGTTGACGCTGCTGAAGAAGATGCTCACGGAATGGTTGCCCGGCGCGGCGACGATCAGGTCATTGATGCCGTCGCCGTTCAGGTCGCCCAGCGCGACCGCGTGTCCGAGTTGGGCATTGGCGGTGCTGGTGGTGATGGTGATGTTCGCGAGCGCGGTGATGTTGCCGCCCGGGTGGAACGGCTGCTGTCCGAACAGGCCGTACACGACTCCCGCATTAGGCGTGCTGGTGTTGTACGCCGCGAACGGCGCGCCCATCAGGTAGTCGGTGGAGGTGTCGTTGTTGATGTTTCCGCCGGCGAGCGCGAAACCCAGGCCGTCTCCGCCAGGGCTGTTGGTGACGTTGTTCGTGAACGAGCCGTTGTACGTCGCGTTCGCGGCGAGCGTGATGTTGCTTGCGGGGCCGATGCAGACGCTCGCAGTGTCGTTCGAGGTGTACGAAGTGAACCCGCTTACGTTGAAGCGGAGGAATCCGGGCTCGGCGAAGCTGACCGTGCAGCGTCCGGAGCAGTTGACGAAGATGCCGGTGTCGTTGACGTCCACGAGCGGGTTGGGCGCGAGGAACTGGTTGAACAGCACGATGGTCGCGGACTTGTTCAGCTCGGGCGCTTGCGACGAGTTGACGTACACCTTGTTGAAGGTGAGGTTGATGACCTCGAAGAACCTGCGGGATGCGGCGAACGACAGGTTGGAGGTGTAGGTGACGACGGTGGAGCCGTAGGTGGCGTCCTGGTGCTCGAACGTGACGTTCGCGGCGAGCGTGGCATTGGCAATGGTATTGTTGTAGCCGCCGTTGGTCACGTTGAGCGAGCCGAGCGTTCCCGCGGTGAGCGTGGTGTTCTGGATGATGTTGTCGTTGCCGCCGGCGAAGATGACGTTCCACGGGTTGCCGACGAAAGTGTTCGCCGTAATGGTGTTGTTGGACGCCGACGGCTCGGTGCGGATGCCTGCCTGCGTGTTGTTGGTGAACGTGTTGTTCTCGATGAGGTTGGTCGTGGCGTTCGCGATGATGCGCACGCCGAACGCGTTACTGATGATGATGTTGTTGGGGCCGACCGTGTTGTTGGTGGAGTTGCCCTGCAGCTGGACGCCCGCGGTTCCCGAGGCGATGGTGTTGTTCAGCAGCTGGTTGGCGATCGCGTAGCCGCGGAAGAACACGCCCGCGACCGAGTGGTTCTGGAAGCGGTTGTTCTGGACGATGTTGTTGGTGGACGTGCCATTGATGAACAGGCCGAACGTGTTGTTCGCGAACGTGTTGTTCTCGATCATGTCCGCGTTCGTGACCGTGAAGTCCGCGCCGATGAGGCTGTTCGCGAACGTGTTGTTGGCGACGCCGTTCGAGGCGCTGTAGTCGACCAGCAGGGCCGCGACGCGGGCATTGCGAAGCGTGTTGTTGAGGATGAAGCTCTGCGTCGTGCCGATGTTCAGGACGACGTCTTGCGTGAAATTCTCAATAAAACAGTCCTTGAGCGTGAAGTTAGTGACGCCGCTCGCCTCGACGCCGTTGCCCGAGCCGTTACCGCCGATGCTGAATCCTGAGCAGTTCAGGAGCACGTTGTTGCCCGTGACGGTGATGCACGTGCCATTGGACTGCAGGTTCGCGAGCACGGACACGCTGGTGTTGATGGTCGCGGGGCAGCTGGTGATATTTGTCAGGGCGCTTTCCGTGCTGCTGAAACTGGAGAAGTGCGACGTGTTGAACCGGAAGACGTTTCCGGCGAAGCCGAGCTCGGTGCAGAACGGGTTCGCGGTCGACGTACAGTCGACAAACGTTCCGGAATCTGCGAGGTCCACCTGCGGCTTCGGGTCGATGGTCGTGATGCCGTTGAGCGTGATGACTCCCGTCGCATTGATGAACGACAAGTTGCTCGAATTGAGGAACGCGCGGTTGAATGAGACATTGAGCGCGGAAACCGCGACGTCCTGTGCGACTGGCATCGTGAAGTTCGGGATGGCAATGCTGCCGTTGTCGCTCGCGAACGTGATGTTGGTGAAGTTGTTACGGATGCTCTCGACATCCGTCCTGATCCACGTCCTGTTTGCGTACAGCGTGGTGTTGAAGATGCGGTTGAATGAGCCGCCGTTCGCCGAGCCGAAACCTACTGCCTGGCCGGTGTTGCTCGCGAACGTGCTACCGATGATGGTGCTGCTGTTCGCGCCGTTGAGGAAATAGAGTCCTCGATTGGTGTTGCTGCGGCCGGTGCTGTTGATGATGGTGTTGTTCCCGCCGACTGCCAGGAGGATTCCGTAGCTGTTGTTGCTGATGCCGGTGACGTTTGTCGCGTTGTTGAACGCAGACGACAGGATGGCGAAGCCGTACAGGGTTGTGCTATTTCCAAAGACATTCCTGAATGTGATGTAGTTCCCGCCGCTTTGGACGCCGACGTTGGTATTACTCGTGCCGAGCGAGTCGGAAAGAACGCTACTGCTCGCACCGATGAAGATTCCGACAGAGCTCGCGGACAGGCCAGTCATGTTCCTGAGCACGTTGCCTTGCGATGTTCCTGAGTCGACGCGGATTGCGACGCTGGAGCTTCCGTTTGCGGCGATATTGCGCATCGTGTTGTTGAACGAGTTGGTCTTGAGCTCGAATCCGTCAAAGGAGCTGACACTGATGCCTGCGATGGTCATATTGTCAAAGGTGTCATTGAACGCGTCGCTCATGACGATGCCGTTACCAAGGTTGGAGAGCGGGGTCGCGCTCTGCGCGCTGATGTTGGTCACGACGCTGTTGTTCACGCCGAACGTCCAGAGTAGCGTGGTGTAGTTCTGGATGACGCAGTCGCGGATGGTGATGTTGTTCACGTTGGTCGCATTGACGCCGATTGCGATGCTGCCGTTGCCGATGATGCTGAAGCCGGCGCAGCTGAAGATGAGGTTGCTTGCGTTGATGAGGATGCACGTGCCGGTGGACGTCACGTTCTGGTCGAGCGACGAGCTGACGTTGACGACGACCGGTCCTGCCGAGCAGTTCGTGATTCCTTGCAATGCGCCGGTGTACGACGTGAAGTGCGACGTGTTGAACGTCAGGATGCCGCCTGCGTAGCTCAGCCTGGTGCATGCAGGGTTTGATGTCGGCGTGCAGTCCTGCGAGACGCCGGTGTCGCCGGGATCGACGCGCACTTTGGCGTCGGAGAACGTGAGGTTGTTGAGCGTAATGATTGCAGTCTGGTTGAAGAAGGGGAACATGCTGGTATTGATGAACACGCGGTTGTTCGTGATGCTCAGGTTGCCCTTGTTCACGTTTTGAGCGTCGATGAGTTCGGCAGTGCCTGGGATGGTGATGTTGCCGCTCGACGTCACGAACGTCGTGTTGGTGAAGTTGGCGCGGTCGCCGTCGATGATGTTGATCCACGGGCCGACATTGTTGATCAGCGTCGCATTGAACTGCGTGTGGTTTGCGCCGAATAACGTGACCGCGGTGGATGTTGCGCCTTGCGTCGTGATATTCGTGAACGCGAAAACATTGCCCTCGCCGTTGACTTGCATGCCATTGTTCGAGCCGGCGGTGGTGTTGATGCTGTTGCCGGTGAAGTTGTTCAGGGGCGCTGCGTTGATGAACAGTCCCAAGCCGTTTGCGAGGATGGTGTTGTTCGCGATGATGTTGTTGATTGTCTCATTGATCGAAGAGCCTACGAAAATGCCGGACGATGAGCTGCCTGAGCCATTGGTGAAGATGGTGTTGTTGACGACGCGCGAGGAATTTGTCCTGCGATCAAGGTTAATGCCGTTGCCGCCGCCCTGCCAGCTGAATGTTTTAATGATGTTATTCGCGATGTCAAGCCGGTCTGCGCCGTTGTCGGTGCGGATGCCGTAGTCGTTGCCGGAGCCGTTGGTGAAGATGAAGTTGTTGCGAATGCTGATGTTGCCGTTGGCGTTGTCGGGGAAGAGTGAGCTCGCCACGTAAACGCCGTAGTTGGCCGTCGTGTCGTTGCCGAACGTGAAGATGGTGTTGTTGGTGATGATGTCATTGAAGCTCTGGTCCTGGACGAGGATGCTGGGGATTCCGCCGCCGGTGTTCGGCCGGAACGAGGCGTTCGTGATGACAGTGTTGTTTGCGACGATTGAATTGTTTGTTTGGTAAAGAATGATTCCTGCGGGTCCGGGGAATGCATTATTGGAGCCTGTCTTGTTGACGTCGCGGATGAAGCAGTTCTTGATGGTGACGCCCCTCACCGTGTCTGTTTTGATGCCAAAGCGCTCGTCGCTGCCATCCTGGTCGAAAGTGATGTTGAACCCTGCGCAGTCCAGCACGACGCTGTTCGCAGTGATGGTGATGCAAGATGTGGCGGTGGAGATGTTTGTCGTGAGCGTGCATGTCTGCGAGCTTGCCGCGCACGTGGTGCACGCGGCGCAGGTCGCGCACGTCGCTTCCGTGCCGAAGTCCTGCGTCGTCGAAGGCGGCGGGCTTGCGGGCTCTTCAGTCTCTGCAGCGTTCGTGAACGTTCCTCCTTCTCCGAACTCGAAGATTTCAGACGTCGGCCCGACGTGGAGCCTGAACGGCGGAACTCGGCCATTTTCAAGCAGCACGACGAGCGTGACGACTTGGTTCTGCGACGCGTTGCCGGTGATGGAGAACGTGTACGTGACGTCGCCTTCGATCCAGACGGGCTGTGGCATCGGAGAATCATGCGAGAAGCGCACTTTGAGCACGTTATCGGTGCGTTCGACGGAGATGATGCGCGTCTCAAAGTTCGGGTCGTCAACGACTTTATGGCCGACGACAGTTCCTGAATCATCAGTCAGGTTTGCCGCGGCAAAGCCGGTGAGTGGGTGCAGTTCTTGCGCGCCAGATTGCCCATCCTGCGCGCCGAAATACGCGATGAGCACAGCGCCGAAGAGCACGATTCCTACAAGAAGAAAGCCCCAGAGGTAACTATTGGACTGTTGCTTAACCACTATCCCCATCTCTTTTTGATTATTGTCGATAAATCGCCAAATGGGTATATAAATTTTACTGATTTGTGCTGAAGAAATTAAGGGATAAAAGCAGAATCAGGTTTACGTGGGAAATGAGCTTTTGGTGAGCTCGAAAAGCCGCACAATAAATTCTTTGGGTGCGAGATGGGGCGTCATGCTCAAATCGCAGGTCCACGGGTGCAGGATTGCGCCGCAGAGCGCGTAAAACGCGGTGAGCGCGACCGCGATCCAGAACAAATAGTGCAGCGCGGTCTTGACGTTCTCGACGGATTTCTGCGCGAAGAGCGCGGGCGTGAACGCGAATAGGATGGGAATCAATGGCACGGTGAAGCGGAAGCCGTAATTGCAGCCGCCGTAATTGTCGGTCTTGGCGATGTAAAACAGGAACGTGGCAAGGATGCCGAACAGAATCGCGATGGCCTCGCGGCGATATTTGTTCTTGGTGAAGACGGTGAACAGCAGTCCCGCGAAAGAAAAGAGCAGGACCGGCGTGTAGATGAAGAACCCTTTGGAGCCGAGCGTGATGCCCCACGCGTACGTAAGCATTTGCGAGAGCGTCGGGTGCACCAGTCCGGAAACACCGGAGCCATTGGCGAACGGCGAGCCGGGGAAATTGAAGAATTCCGCGCGGACTGTGATGGGGATAATGCTGCCGCTGATGACGTAATTGATGTACGTCGATATCACCGTCGGTATTCCAACGCCGAACGCATACCAGAACGTGTTCTTCCATGCGCGCTGCGCAAGCAGCATGACGGTGAAAAAGAGCGGGAACAGGCCTAATGGCAAATCGATTGCCGCGGTAAGCCCCGCCATCAGCCCCGCAAGCCAGTACTGCTTTGCGTTTTTCGCGTTCGCGAGGAGATAATAGCTGAAAAACAGGTACGCCGCGGCGAGCGAGTGGTTGTTGATGGCGAGCGCGTACGGGAACACCAGCGTCATGAACACGGCGAATGAATAGAACATGCGCTCGTTCTTCGAGAGCTTGTACCGTCTCAGGAAGCGGTAGAAGTACACCAGCATCGCGCTGACGCTCAGGCCGAGCGTGAGCAGCGTCACCCAATAATACACGAGCCGGTGCCGGTCGACAAACGTGAAACCCATTTTGTAGAGCGCGTAATACGCCGGAACCATGACTAAATACGAGGCGGGCGGCTTGTTGGAGTAGAATTTGCCGTTGATGAGCTCGCGGTCGATGGTCGCGTTGAACGGCGAGTCGTCGATGGCGAACGTCCCGCGCTCGACGACGCTTTCGATGCCCGCGACGCGCGACTTGTCATTGGGGCCGATGTAGCCTGCCTTGGTGAACAGCGCGCACAGCAGGACCGCGACTGAGAACAGAATCCATTCCCGCTTGTCCCACATGACGCCGCGAAGACAAGCGCTGGTTTAAATTGATTGTGTTTGCCGGCGCGAAGATTTTATAAAGCGCCACAAGTCACCACGCGCCATGGGGGATGCGGAGAAAAATAACTCAGTCATGCTGGTACTGGTCAGCCTCGGCGTCATCGCGTTTCTCGCGTTCATCGGCCTGCCCTGGGCATTGCACGACATCGCGCAGGGCAAGCCCGGCACGACCGTTGTCTCGAAAGACCAATGCAAAGAGGGAACGTCCTGCAAGAGCTGCGTAGACAAGGGTGGAGAGCACATCTGCGTCGACGGCATCTGCGACGCGCAGGGCAACTGCCTGAGCGGCGAGACGCAGAACGCCAGCAAACCGACTGTTCCCGGTGTCAAAGGATTGGTGTATGCCTGATGAAAATCAAATTCTCGAATTACGAATGGGCATTGGTCGCGCTGGTCGCAGTCGTCTTCGTCCTGCACCTGACCATCATCGGCAATCCCGCAAAATCCTACATCTTTGACGAGGCACATTATGTTCCCGCAGCGAAATGCATGCTGAACGGCACGGTATGCAATGTCGAGCACCCGCCGCTCGCCAAGGCCGCGATCGCCGTGGGCATCACGCTCTTCGGCGACAACGGCGTCGGCTGGCGCCTGCCGACCGTGCTTGCGGGAACGCTCACCATTATTATCGTGTTCCTGCTCACGCGGCGCTTCAGCGACGAGAAAACCGCGTTCCTCGCGGCGTTCCTGCTCGCGTTCGAGAGCATGTGGTTCACGCATTCCTCAATCGCGATGCTGGACATCATCGCGTTCTTCTTCGCGATGGCCGGCGTCTACCTGTTTATGCTGAACCGTTTGTGGCTTGCAGGCATCGCGCTGGGCATCGGCATGCTCGCCAAGGAGACGGTGCTGTTCATCGTCATCGCGCTGGTCGCGTACACCCTGCTCAAGCAGGAAAAAATCTGGTCCAAAGAGACGCTCAAGAAGGGCTGGAACGTCGGGTTTGTCGTCTGTCTTGCCGCGCTGCTGACATTCCTCCTCGGCCTGGGCATCTATGACACATCGTATAACGCGTTCCCCAGCCCGCTGCACCATGTCGCGCGCATGATCAAGCACAACGAGGCGATCTCTGCGCCGCGCATGAGCGACGCCGTGCACCCGCTGCGCTGGTTCTCCGGATTCCCCGCAGCGTCGTATTTCGTGACGTCTGTCGCGGTCTCGGGCGGCAGCATGAAACGCATGATCATGCAGTATCTCGGGCAGGCCAACCTCATCGTCCTGCTGTTCCTCTGGCTGTCGGTTCCCCTGCTTTGGCCGGAAATCAGGCAGAAGAAGCCGCTCGAGCTCCTGAACGTGCTGCTCATCGCCGTGCCGTTCCTCATCTTTACCGCAATCGCGTACTCGCGCATCACGTATCCGTTCTACATGCTCATCTTTATCCCGAGCGTGTGCATCATCAACGCGCTCGCATTGGTCAAGCTGCCGCGCAACGTGGTTATCGTCTATTGCCTGGCCGTGCTCGTCTGGTTCTTCTATTGGTTCCCGATGAACCCGCTGGCGCTGGGGGCATAAGATGCGGCGCACGCCCGTCAGCGCGATTGTGATTGTCCTGTTCTGCACGCTGCTGACGTCCGCGGGCAAGACCTTGTGGAAGTTCGCGGCATTTCGCCTGCCTGCGGTGCTCACCAATGTGCCGCTGCTGCTCGGGTTTGCGCTCTACGCAATCGCCGCGGTCATTCTGATCCAGCTCTTCAAGAAAGGCGAAGTGTCTGTGCTGTTTCCGCTGTACGCGACAAGCTATATTTGGGTGACCCTGCTCGCGTTTTTCCTGTTCGATGAGCAATTGACCTTACTTAAGTGGGCAGGCATCGCGGCGATTATCATCGGTGCGGCGCTGATCGGCGGCGAAAAGCACCCGCACCAGGAGGTCATCTCGCCGTGACTGCGCTGTTCGCCATCGGGCTGGTCGTCATCGCGACGCTCTTTTCAGGGTTTTCGCCGATTTTCCTCAAGAAAGGGGCAGCCAAGTTCAGCGTGCGCGCATTGCTGAGAAATCCGTTTTCGATTACGCGGCAGTATCTGGTGGTTATCGGCGTCCTGTTTGACGTCATTGCCGCGATGCTCAATGTGGTCGCCTTGCGTTTCGGCGAGCTTTCCGTGCTCACGCCGGTGACCGCATTGACGTATGTCTGGGCCTGCTTCTTTTCCGTGCGGCTGCTGAACGAGCGCATGACGCGCCGGAAATGGGCAGGCGTCGCGTTCATCGTTGCGGGCGTGGTGCTCGTCACGCTGGGCAGGACCGCGTAGTTTAAATAGAAAGAACCGTGCTGATGCGCAGGGGAGTTGCACATGATTTCATTGGTCATTCCGACGTATAACGAGGCGGCGAATCTGACAAAGCTGATTCCCCGGATTCACCAGGCATTGCGCGGAAACGACTACAGGATTCTGATTGTCGACGATAATTCTCCGGACGGCACTGCGGACGTGGCTGAAAAGCTCGGCAAGAAATATTCCGTCGAAGTGCTCCGGCGCCCGAAGAAGGAAGGACTCGGCGCGGCATATGTCGCCGGCTTCACGCACGCGCTGAAAAGCAAGCCGGATTTTGTCTTCTCGATGGACGCGGATTTGAGCCACGACCCGAAATACCTGCCGAGCTTCATGGAGGCGAGCAAGAAGTTCGATGTCGTCATCGGCTCGCGCTACGTTCCGGGCGGCGGCGTCAGGAACTGGAATCTCAGGCGTCGGCTGACAAGCAGGTTCGGCAACATGTTCGCCCGCGCGATGCTTGGGCTCACGCCGCGCGACGTAAGCGGCAGCTACCGCTGCTATCGCGCGAACGTGCTCAAAGCGATTGATTTGTCGTCGATAAAAAGCAGCGGGTATTCGTTCCCCGAGGAGATGCTCTACCGCTGCGTCAAGCAGGGCGCGTCCATGGGCGAGGTTCCTATCATCTTCCCCGACCGCAAGGTCGGAAAGTCAAAATTGGGCAAGAAAGAGGCAGTGAACTTCGTGTTCACGATGCTGAAGCTGCGGTTTTCTCGAAAATAAATGGGGATACCCGGATTTGAACCGGGATCACATGGTCCCAAACCACGTAGTCTAGCCAAGTTAACCCATATCCCCTATATGTTAACTGAGCTATACGCTGGTTTTAAAGTCTTTCGTTCGCGGCATCAGCGGCGCTTGCGCCGAGAACGCTTGCGGCGAAGAGGTCGTGCGCGTCGCGAACGCAGAGGCATCAGCAGCCACACCATCACGCCTGCAAGCGTCACCGCAGATACCGCGCTGCCAAGCAGGAATGAATCAGGCAAGTAATAGAACTCAACAAGGTGGTCTGCGGACGTGATATTCGCCGACAAAAGCCCGTTGAAATCCTCTGCGGCCCGTCCGTCGGTCGTTTTCCAGCCGGTGTAATAATTCTGGTTAACCACCACGCGCGAAAGCGATGCCGCAGTGACGGCAACCGCAAGCCTGTTCGGCGACCACAGTGAATATGCTGCGATGCCGTTTCCTTCGACGTAGACTTCGCCGCGGTACGCGCGGTCACTAGGTTCGCGAGCATGTCCTGCGAATGGGAGGTTATCATTAGCGTTCAATGTCCCGTTATTCGCGAGCAGATTCAGATACATGTTGCTGTAATCGCCGTACTTGCGCGGGTCCTGGTCGACCATCTGGTGGAATACAGGGTTGTGCGTGACTTCCGGCGGAACGACGTCGAACATCTTGTCGGAGAACGCTTTGTGCCCGATGAGAATAAGGTCGACGATGACAAAGACCGCGATCGCCGCGAGCACGAGCCGCCGCACAGGGTGCTTTTTCTGGGCGGCGTCAAGGCGGTCGTATCCTTGGCCGACGAGGAACGCGAACGCGAAAATGAACATGATGATGTAACGGGACGGGACGTGGGTGGAATGAATCAACGGCAGCTCGCGCAACAAGTTCCACGGCGCCCACGGCACGATATTTCCCATCGACGAGAACAGCGCCAAAAGCCCGGTGATGATCAGCGGCCACTGCTTGCGCCACAGGAACGGTATGCTGAAGATGAATGCGATCAACGGAATGAAGCCGACATACGCGCCGTATTCGTGCCAGTGCCAGCTTTGGCCTTCGAAACTCAAGCCCAAGAATCGCTGTTCCCTGCCCAATAATACTTCATAGAGACCTTTGAGCGTGGTTTTCTCGAAACCGCTGTCCATGGGCCGTTGATGGGTTTGCAGAAGCTGGAGGACAGGAATTGATTTTATCGCCGTGAGCAGGAACGCAAGCGCGAAGATTGCCGCGACATAGAGCGCAGGACGAACTGAGCGCATCTTGATCGAGAGCAATACGCCATACATGCCTAAGAATAGCGCGATGGGCACGAGCTCGTGGATCGCACCGCCTGCGAGGACAATCCACGCAATAAGCGCTGCGGCGCCGGCTAACCAGCGCGGTTGTTCAAACGATTTGAGGAAGAAGAGGAAAATATAGGGAAAGAGCGCAAATGTCGTGAAATGCACGTGGCCCTCTGCAATATGGAGCGTGAAATAGCTGGACAGCCCGAACAGCGACGCGGCAAGGATGCTCGCCTGCGGCGACATTTTGTGCCGCCGCATGAGCAGGAACATGCCAAGCATGCCGATGATAAGCATGAGAATCATCTCGATTTTCAGCCCTGCGGCGCAGCCAAGCAGCAGCGAGAGGAAAAACGTCGGTCTGAGAAAGCCTGCCTGCGGGTTTGCGAGCATAGGCCTTCCGCCGCTCGCGTACGGATTCCAGAGCGGGAACTGGTGATAGTCGTTGATGGTCACGCGGGGAACTTCATCCCAGAAGCAAAAGAGGTCCCAATCTCCCCTGCCCAGATTGTGCAGGCGGGAGAAGCCGGGAAAGACCAAGACGAGCACGAGCGTGACGAGAATGATGAAATACAGATACTTCTTATTCAACCACGCCATTTCCGATAAACCGCACAGAGTACCATTTAAATTTTATGCTATATCCGCGCTTTGCGCGCAGAAGCGCTCAAAAGGCAAAAACGAAAGGTTTATATACTAGTGTACCTTATGAAATGTTACTAGGGAGTGACTAAAATGGGATTTAACCTTGAAGGTCTCGTGGGGAAAGTTGCAAGGAATGTCGCACTTGGCGGCGCCATGCTCCTACCGTTCGCCGCTGGCGAAGCGCAGCCCTACAACTCTCAAGTTCTCTTCGCACAACAGCAAAAGGATCAGCAGCCTGAACAAAAGGCGCCGGTTCCCAATGTTTCTGCTCAAAAGATGATGGACCTCCACGAAGTCTATACCAAGGAGCTCGCCGTCAAAGACAAGGACAAAGTCAAGGAAGCCATCGACAGGATGGTGAACGACGCGCTGGCGACCAAAAACGACCCAGCGACGCAATACGCACTGCTCACCATGGCCTACCAAAAGGCCAAGGAATTTTCTGACTTTTCAAGCGCATTCAAGACCGTCGACGAGCTCGACAAGCGCTACACTGACGCAGACTTCAAGCCGTTTGTCTGGAAAGCAAACGTTCTCGACGACGCGCGCAAGAAGAATCCCAAGGCAGAGCAGCTCGAAGCGCTGGTTGGCGCGGAGATCGACTTTGCCGCATACGAAGTGACTTTGGGATTCCAGACGACCTCGTTCTACGACGAAGCAGTCAAGGCTGCGAAGAACGCAGTCACTGACGCAAAGACGCTCAAAAACAAGCCGTTTGAAGACAAGGCCACTGCAATTCAGAAATATGCCGCGGACTTGAGCAAGGACGGCAAAGACGCCCTCACTCAGGCAAAATTCAAGTACTTCATCCAGGGCGATTCCGGCGAGGAAGTCCTCAAGGCGCTCTCTGCTGCCGACGGCAGCCTGAAGAAGCTGGCCGGCCTGCAAACCATGGGCGGCAAGGACCCTGGCCACTACTACGAATACTTCGAGACGGCATACGCTGCGGCAAACGACGCAGGCCGCCTCCCGCACGAGAAGCGCGACTTGCAGACCAAGGCGCTTGACTTTTACCGCACGGCAGTCTCCAAGGCAGAAGGCGTGCCCAAGAAGACGTTCGAAACCAAGGGCGCGAAGATGGTTTCTGAGCTGGAGAAAGCACTGTCAGGAAACAGCGCAACGATTGACTTGCTCAAGCTGATTGATACTACCAAAGACACTGTTTCAGGAAGCTGGAAGCTCCAAAACGGCAAATTGAACTCTGAAAACGCAGGTCTTGCACGCATTGAGCTCCCTTATTCTCCTCCTGAAGAGTACGACTTCCGTATTGTCTTCACTAGAACGCAAGGTAACAATGACGTTAACCAGATGCTGTATTCGCCTACTGGAAAAACCTCATTTGCATTGCACATGGGCGGATGGGACAACATGTTTATGGGATTTAGCAAGGTCAAGGGCGCATCGGGAAATGCAAACCCCACTACGACCAAGACCCCTCTCGAAAACAACCATAAATATGAAGCGATCATTAAAGTTCGTAAAGACGGCATTACTGCAACTTTGGATGGTGTGCAAAAATGCCAATACAAGACGAATTATAATGACATCAGTGAGTACCCTGACTTGAAGCTTAAGAATCCGCAGTGCCTGGGACTTGGCTCTTACATGAGTGCAGTTACCTTTGAAAGCGTCCAAGTTAAAGAAATCACTGGCAAAGGCAAGTTGCTTCGTTAATTCTTTGTATACAAAGCGCAATTCTTTTAAACAATAATTAGTAGTCGTTGTTAATGGTTAAAGAAGTTGTTAGTCGACTCGACAATAAAAACATTCTCTGGACAGTCTTAATCATCCTATTTTTTGCATACTTACTGTACCCAATCATCGACATAACCAAGTTTGCAGGCGCCAAGAATAGCTCTGCGGTGACTGGGGTCAGCTCGGATTCTGCGCTCATTTTGCACATGATTGCGGAAACGACCCCTTGGCGAGAGAACGTATTCGTGTGGGGCAATGGGCGATCAGGTAGCATGATCTTCCTGATCTCAAAAATCGTTTACTTGCTAACAAGCCCAGACTTTACACTAAGATTTGTGAATTTTCTGGTTACACTATTTATTGTCCTCGGGATGTCAGTCCCGATATTATTCAGAAACAAGAAGCCAATATTCGTACCAATTGGTGTTTTGTTCTTCACTGCAGCACTAAGGATGCTTCAAACACCGAATCAAGAAATGTTGATGCTGGTAACTGCAGATTTAGTTCATAGACCTGAATTCATTCTCATCCTAAATGGCACAATCTTGTTATCAGTTTATAATTTTTTAAACGACAAGAAGCACATTTTACCACTACTCATTCTCACAATCATGTCAGCTTGGCTTAATTACTTGACAATCCCCTTGTTATTTGTGCTTTTTGTAGTGCTTACCCTCATGGACATTGCAAACCTGCCGAGAAAAGACACCACCAAAATGGTTCTTAAAAACATTAAGTTGTGGCCTTGGATGGTGCTAATAATAACGTTTCTTGCAACACTCATACTGGTTGATTTGTCAATGTACAAACCCACCAACATGTTCAAGTTGGCCGCTGTTGACGTTATTAAAACTAATTTTGCAAAAGGAATTCTGAATCTTTACCAAATATTTCCAACGCAATTGTGGATACTTATGCTTCTACTCAATATTGGTTTTCTCGTAGCACACTTAAAGCAAATGCAGCATGATAAAGGGTACCAAAACAAGTTTTATTTTCGTTACTGGTTGTGTTTAAGTGCACTTGCAGTAGTTTCGTTCGTTCTTCCATTCGGCAGTGAGTGGTTTTACGGAAATTTAGCACTCCCAAGATACACAGTGACTGCATTACACTTGCTAATAATCTCGACATCAGTGAGTATTGTGGGGTTGGTTAACATTATTGCCAAAGATAAGGGCAAAAGACTCATGCTGTTGCTGGCGCTATCCATCATCATAATCACCATCTGCGCACCACTCTTGCAATATCGTTCTGAACGAGTCAGTGCACCTCAATCTCCGCAATTCAGATCAGGGCAAATGCTCGCAAAGAATTGCGATGGGATAATTGGGAGTTATTGGAATTCCTACGTGTATGGTCTAGGTGGATTCGGAAAGTTAAAAACAGGCTCTTACGGGTTTGATCGCTCGCGCGTTAATCTGGAGCGCGTATTAAATCTCAAAGACTTGTGTGTTGTAGAAAACCAAGCACACGACTTCAGATCAAACTACACCATTCTTAACAAAACATTAAAGCCATTAAATAACACTCAGAATATAACTCAATTACCTGATGGCAATTATTATAAACACTACACAACCAGCGTGCAATAATGGATAAAGTTTTTGAGTCTAGATACCACCTCATTGAAGAGAAGTATTGGTGGTGCAAAGCAAGGCGGGACATAATCTCAAAACTGATACAAAACCAGCCGCAAAGTGCACGAATTCTTGACATTGGTTGTGCGAGCGGGATGCTTATCAAAAAGTTACAGTCAGATGGATTCAAAGACGTGTCGGGAGTCGACATCAGCGCGGATGCGATTAAGCAATGCAAACAAAGAGGACTCAACCATTGCGAAGTAATGGACGCTTCAAAGCTTGCGTTCAACGATGGAACATTTGACATACTCATCGCATCCGATATCCTTGAGCATACAAAAGACGATACCAAAACGCTCAAAGAATGGAAACGTGTGCTAAAACCAGGTGGCTTTCTGCTATTGTTTGTGCCAATGTTTCCAGAAATGTGGGGTATGCATGACGAAATTAATCACCATTATCGCAGGTACACCCAGAAAGGTTTGACGCGTTTATTGAGCAAGGAATTCGTAATAAAAAGAAAATCGTATTGGAATACTTGTCTATTTTTTCCAGTGGGCGCGATGAGAGTTTTGCAACGCGTAGCGCCATTTAATCTTAAAAAAAGAGATCAATTGTACCCCGTGCCTGCTTTTATTAACACGCTACTGTTTAAACTCCTTCAAGTGGAGAATGTAGTTCTCGAAAAGATTAACCTACCTATCGGCATTAGCACCTTTGCAATACTGCAAAAGAAATAGAACTTACACTGATTAAAATCAAATCAAACGGACCCGCTGGGATTTGAACCCAGGTCTCGGGGTCCGAAGCCCCGAATTCTATCCAAGCTAAACTACAGGTCCACTGATAAATACGTCAAGAAAGGTAGTATTTAAGCTTTGGTCAGCCGAACGTAAACGTGTACGCCTTCAATCCTGGCTGCTGTACGACCATTTGGAGCGTGTGTTCGCCGACATCCGTGTTCTGGACGAGCCTGTATAAGCGGGCTTCCTGCACGGTTACAACCCCGTCCTTGACATCTGAGCCTGCTTCGTCGCCCGTCAGCGGTTTACTATCAAGCAAGACCTGGATTTGGACAGGCTGATCAGCGCTGCCGACAAAGTAGACGCCCTTGGCCATGTACTTGTACGTGATCGTGTCGCCCGCAACGCGCGTAATCGCGAATTCAGGCAGGAAGTTCCAGTCGCCGGTCAGGTAGAGCTGGTTGCGCGCGACCATCTTGACGGCCTGCAATGATTGCGGACCGACCGAGCCGGAAAGACCGTTCGATAAATACTCGTTCCGCGCCGCACCGAAGTACGTCTCAGGGCTTTGCGCTTCGGGCGATTCTGCAGCAGGCTTTACGATGCCTGAGCTGACCGTTCCCGCGATGCCGAGAACGTCCATGCGCTCTTTCAGCGCCTTCTGAATCTGTTCCTCGGCTTCGTCGTACGCGCCCTCGCCGGCGTGGTCATAGACGATAAATCCGTCGATGTCAATGAGATACTTGCGCGGCCAGTACTGGTTCTTGTACGCGCTCCAGGTGCCGAAGTCGTTGTCAAGAACGACAGGGTACGTGATGCCGAAGCGCTTGGTCGCCTGCACGACGTTATCGTAGTTCTTCTCAAACTCGAATTCGGGCGTGTGGATGCTGACAATTTCCAAGCCTTGGTTTTTGTACTTAGCGTACCAGCTGGTCAGATACGGCAGCGTGCGCTGGCAGTTGATGCAGCTGTACGTCCAGAAGTCGATGAGGATGACCTTCTTGCCGATGATGTCTTTGATCGCGATAGGTTTGCCGTCGGTGTTGATGAAGCCTGATGGATTGGTGATTTCGCGGGCGCGTTCATACTGCGTGCGTTTCGCGATGGTGCGTGCTGACTCGACCGCGGCTTGCTGCTCAGCAGGCTTCGCAGGAGTCGTGTTTTCCGAGGGCGCAACGTTCTCTGCCGGCGCAAGCGGGATTTCTGCCGCCTGCGACGTTGCGCTGCTCGGCTTGGGCGCCTGCAAGTACCAGATTGCGCCGACAATGAGCGCGATGACTGCAATCAGCACAATGGTCTTTTGTTTCATTTGAGAAGATACTGACTCAAAAAGTCCCAGTTCGCGACCAAGCTCAAGCGCTGCGTGAAGATAAGCACGCCCAGCACGATGAGCAGGATGCCGAAGACGACATTGATGATCTTAATCCACTTGATGTTCCGTCGGATAAACCCGCCCGCCTGGCCTGCAAACAAGCCGAGTATGAGAAACGGGATGCCCAAGCCGAGCGCGTACGCCAACAGCAGGCTGAACGCGGAGCCGGGCTGCGTCGTGGCAAGCCCGAGAATAGCGCCTAATGCAGGACCGACGCATGGCGTCCAGCCTGCGGCAAAAGCCGCGCCGAACACGAATGCAGTTAAGTA
>JBGPHE010000007.1:0-21572 GCA_041484255.1 Candidatus Nanoarchaeia archaeon
ACTACGGAAACACGTCGCAGCACAACGAAAACACGCCGCTCGGCTGGGCGCAGTCGTTGTTTGTCGTGGCAACTGCATAATTAATATACATCTGCGACATTCTTGAGTCATGCGCAAAGGCATGCTGATCGGAGCGATTGTCGGTTTTCTCGGAGGGTACGCCCTGCAGTCGCACGGTTTCACCACAGGCATGGCCGCGCTCTCGTTCGGTGGCAATTCAGACAAAATTATTGGCTATTCGGTCGTCGCGTCGCTGTTCGTCGCTTCATTATGCGGCGTGATCTGCGCGTTCCTCGGCGAGCTGATTGACGAGTTGCTGGAACGCCAGAAAAACTAAGATGCGCAACGCGATTCTCGGAGCAATCATCGGTTTTGCTGTCGGATTTCTCGCGCAGGCATTCGGCTGGCTGCCGACGGAGATTATCACGCGCGCATTGAGTCAAGGCTCGCCGTATTTCATCACCATTGCGTATGCGGTGACGTTTGGCGTTGCGATTGTTTGCGCGGTTATCGGCGCGGTTGTAGGATTCCTTCTTACGCGCTGAAGTCTCTCTGCACCGCAAAGAAAACGGGGTTTTTCGACTGCTTGATGGCATCGAGCGTCGGCTTGGCGTACGAAGGGGTTTTTCCCGCGGGCCAGCCCATCAGCCCGCCTTCAGCAAGGTACACTGCGAACCGCCCGAAATGCCGCGACCCGAACTCGTACGGGCCGATTGAGACATATTCTCCGTGGAGCGAGACGACGACCGGCAGCGGGGTGGCTTCGTTCTTCAGATTGTAATCGTCGGAGGGGTCGAGCTCTTCGCGGAGCTTGGCTGACTGGCTTTGGAGCCAGCGCCTGCCATCGTTGCGCAGCTTGCTCTCCTCGAAAGCCTCGTGCATCCTGAGCATATAGACGTTCTGCATTTTCTCGAACTTTTCCTCAGTGTATGCGGCCAGCGTGCCCTTTAGTGCGTTCGGGTGCGTCGCGAAATCAGTAGCAAGATCGCACAAGTGCTTGGTCGGGAAACAGTACGTGTCCAGGCGCGCGAACTGCGTGAACGAGGCGTAAAAGCCCGATGTGATTTCGCCGTGCGTTAGGGTTTCCAAGTAATAAGTCATGGACTAATGTATATTCTGTAGAATATAAGCTTTCTGGACGGTGAATCCTTTTCATCCGCACAGCCGTCACCCTATATTCTGTTTGTGTGTAGTGCAAGAAACTTCTCAGTATGTCTCATTTAATCAAAAAGAAAAAATGAGCCGTGCAAAGTTTGGGAAACGATTAAAGCGAACCTTTAGGCGTCCTGCCGAATTTCGGCAATATCAAGTCCTAAATAGACGTTAGTGAGCGCAGGCTGAGGACGTCGTTACCTTCGTCCGTACACCCCGCTTCTATCGAACGGATGTTGTATCCGTGCCCTATGATGTCTCGTTTCGAGGAGGGTTTCATTCTTAGATGCTTTCAGAACTTATCCCTCAACGCGTAGCTGCCCGGCGTAATACCCTATCGGATAACCGGTACACCAGTGGCGTCGAAAGCTCGTTCCTCTCGTACTAGAGCTTCCTTCCCCTCAGACATCTCGCATCTCCAGTAGATATCAAACCAACTGCCTCACAGCGTTGTGAACCCAGCTAACGATCCCTTTTAACCGGTGAACTCCCGCACCCTTGGACGCTTCTGCACGCCCAGGATAGGAAGAGCCGACGTCGATGTAGCAAGCCGCGCCGTCGATGTGAACTCTCGGGCGCGACGACTCTGTTACCCCCGGAGTAACTTTTCGGTCATCCCAAGCCCTCATCAAGAAGGCATTGAGGTTCGCTAGGCCAGGCTTTCGCCTCGGAACACGATCTTAGTAAGTGTCCCATCAGGCCGGCTTTTGCCCTTAAACTCTACACGCGATTTCTGACCGCGTTGAGCCGACCTTTGGTCGCTATTGATATCTTTTCAACAGCGTGCCACCCCAGCCGAACTGTCCGCCAGCCGGTGTCCCCCCATTGAAGGGGGTAAGCAATACAAGTCGCGGAGTGTGGTGTTACATCGGTGCCTCACCCAAAGCCTGACGGCCCTGGGCTCGAACAGCTCCCACATACTCTATACAACGCAACTCGTACCGCAGCGACAAGCTACAGTAAAGTTTCACGGGGTCTTCGCTTCCCACTGGAGATCTCTGGTCTCTGCACCAGAAGGATTTATTCGGAGGCTCCCAGACAGGGACAGTGGGGACCTCGTTACGCCCTTCATGCACGTCACCAATCAAATGACAAGGCATTACGCTACCTTAAGAGAGTTATAGTTACTCCCGCCGTTAATCGGTCCTTAGCCCGATTGGAATCGAGTTTTGGATACCGACACTGGGCAGACGTCACCGGTTGTACTAGGCCTTACGGCTTTGCAACCAGTTGTGTTTTTGTTAAACAGTCGGGACCCCCGAGTCACTGCGCCCTGCTCCCGCCACGCATATGCGCACAGGAGCAGGGACCCCTTTAGCCGAAGCTACGGGGCCATTATGCCGAGTTCCCTTGTCTAGGTTCGTCCTTCACACCTGAGGCTTCTCACCTAGGGGCACCAGTGCTGGTTCTGGGTATGGATGCTTGCGATTTTTCCCTGCGCCATTTTCACGGACTCCAGGCATTAACAGGACACTCCAAAGGAATGCTGTTCCCCGATTTCCTCGCGTTCTCATCATAATGATACTTCCGCGACGTGTTCGGGTTAACGCAGACGACAGTCTGCGCCCATTTAGCCAAAAATGTCTGACGCAAGGCTTGTGTTGCCACGCATACACAAGCAGTACCGGAATATTAACCGGTTTCCCTTTCCACATTAGCTCCAGTTAGGAGCTCTGTTAGGACCAACTGACCCTTGGCTGATCGACAGTGCCAAGGAACCCTTGCCCTTACGGTGGTCGTGATTCTCACACGACTATGATCCTACTACTGCTGGGATTTTCATTACGACGCGGTCCACCCCTCCTTACGGAGAAGCTTCTGCCCACGCCGTACGCCTATCTACTCCGTCCTTTTGGGACGTCTTTGGTATCGGTAACGCATTTAGCCCCGTCCATTTTAGGGACTCTCATCCTTGACGGGTAAGCTGTTACGCACTTTTTAAAGGGTGGCTGCTTCTAAGCCAACCTTCCCGCTGTCTGTGGACGAAAATACCCTTGTGCCCGTTCACACTGAATGCGTCTTTTGGGACCTTAACCAAAGTCAGGGTTGTTCCCCTCTCGGATGTCAACCTTACGCCGACACCCCGCCTATGGGCTTCTACGCTTCCTGCGCTTTCGGAGTTGGACAAGGGACCGACACCTTTCGATGCCTTAATCCCCAATCCGTCGCTCTACAGCAGCAGGACAGCTCGACCCACGCTAGACTGACGCCTACTTCGATAGGAACCAGCTATCACCGCTCTCGATTGGCTTTTCACCCCTAATCCCAAGTCAGAAGAACACTTGCACATAGAACCTCTTCTGGCTTCCACAGGGTTTTACCCCCACTTCACCATGCTCAGGATTAGATCGAGCGGTTTCGGGTTGTATTCCCGTGACTCCAGGCGGATTAGCACCTTGCCCCTCGTTGCCTGCGGGCCTATTGCTTTCGCTTCGGCTTCCTCGTTACAGAGTTAGCCTTGCCACGGACATACACTCCCCAGCTCGTTATTCTAAACGAACGCTAGAACACCTTAATGCCCTAGCGATCCATACCTAACAGGTTTCAGGATCTTTGAACTCCCGGTCAGGGGTTCTTTTCAACGTTCCCTCACGGTACTTGTCTGCTATCGGACTCGAGACGTATTTAGGGTTGGAAGTTGATGCCTCCCATATTCCTGCTCCATTTCCGAGGAACAGTACTCGGGGACTCTCCACCATCTGCTGAGTTGCTGCTACGGGGCTGTCACCCTGTATCGCACGCCATTCCAGGCGACTTCGCATTTCCCAGCGAGACGTAAAAGGAGGCCCAAACACCACATCTCTGACAACTTTCATCGCCAGATTCGGTTTGCCCTGATGGGTTTTCAGTCGCTCTTACTAGCCCAATCTCAATTGATTTCTTCTCCTGCGGGTACTAAGACGTTTCAATTCCCCGCGTTCCCCATCCTTTCGGATTCGTAGAGGAAGTCCCATTCGGACATTTTCGGTTCAACCGTTGCATACACGTCGCCGAAACATTTCGCCGTTAGCCGCGTCCTTCATCGGCGTCTCGAACCAAGTCTTCCACCTGTTAGGGTAGTGTAGGACCAGATATCTCAAACTTTGCACGGCGTCATAAGTGTGTAGTTGATGTGGTAATGTTCGTCAACCGTTAAGTCGACTACTACAACCTGCTGCCTTTCAATCGCAATAAGTTAGTATTGCGATCAACAGTTTCACCATTGATGTGATGAATGTGACCTGTGTGATATTCTTTGGATGGACCCTCGTCGAACTCAGTTCGACTGGGGTCGTTTTCGCCGATGCGAAACATGGACCCGTCGGGATTTGAACCCGAAGCCTCCCGCGTGCAAGGCGGGCGCTCTACCGTTGAGCTACGGGCCCGGAATTCTTGCACTGATTCCTGACCCGAGCCGGGTCTCGATGAATATAAAATGGAGAGCAACAAACACCAAAACAAAAATCGAATGTTCTACTTTTCAATCAACAAATATATGAAAAGTAAAAGGAGGTGATCCATCCGCAGGTTCCCCTACGGATACCTTGTGACGACTTAACCCACCTCACTGATTCTAGATTCGGCGCATTTACGCAATGCGGCTCATCTAAAACCTGCTCGGTTGGTTTGACGGGCGGTGTGTGCAAGGAGCAGGGACATATTCACCGGACGATGCTAACGTCTGATTACTAGGGATTCCGACGTCATGAGGGTGAGTTGCAACCCTCAATCCGCACTAGGATTGGGTTTCGAGGTTTCGCTTCGCCTTTCGGCGTTGCATCCCATTGTCCCAATCATTGTTGCGCGCGTGTAGCCCAGGAGATTCGGGGCGTACAGACCTGGCGTAGCCTGCACCTTCCTCTCCGTTTCCGAAGCAGTCTTCTTATTGTGCTCGCTCATCCTTGCGGACACGTTCGCAAATAAGAATGCAGGTCTCGCTCGTTGCCTGACTTGACAGGACACCTCACGGCACGAGCTGACGCCGGCCATGCACCACCTCTCGGCTCGTCAGGTAAGCCCATTAGACTGACCTTCATCCTGCCGTCGCCCCTGGTGAGATTTCGGGCGTTGAATTCAATTAAACCGCACGCCGCACCCCTTGTGGTGCTCCCCCGCCAATTCCTTTAAGTTTCAGCCTTGCGACCGTACTTCCCAGGTGGCGTGCTTAACACCTTCGTTACGACACTGCACAATCTCGAAGATTGTGCAACATCTTGCACGCAGCGTTTACGGCTAGGACTACTCGGGTATCTAATCCGGATCGCTCCCCTAGCTTTCATCCCTCACCGTCGAATCCATTCAAGTATGCTGCCTTCGCCATCGGTGGTCCTCTGTGGATTATAGCATTTTACCGCTCCCCACAGAATACCGCATACCTTTCCTGGTTCCAAGCTTGCCAGTCTACCCTGCACGCCGTCCTGTTGAGCAGAACGATTTCACAGGGCATTTAACAAGCCGGCTACGGATGCTTTAGACCCAATAAACGTGGTTCCCACTTGTGGCGCTGGGGTTACCGCGGCGGCTGGCACCAGTCTTGCCCACCACTTATTCCGCGAGGTTTGTACCCTCACGAAAAGCCTCGGTTAGACCGAAGCACTCAGAATCCCCCCGTCACGCTTGCGCGCATTGCGGAGTTTTCGCGACTGCTGCACCCCGTGGGGCTGGGACCAGTATCTCAGTGTCCCTCTCAGGGCAACCACTCTCATGGCCCTTATCCGTCATAGGCTTGGTGAGCCATTACCTCACCAACAACCTGATGGACCGCCGACCGATCCTGAAGTGCCGAAGCTTTGAAGAATGGGAGGATTCCACACCCCATTCCCGATCCGGTATTATCCTCAGTTTCCCAAGGTTATCCCAGGCTTCAGGGTACGTTATCGACGTGTTACTGAGCAGTTTGCCATGTCTTGCGACATTGACTTGCATGTCTTAGCCGGATTCTGATAGCAGCAACCTCCTGCAGGATAAACAGGGAATATCTGTTCGCTGAACAGCGCCGCCGAACATCGTCCGGCGTCCTTAATCCTGAGGAAGGTTTGTTAGGAGACGAATAAAACCAACATCGAAATGTTGGAGCCATCGTCGATAAAACCATTCCACTTTGTGGTCGCATCAAACTATCGAAACTTAATTGAAATTTGGCTTGGATTTCTCGCCAACACACATGTTGACGAGAAGCGTGATACGCGCTTGCGTATCACGTGCTTGTTGCTCTTCCATCATGCCCCAGACTCGGCTGAGACACTCATTTCTACCGATGATGGTAGACATCCTCAGTTTCCCGAGGACAGAAGCGTTGCCGGAGTGATTTACCGGCGCTTGGTGTTGATGAATCGAAGTTCAAGAGGGTTGTTTATAAAGGTTGCGGTGATGGTGTGGAGAAAGATATACTCGAGAAAAAACCGGAAAAAAAGAAAAATCTTAGGATGACGCGCGCTGCTTACGCTTTCTTTTCTCCTTCTTCATGCGCTTGCGCTGCCATTTCCAGCGCATTTGCCCTTTCTTCTTCCAGCGTCGCGAGCTTCTCTTCATTGTTCTTCAGTTTTTGGTGGCTTCTTTTAAATCTTTCTTAATATAAACGCCCCCGACGGGATTTGAACCCGTGTCAAAGGCTCGAAAGGCCTTGATCCTTGGCCGGGCTAGACGACAGGGGCAATAGGGCTGGAAGAACGGCAGGGGATTAAAAAGCTATCGTGAAAAAGATAATGGCCCCGCCAGGATTTGAACCTGGGACCGCCCGTGTTCTCAGAGCGATGTGCGCACAAACCTTTTTTGCGTGTCGGTTTGCGTGTCGTATAAGACGAGTGCTCTAACCGAGCTGAGCTACGGGGCCATCGAGTCTGCGGACTGTTCTGTCGTATATAAAAGTATTTATAGTGGGAAAACAGCGGAAGTCGCATGACGCTGGGCAAGCATTCGCAGTTGGTTCTCCGCCTCGGCTTGGCATTTGTTTTCGGCGTGTTCGGCGTGGACAAATTATTCCACTGGCCGCTGAACGTGCTGTGGAGCGGCTGGATTCCTGCGTGGCTCTCGGTTCCGCAAGCGCCGTTTCTCGCCGCGCTCGGTTCATTGGAAATTATCGTCGCGATATTTCTGCTGCTCAACAAATTCACGCGCCTCGCCGCGTTCGTGTGCGTCTTGTTCCTCGCCGGCGTCGTCGCGAGCTTCGGGTTGAACGACGTCACGGTCCGCGACATCGGCTTGATCGCGATGGCGCTCGCATTGGCATTGCAGCCGGAAAAGAAGCGGAAAGAGCACGAAGAAAAGAAAAGTAAAAAATAAAAAAGGAATTCTTAGACGATTTGCGTTTCAGGCTGCGCGTTCTGCGACGGGATAGTCATCGCAGTGTCGTTTCCCGCTGCAGTCGCGACCGCGGGATTGCGGCCGAATCCGCCATAGACGCCCGGAACATACGCGGGCGGCGGAGTGACCTTGAAGCGGTAGTCGTGCTTCGCCTGCTTGGTCATCGCCTTGTCTGCGCGCAATGCCATCAGGTTTTGGTAGCTCTTTGCCTTGCGCGAGACCTTCACGCCGAACATCGAGGGGTTGCCTGCGAAGTAGCTCGACGTGCGGTTCTGGTCGGGAATGACGCGCGACGGGTGCAGCGTTCTCGGCGCGGGATAGCCGTAGCCTACGGATTGATCGGGCGAGAAGCTCACTGCGACTGCCATCTCTGCGAACACTGCGCAGAGGATGAGCGCGATCAGGATTCTCGCGGTTTTGAATTGATTCATACAATCACCTCGTTGATAGGGCATTTCCTGAGAAGTGAGTATATAATATTTACGAAAAAAGAAGAAAAGAAAGAAAAAAGAAAACGCTCAGGGATTCGGGTTCATCGCGTTCTGGGTCGGGAAGACCTGCGCGGTGACATTGCCGTTCGCGGTCGCGACCGCGGGCTTGGGCGTCGGGATGTTGCCGTACGTCGGAGCGACCGAAACGCCCCATTGGTAGACGCGGAATCCGCGGTTGACGGTCCTGCGTGCGGTGTGCGCCGCGAGGATCTTGGCGTACAGGGTCTCCTTCAGCGGAGCCTTGTCGTACGCGCGCTGGCGTTCCATGTCCGCGAGCGCCTTGGTCGCGGAGCCGGTTCCGAGATAGCGCTGGGTGCTGATGTTTGTCGGCGTGACGTAATAGTGCGAGCGCGACGTATACATCATCTGGTTGCCCATCGGCGTGTTGGTCATGACTCCTGCGGCCAGGACTGATTGAGCGAAGATGATGCAGAAGACTGCAGCAAGCATCACTCGCAGTGTTTTACTCATTTATTCCACCTCCAATATGTGTGTTGTTGTGCATAAAGCTCAGTAAACGTTTGGCATTCCTTCCAGCTGCACGGGAGGCGGAAGGCCTCCTGCTGCGGGATTCAAGGGCATGCTTTGCATGGGCAGCGCGTTCTGCGGCACGGGCTGGAACGGCCGCTTGAACGACGGCATCGGTGCCGGCGCGGAAACACCCCACTGGTATTTCTTGGGCGGCTGCGAGTATCTCGCCTTGCGGCGCGCGTCGCGCTCCTGGATGAGCTGGTTGTAGATCGTGTCGCCGAGCGTGGCGTGCATGCCGTAGCCGCGGTTCATGTAGTCGTTGATGTGCACGACGTTTCCGCTGCCGAGGTAATACTTGGCGCTGCCGGGCTCGTTGGAATTCGTGTGATAGGTTTCGAGATATTTGCCGATGCCAGGGTGGATGGTGTCCACGGGCATGATAGAACGCACGACTTCGGCGAATGCGGACTGCGCGACAATCGCGCACAGCGCGAGAACGAACAGGAACTGGATTGCTTTCTTCATAATCTTACCACCTCATTTTAATCCCTGTTTCGTGATGATGAGTATATAATCTTTGTGGATAACGAAAAAAGAATGCGCCCAGCGGGAATCGAACCCGCATCTCAACCTTGGCAAGGTCGTGTTCTACCATTGAACCATGGGCGCGTATTACTTCGCTGATTTGGCGTCGCTTTAAAAGTTTTCTGTATGGACCCGACCGGATTTGAACCGGTGACCTCCTCGGTGTAAACGAGGCGTTATAACCGCTAAACTACGGGTCCGCGTGTTTCTTCATCCGCAATACCTTTATATAACTAATCTCTGTTCTTTGTCGTATGCAGGAAAAGCTCTACAAGCTGATTGCCGAGAACGACGACATCAGCTGGAAGGCCCTGTTGCTCGACCTGGTGAACGACGACCAGATGGACCCGTGGAACATCGACATCGGCGCGCTGACGCAGCGCTACATCGCCCGCATCAAGGAATTGAAAGAGACGAATCTGAAAGTGTCGGGCAAAGTTCTGCTTGCCGCGGCAATCCTTCTCAAAATAAAATCGCGGCGTTTGGTCAGCGAGGACCTCAACGAGTTCGACCGCCTCATCGCGGCGAGCGAAGTGTCCGAGCAGCAGTTCTATGACGATCTCGAGCAGGAGCTCGCGCACGGCGAAGCGGTCGGCATGCACGACCAGAGCTTGGAGCTCATTCCGCGCCTGCCGCAGCCGCGCAAGCGCAAGGTCTCGGTCTATGATTTGGTCCGCGCATTGGAACAAGCATTGGAAGTCAAGAAGCGCAGGCTGTTCAACGCATTGCACGACGTCAACGTCGTGATTCCGGACAAGAAGTTCGACATCACGTCCGCGATGGCGAGCTTGTACGGCAAGCTCGTCTCGATTTTCGCGACCGGCGCGAAGACGCTCACGTTCTCCTCGCTTGTTCCCGGGAACATCAAAGAGGATAAAGTCATCACGTTTATTCCGCTGCTGCACCTCGCGAACGAGCAGAAGGTCGCGCTGGAGCAGGCGGAGCATTTTGGCGAGATTCACATCTCGCAGCCTGAGGTGAAAGAAGAATGACGCTGACCGCGATGGAAACCAAGTATGTGAGATTGCTTATCGAGAAGGAGCTTGAGCATTTCAAGCGCGAAGAGGTGACCTTGTTCGACGTAGACACCACCTTCTTAAAGGGCGAGCATGAATATCAGCATTTCCTCGAGGCGCTTCTCAAGAAGCTGAAGTAAATGGCAGACAAGACCGACAAGAAACTGGAAGAGTCGCAGCAACGCGTGCAGCAGAAGTACATGGAGCTCCAGATGCTCGACCAGCAGATGAAGCAGGTCCAGAAGCAGGTCGAGGCCATCGAGCGCCAGGCCGTTGAGCTCGAGGACGTTCAGCTGAGTTTGGACGAGCTCGCCAAGAGCAAGAAGGGTTCTGACATGTTTGTTCCCATAACAAATGGCATTTTCCTGAAAGCAAAGCTCGAAGAGACGGAGACTCTCGCGGTCAATGTCGGCGGCGGCACCGTGGTCAAGAAAGACATTGCTTCGACCAAGGCGATGCTCGCGCAGCAGGCGGTCGAGATGCGCAAGTTCCAGGCAGACATGGTCGAGCAGTTTGAAAAGATGGCCGAGCGCGCCGCGTCGCTCCAGACTGAGCTGCAGGAACTTGTAGGTGCGTGATGTTCGGATTTCTCAAAGACAAGCTCAAGGGCCTCGTCTCGAAGTTCACCAAGAAGGTCGAGGAGGAAGGCAAGGAGGAAGTTGTCGAGGTAGACGTCAAGAAGCCGGCGAAAAAGGAAGAAAAAAAGCCGGCCAAGGCTGAGAAGAAGCCGGAGAAAAAGAAGGAAGAGAAGAAAGAAGAAAAGAAGCCGGTTAAAGAAGAGAAGAAGCCTGCGAAGGAAGAGAAAAAGCCGGAAAAGAAAGTCGAGAAAGCTCCTGAGAAAAAAGAAGAAAAGAAAATCGAAGTTCCTACTCCTGAAGTCGAGAAAGAAGAGCCGAAAGTCGAGGCAGAAAAGCCAGGATTCTTCGCCAAGCTCTTCGGAAAGAAAGAAGAAGCAGTTGAAGAGAAGAAAGTCGAGGCTCCTGTCGTAAAGGCAGAGAAGCCGAAAGTCGAAAAGCAAGCTCCTGAAGTCAAGAAAGAAGCTCCGAAAGTCGAAGCGCCGGCAAAAGAAGAAGAGCCGGAAGAAAAGAAAGGATTTTTCTCGAAAATCAAGGAAGCGATCACGACCAAGAAAATCTCGGAGCAGCAGTTTGACGAGATGTTCTGGGAATTGGAGCTTGCCTTGCTTGAAAACAACGCCGCCGTTGAAGTCATCGAGAAAATCAAGGGCGATTTGAAGAATGACTTGGTCGACAAGCCGATTCCGCGCACCAAGGTGCAGGAAACGATTGTCGATTCCTTGCGCTCCAGCATCACGAATTTGTTCCCGGTCGAGCCGCCTGACCTGCTCGAGCTCGTCAAGCAGAAGAAGCCGTTTGTCATCTGCTTTGTCGGCGTCAATGGCTCGGGAAAGACGACGAGCATCGCGAAAGTTGCGAATCTGCTCAAGCAGAATGGATTGTCTGTCGTGCTCGCGGCCGCAGACACGTTCCGCGCCGCGGCAATCGATCAATTGCAATTGCACGCGGACAAGCTCGGCATCAAACTCATCCGGCACGATTACGGCTCAGATCCTGCCGCGGTCGCGTTCGACGCCATCAAGCACGCGGAAGCGAGCAAGAAGGACGTCGTGCTCATTGATACCGCAGGCCGCTTGCATTCGAACACCAACCTGATGGACGAGATGAAGAAAATCATGCGCGTCGCCAAGCCCGACCTGAAATTGTTTGTGGGCGAAAGCATCACGGGCAATGACTGCGTCGAGCAGGCGAAGCAGTTTGACGAGACGGTCGGCATCGACGGCATCATCCTCGCCAAGGCGGATGTCGACGAAAAGGGCGGCGCGGCGATCTCGGTAAGTTATGTCACCAAGAAGCCGATTCTGTACTTGGGCGTCGGCCAGGAATACAAGGACCTCCAGCCGTTCGACAAGGACAAGCTGCTCGCGTCAATCGGGCTGTAAGGAAACGCTTTTATACTTCCTCTGCGTTTTTTTATCAATCAAGGGGTGATTGTATTGGTAAAAGTATCTGGTGAAAGCAAGCTGTTCGCATTTCTTGCCTATTTGTTGGGCATTCTCGGTTTCGTGATCGTGTTCTTGGTGCGGCGCAAAGACAAGTTCGCAATGTACCATGCCAAGCAGAGCTTGGTCTTGTTTGTCGCGTGGGTTATTGTCCGCCTGATGTTCATCGTGCCTGTCGCGGGATGGATTGCCGGCATCGTGTGTTCGGTCATCCTCTTTATCGCGTGGGTCGGCGGAATCATCAACGCTTTGAGCGGGAAGGAGAAGCCTGTCCTGCTGATCGGCCACTACGGCCAGCAAATCAAACTCTGAGGTGATGGGATATGGCAGGATTGTTGGGAGCATTGGGCGTGAGCATGGGATTGGTGATGCTGGTGCTCAGCATCGCGGTCGGCGCGTTCTTCCTGTGGCTGAGCGCGCGCATCTTCGATTTGCGCGACAAGTCCTTCGGCACGCCGATGACCATCGCGGCAATCGTGTACGTCGTCTCGTTTATCCTCGGCTTTGTTCCCGTCCTGAGCTATTTCAGCGGGGCAGTCCTCATCGTTCTTGAGGTCTGGCTGATTCGGAGCAAGTACCATGTCAGTCTGGGCAAATCATTGCTGGTCTGGCTCGTCACTTTCGTGCTTTCGATCGTCGTTATGGCCGTGCTCGCGATGCTGCTTTTCGGCAGCATGATTGCAGGTCTTGGTATGTATGGGGTGATGCACTAATGGAAATCGCTGAAAGTTCAACAAGTATTCGCGTTCTTGGAGTATTGCTCGTTGCCTTTATCGGCATCGGCGGCCTCCTGCTGATGTTCGGCGAGGCGTCGCCGGTCGGCAACGTCCTGAAGGCAAAGTCCCCTGCTGTGCACAGCCCGATCGTGACCTGCAATGCGGGCCAGATCATGCTCAACCCGCGCGGCGTCGAAGCCGTCAAGGCATGGGGCAGGCAGAAGTACGGCCCGGACTGGAGCCCGTATAGCGCCGCGCACATCAACTACAACGGCATCGCGTACTGCGCTGATGAAGATGTGGTGAAGGATGTCGTGGGCAGCAAGCCTGCAGCCGCGAACGACTCGGAAGAGAATGCGTCTGAATAAATAAAAAAATAAAAGAAAAAGGCGCTTTACTCCCAGAAGAGCTTCTCATCGATGCTCAACTTACCGGGACCGCTGAAGACCAGCGAGAGCGTTCCGGCAAGCATGGGCCAGTGGTTCATCAGCATGGGCAGCTTGCTCGCGTCCCAAGGGATGAGGTAGCCGGTGGTGATGGCGATTGCCAGCAGCAGGGTCAGCACCATTGCCGTGGCGCGCGTCCACAGGCCGAGCAGCAGGAACACTGCGCCGACAAGCTCGAGCACGATGGCCAGCCAGACAAATGCCTGCGCCGCGGGAAACCCGAGGCTGGCGAAGAACTGTGTCATGCCGTCGACGTTCGTCACCTTCATGTAGCCGGTGAAGGCAAACAGCACGGCAAGGCCGATCCTGATGGGCACGGGCGCCCATTCGTATGCATCTTCTAATCGTTTAAACATTGAACAACACCTCCGTGTTTGGCTTTCTAATCGCGAGGAAGGATAAAAAGCTTATCCTTCGAATTCGATCTTGTTGTCGAAGTACACTCCTTTGTGGAGCGGCACCGGGCGCCACTGGTCTTTCACGAGCGTCGCGCCGAGCCACGCCGCGAGCTCTTCAGGATTGCCGATGGTCGCGGACAGCGCAATCAACTGCACTTGCGGCAGCACTTTCTTGAGCAGCGTGATGATGATTTCGAGCGTCGGGCCGCGCGAGACGTCGTTCAATAAGTGCACTTCGTCCACGATGACGACGCTGACGAACCGCAGCCAGGGCGCGTGGTGGCGGATGAGCGAGTCGAGCTTTTCCGCGGTGCAGAGAATCAGGTCATAGTCCATCAGGTGCGGGTCCGAGGAGTCGAAGTCGCCGACCGACAGCGCGACTTTGAACAATCCTTCGTAGCGCTTCTTGAACTCTTTCGCCTTTTCGCTCGCGAGCGCGACCAGGGGAACGATGTAAATCGCTTTCCCTTTGCCTTCGAGAATCGCCTTGCCCGCGGCCATCTCTGCGATGAGCGTCTTGCCCGAGGCGGTCGGCGTGCAGACCAGCACGTTCTTGCCCTGCAAAAGACCGGCATCGATCGCTTTCTGCTGCGCAGGACGGAAGGCAGTCAGGCCTTTCTTGGCGAAAACAGAACGCAGCTGCTCGGGAAGTTCAGGATGCATGCGAAACGCGAACGCCTGCGGCGTTATAAACTTACTTCTTTGACTGCAGCATCTTCCAGATGGACAGCGCGAGCCAGACGATCAGCAGGATCAGCGCGATGCAGACGAGCGCGTCGAGCGTCGAGTTATAGCCTGCAAAGCCGCCCATCAGCGGATAGCCGCTGCGCATCATGCCGTTGCCCATCATGGGCGCGAATCCGCGCGCCATCATCGGGTGGTTGAGCGTGCCGTTCATCATGCCCGTGGCGCCGCCGCAGTACATCATCTGCGCGATTTGCCGGTGCATCTGCTCTTCTTCGGGCGAGCCGTCTTTGATGCCCATCATCTCGTGCATCGCCTCGTGGGCTTCGCCCGGGTGCGCCTGCTCCATCAGGTATTCGCCAATGGATTCGAGCTGGGTGTCGCTGAGGTTCGCGCACGCCACGTGGCTGTCGACCAGCAGCTTGCCGTTTGCGATTGCGTCGTCGTGCGCCGCGACCGCGGTCACGAGAAGAATTGCGGTTATCATCCACAGTGTCGTTCGCATAGGCATCATCTCCGTGGTGTTCATCAGTATATTTACAAGTAATGTAAATGAAATATATTAATCTTTCGCGGCTATCCTGCGAACGAGACGCGCTGCACGCTGCCGTCGGAGCATTGGCAGTACGCGACGCCGCGGTCAAAGTCGATGCTGGCCTGCTGCGCGGTTCCCGCAGAGCATTTCACCAGGTCGCACGGCTCGCCGCCCTGCCCTTTTGCAGGCAGCACGTCGTACGGCTTGATGCCGAGCTTGACCGTGACGAAGAGGATGGTCGCGACGATGAGAATGATTGCAAACACGCCGAGCAGCGCGAGCGAAAATTCCGCGTCAATCTTTAAGTCGAGCATGGTTTATTCCTGCTGGGGCGGGATGCAGATGCAGATAGGCTTGCCGTTGTCGCTCATCGACAGGGAGCCGTCGGGGTTCTGCAGCGCATAGGCCGGCTGGTGCGCAGGGCACTGCACGCCAGGGCACGCCACGTACGGCGGCAGCCCGACGGCATAGCCTTGCAGAATCACGTTGCCCGTGGCAGACGTTCCGGAAAGAAACAGGAGGCTCGCGACGGACGCGACCGCGACGAGCAGCACGAGCGCGAAGCTGAAATGCTCGGCCATCAGTAATTATTCACCTCGATGCGGTCCGGCCGGGCTTGGAATTCCTTGCCGTCGGGGCAGCCGCAGCGAAGGTTGCCGGTGTACTTCTCGACGCCGATCTGCTCGGCGTGCGGATACTCGCCCGCGCCGTAGACGTCGGCGGAGGCCGTGCACAGGTATTGCTGGCACAAATCGTAATCGGGAAGGAAATTGTTGGTCTGCAGGAACAATGGCTTGTGGTTCGAGGGCTGCTCGTACGTCTGGATGATCATGTTGCCCTGCGTGCTGTGATAGACCATGGCGAACGACGCGAGCGCGATGGCTCCGACGATAATGAAGATGCCAAGGCCGAGTTCGTGGGATTCCATATGCTCACGTGTACTTCATCTGCAATTCGACATAGTGCGTCTTGTAGAAATTTTCAGGATCGGTCGGGTCGACGCACGCGATGAGCTGGTTGCGCGGGTCGATGAAGCCGTTCCAGACATAGCGCGCGCCGATTGCGGAGTCGGTGTTTCTCACGGCGCGGCACGCCTCATAGGGCGAGCGCAATTGGACGCCGTCCACGCCGAGCTTCTGCAGGCCGGAGACCTTGCCGGTGACGCCGCTTTGCGTCAGCAGCAGGACCAGTCCTGCGATCGCGATGACTGCGACGAAGCCGAGCGCTACCATGCGCACTCCTGCCGCGTCGTGTGAATCGTCTGCCATGTGAATGGTACCTCAATGAAGCGCAAGGTGCGCGTGCTTTGAAAGAAGCACGAGCGCCACAAGGCCCATAATGCCGACAATCGCCAGCACGACCAGGTGTATGTTGTTGCGCTGCATCACTGCTTAACCCTGAGGGTAAAACTGCGTGCGCCAGTCGAACTTCTGCACGAGCGGAGCGGTCACGTCGCCGTCCGGGCACGCGCAGACAACATAGGGCGCTTGCGTGGACGAATAGGTGGTGCCGCCTTCGATGCTCTTCAGCGGGCAGCCGATGCGCTCTTCGCAGAGCTCTGCAGGGGCATACTGCGCCCACTCGGCGCCTGCGACAAACTTGCCCGTGGTCGACTGCGCCTTGCTGAACAAGAGCACCATGCCGACAACGGCAATTACTGCAATAATTCCAAGAATGACCAATGCAACTCCTTTTCCGCCTTCAGCCATACGTTATCACCTTTTTTCGAATCGTCGAAACAATATACCTTTATGTATACTGGTGGTATAAATATCTTTCGTTTCGGAAGGCAGGCAAAATGTTTATATAGCAAGTCATCACCGTCCATATACGAAAAAAGGGGGTATGATGGGCGAACTCAGAAAAGATTACATTCTCGACCGCTGGGTCATCTACTCCGAAGGCCGCGGCGCAAGGCCGAAGGAGTTCACGCACGCTCCCGAGACGGTGAAAGAAGGCACGTGTTTCTTTTGCCCGGGCGGCGAGGCATTGACGCCGGGAGAGCTCGGCCGCATCGGCACGAAGCAGAAGTGGCGCGTGCGCTGGTTCGCGAACAAGTTTCCCGCGCTCGAGCCCGCGGGACAGCCGAAGCCGAAGACGGACAACCGCTTCTTCACGCACGCCGCGAACTACGGCTATCACGAAGTCATTGTTGAAACGCCCGACCACGCAAAGCAGCTCGCGGACTTGAGCCCGAACGAAATCGCGGACGTGCTCGGCGTGTATCAAAATCGCGTTGCCGAGCTTTCCAAAAAGAAAAGCATCGCGTATGTCAGCGTCATCAAGAACCACGGCTATCACGCCGGAACATCAATCGTGCACTCGCACAGCCAGGTGTTCGCGACCGCGTTCGTCCCGCCAGAAGTTCAGGAAAAAGTAGAGGCGCGCAGGCGTTTCTTGAAGTGTCCGCACTGCGACATCGTCAAGGCCGAGACCAACAGCGCGCGGCAGTGCTTTGAGACCAAGAACTGGCTTGCGTTCTGTCCGTACGCGTCGCGGTTCAATTACGAGCTGTGGCTGTATCCCAAGAAGCACATCCGTCAATTGTCCGACGTTCCCGATCTTGCCGAGCTCGCGTCATTGCTGAAGCGCGTGCTCGGCCGCCTGCACGTATTGAATTGTTCCTACAATCTGTTCGTGACGGTTGCGCCGCAGGGCGAAGACCTGCATCTGCACATTGAAGTCCTGCCGCAGATCGCGATTTGGGGCGGCTTTGAGCGCGGCTCGGGCGCAGTCATCAATTCAGTCATGCCGGAGAGCGCGGCGAAATTTTATCGCGGTGAGGAATGATGGAGCGCGAGGAGCGGGCAAGCGTCCTGCTCGGCAACAAGCGCGGCGGCTTTGCGTGGCTCGCGCCGCACGCCGAGTCGCGGTACCAAGGAGTGTTCTTCACGCTCGGCGAAACGCTCTTCAAGACCGTCGCGCACCTCGACGTGCACGAGCCGGTGCGCGCCGTGACCGACATGCTGTGGGGCGCGCAGCGCGAATACTTCACCGTCAACCAGCGGCTCACGATGCCGCACGGCGCGAACGCGCTGCTCGTGGAATTTTCCGCTCCTGCGCGCGCAGACCTCCTGCTCGACTGCAAAATTATCGATGACAATCGCGAGTGGGGCCGTTTGTACGAGGTCAGCCATGCGCAGGACTGCGTCGTGGTCAGTTTCCGCAAGCGCAACGACAAACGAGACGACAACAGCCGAACAAATAAAGAATTTCAATTATTTCTCGCGATCGCCGGAGACGCGATGGAATTCTTCCCGGTCAACGATTGGGTGGAGCAGCGCTACGCGTACGACGAATCGCGCAAAAGCGCGCCGTGGTCGCGGTGGGTGTTCAACGCCGGAACGGTAAACGCGCAGCGCTTCGTCATCGCCGCAGGGCTCACGAAAAAAGCAGTGATTGCGGAAGCAAAGCGCGTGCTGAAAAACCGCATGTCGCTCGTGCACAAGCAGATGGACTTTGTCGCGGCCGCGATCGCGCACAAGAAAATCCCGAACAAGCGCTTTGACCTCGCGTACGCGTGCGCGTGCCGCGCGCTCGGCGAGCTTTCCATTGATGACAAAGAACTTGCCGCTGGCTATCCTTGGTTTTACCAGTGCTGGACGCGCGACGCGCTCGTCAGCAGCAAGGCGCTCGCGCTCATCAATAATCAGAAGCTCGCAAAAAAGCTTATCCTGCAATCTGCAGCGCAAAAACAGCTCGCCACGCGCCCTGGTTCGCAGCTGCTCGCCGCGGACGCGCCGGGCTGGCTCGGCGTGCGCGCGATGGAATGCGCCGACTTGTTCAATCTCATCGAGAAACGAAAACTGCTCAAGGAATTGAAGCGCCATCGCGCGCAACTCAAACTCGAGCACGGACTTGTCGTCAACAAGCCGCACGAGACGTGGATGGACAGCATCGCACGAGAGGGCGCGCGCATCGAGGTGCAGGCATTGTCGCTCGCATTGGCGCGCGCTCTCGGAGAAACGGAATTCGAGCAGGAGCTTGCGCGCCGCGTGCGGGAAGTCTTCTGGAATGGCAGCTTCCTGCATGACGGGCTCAATGACGCGACCATCCGTCCGAACGCGTTCATCGCGGCGTATGCGTATCCTGACTTGTTGTCGCGCGACGAGTGGGAGCAGTGCTTTGACGCGCTGCTGCCGAAGCTCTGGCTGCCGTGGGGAGGAATCGCGACCATCGACACCAGTGATGCGCGCTTTATTGACGGCAACACAGGCGAGGACCCGGCGAGCTATCATCAGGGCGACAGTTGGTTCTGGCTCAACAATCTCGCAGCGATTGTCCTCGCGCGCGTCAATGCGGAAAAATACGCGCGGCACATCCACGCGATTCTCGAGGCGTCCAGCCACGAAATCCTCGCGCTCGGCGCCATCGGCCACCACGCCGAACTGAGCTCGGCGCGCGCATTGTCCAGCCACGGCTGCGTTTCGCAGGCGTGGAGCGCGGCATTGTTCATCGAGCTCTGCCACGAACTGTTTTCTGCATCGCCATAAATCTTATAATCTGTGTTCTGTTTTTGCGGCGTATGGGTCTTGAAGACAGGGTGAAGCAGGGAGCCGATCGCCGCAAGCACCTGCGCTGCAGTATCGAAGGCGCGCGCGCAGTCTATTGCACCGGCGTCTTGGCGTTCGTCAATCTCGGCAAAAGCAAGGCAGGTGTCTATAATCTCTCGGAAGAGGGCGTTTGCATCCAGACCGAGGGGCGTCTCAAGCCGGGCACGAAAGTGCGCGTGGAAATCGCGATCAGCAGGCCCAAGGAGCTGTTCGAAGCGTACGGCATTGTCAAGAGGAGCGTCGAGCGCCAGAGCGACCACAAGGTCTACACGGGCATCGAGTTTACCGAATTGAATTCCGTGACGAAGTCCAAGCTCAAGGCGATGTGCGATTACTTCAATTCTCCGACGTACAAGAATCTCCGGAAGGAAAGACCGAACAACCCGCTCAACTCGCTCGAGTACTGAGCGCAAACAATTATAAATCGCGCGCACTCTATTCTCGCCATGGAAAGAATCGGGCTTGACCAGCCGACACTGAAAGCGCTCGCGGGCGAGACGCGCGTCAAGATGCTGAAGCTCTTGGACGCGAAGCCGCTCACGCAGTCGGACATCGCGCAGGCCATGAAGATGAGCACGCCGAGCGTCGCCGAGAGCCTGCAGGCATTGGCCCGCGCAGGGCTGGTCGCGCGCGAGGAGACTGCGCGCAAGTGGAAGTATTATTCTCTCACGCAGAAAGCGCGAATGCTGCTGCACCCGAACACGACGACCATTTGGTTTATCCTCGGATTGTTCCTGTTCAGCGCTGCGGCCACGGTATTGTCCGCGGTGCAGTATTTCACGCCGATCGCCCAGCCGGTCGCGGAAGCGAAGATGTTCGCGTTTCCGGCGCAGCAATCGCTCGCGCTCGCCTCTTCCGCTCCGCTGGTCGAGGCCGCGTCGCCGTTCTGGCTCATCGTGCTCGGCGTCGTAACCGCCGCGCTGCTGGTCGCTTTGGTCTTGTCGTTGCAGAAGCACGGCTGGTTAGGCAAATCCCTTACTAACAAAAAGAATATATAAGCAAGCTTCTCCTTTAGGAAAAACGGTGATGTAACCATGAACAAACTTCAATTGATAATCAGTATGATTGTGCTCGCGGTCGTTCTGACCGCGTGCAACGTAACAGTGCAAAGCGCGCAACAGCAGCAGCCGAACACCATCAGCGTGAGCGGCACGGCTCAGCTCAAGGCTGCTCCTGACGAGGCGACGGTGATGCTGAACGTGGAAACGAACGGCACGACCCCGCGCGAGGCGCAGGACAAGAACAGCGCGGCGATGTCCGCGGCAATCGCGGCATTGCGCCGCGCAGGAGTCGCTGAAGACCAGATCCAGACGACCAACTACCAGCTTATTCCGAACACGTACTGGGACTACAAGAACCAGCAGCAGATCACGTCAGGCTACAAGACGATGCACACGCTCCAGCTCAAGACCAAGGACTTGAGCCGTGTCGGCGACTTGATCCAGACCGCTGTTGACGCCGGTGCGACCGGTGTTGAAAGCGTCAGCTTCTCGCTGAGCAAGGCGAACGAGCGCGACGTCAAGGACGCCGCACTGCGTTCCGCGACCGAAGACGCCCGCCAGAAGGCAGGCGCGCTTGCGGACGGCCTCGATGTCAGGCTCGGCAAGGTGTCGAGTGTCAGCATCAACGAATACAACGTGATGCCGTACTACCGCGCCGATGCGGGCATGATGACGAAGGCAGAAGCCGCCCCCGCGCCGCCCATCGCGCCGCAGGACGTCGACGTCAGCGCGAACGTCCAGGTGGTGTTCGAGATTGCGTAAGTTTTTTCTTTTTTCTTTTCTTTTTATCTTCCTCGTAGCGTGCGCCGTGGTGCCGCAGAAGCAGCTCCCTCCGCCGCCCGAGCCCGTCTTTTGCACGATGGAAGCCATGCTCTGCCCGGACGGTTCTTCAGTGGGTCGAACCGGTCCGGACTGCGCGTTCGCGCCGTGCCCGCCTGCTGTTGAGCAGAACGTTAGCAGCAAGGATTGCGTATCTGACAGCGACTGCGTCTGCGGCGGCTTTGATGCGCGCGCGGACAAGTGCTTTGTCGGCAACAAGAACTATTACGATCTCTTCGTCAACAAGACGCGCGACTGCCCGGACTTCTGTTCCGGCATCGCGAACAATCTGGAAACGAAATGCGTCAAGAATGAGTGCGTCATCATGACGCGCAATCCTGTTGCGCGCGTCGATTTGACCGCGTCGCACGGCTTTATCGTCGCTCCGACGTTTGTCGAGTTC
>JBGPHE010000008.1:0-21501 GCA_041484255.1 Candidatus Nanoarchaeia archaeon
GACGCCGACCGAGAGATTGAAGTTCGTGAAGCTCTTGCCGTCGGCTTTGACATTGATGAATTCTAATACATCAGGGTGGTCGACGCGCAGGATGCCCATGTTTGCGCCGCGCTGCGAGCCGCCTTCCTTGATGACGCCGGTTGCGGCGTCAAAGAGACGCATGAACGCGATGGGGCCGTTGGAATAGCCGCCTGAAGGGCTGACAAAGTCGTTCTTGGGCCTGATGTGCGAGAACGAGAAGCCGGTTCCGCCACCGGTCTTGTGAATTAATGCAGCGTGCTTGATGGCGTCAAAGATGCTTTCAATGGAATCGTCAACCGGAAGCACGAACGAAGCGACCAATTGCTGCACGGGTGTTCCCGCGTTCATCAATGTCGGAGTATTGGGCAGGAATTCGAGCTTGCGCATGCGCTCGTAGAAGCGCTCGGTCGTTGCAGTAACATCGCTGCCGTAGAATGCGTCGGCCTGCGCGACGTTCTGCGCTACTCTGCGGAACATCTGCGAGGGCGTTTCAAGCAGCGAGCCTGACGAGTCTTTCTTGAGGAAGCGTTTCTCAAGCACTTTCAATGCATTGAGCGATAAGTCAGTGTCTTCGTCGCTTTTGCCCTGCAATAATGCGACTTTGAGGTTGCGCAGCTCGCTGCGTTTCTGGCGGTAGAGAATGTATGCCTTGCCGACTTTTGCCTCGCTGTTCGCAAGCAGCGTCTCCTCGACGACGTCTTGAATCTCTTCGACCGTTGGAATGCGGTTGATGAAGCGCTGGCCGAGCGTGATAACGGCTTTCTCAGTCACAGCGCGTGCGCGCGTCATGTCTGCTTCGCCGACCGCTTGCGCGGCTTTGAAGACTGCAGTCGTAATCTTGTCAGGATTGAAATCAACGACCCGCCCGTCGCGCTTGGTTATTTTCAGAACACTCATGCCTATGCTGTAGCCGCACCCTTCTTGGCTTTCCCCCGGACACTCTTAGGGGTTTCCGGGTTTTTAAGCTTTGCGACTTCTTCGGCAAACTGGCTCGCGTCGGTAAAGCGGCGGTAGACAGAAGCGAAGCGCACGAACGCGACCTCGTCGAGTCCGCGGAGCTTCTCGCTCACCATTTCGCCGACGACTCTGCTGGGAATTTCGGTGCGGTCGAGCTGGCGCAATTGCAGTTCAATCTCGTCGACTGCGCGCTCCATCTTCTCGCGCTTCACCGGTCTTTTCTCGCACGCGCGCAAAATGCCCTTGAGCAGCTTGGTGCGGTCAAAGGTTTCGGAGCGCCCGTCTTTCTTGAGAATGGCAAGGTCGAGGATTTCCATGCGCTCATAGGTCGTGAAGCGCTTCTGGCAGTCGCCGCACTCGCGGCGCCGCCTGATCGAATCAGTATCAGAGGTCACCCTGCTGTCAAGAACGTTCGTTTCCGCATGCTGGCAGTATGGGCAGTGCATGATGACCCCAAACTTTAGGAACAGCCCATCGAATTGCCGCAGTTCAGGCACTTATAGCAGGACGCGTTGCGCACCGTGATGTGGCCGCACTGGTTGCATGCGGGCGCGTCGCCCATCATGTTGCCGAGCTGGGCCTGGACCGCGTTTGCGGCTTTCTTGACGGCGCTTGGCGCGGGCGTTGCTTTGGGCGCGGGCGCGGCAGTGATTTTGCTTGCCTCGGGCGCCTTTGCCGGCTGTTCTGCGGGCTTGACGTGGACAAAGTCCGTTCGTCCGAGGTATTCCATACCGAGGACGCGGAACACGAAGTCCACGATGCTTGTGCTGGTTTTGATGTTCGGGTGCGTCGTCATGCCCGCGGGCTCGAAGCGCGTGAAGGTGAATGTCTCCACGAACTTGTCCAGGGGAACGCCGTGCTGGAGGCCGATGCTCACTGCCTGCGAGATGCAGTTCATCAATGACCTGAGCGTCGCGCCTTCTTTGTGCATGTCAATGCTGACTTCGCCGAGCGAGCCGTCTTCGAACTCGCCGGTGCGGAGCACGATGCGGTGTCCGCCGACGATCGAGTCGATGATGCGTCCTGCGCGCTTGGCAGGCAGTTCGCGCTCGCCGACCGCTGCAGGGGCTTTGTCGTCCGTTTCCGTCTTGGTTCCGGAGTTGAGCGGCTGCGAGAGCTTGCATCCGTCGCGGTAGACCGCGATGGCCTTCAAGCCCATCTTCCAGCCTTCGACATAGATTTTCTCGATGTCTTCGACCGTGGTCTCCGCAGGGAGGTTGACGGTCTTGGACAGCGAACCGGAAAGGAACGGCTGGACCGCGGCCATCATCTTGATGTGGCCCATCGGGTCGATGAAGCGCTGGCCATTGCCGCACTTGTTCGCGCAGTCAAAGACCGGAAGGTGCTCCTCTTTCAAGTGAGGCGCGTTCTCGACGGTCTGCGCGCCGCTGATAGCGAGGACCGCTTCGTTAATCTGCTTGGCCGCGAGCCCCTTGTCCTTGAGCGACTTGGGGTTGACGTGCGGCGTCCACTCGTCAAGCGAGTGCGCCTTCTCCACGGCGGCCTTGGCTTCCTTGATCTGCTCATCCGTGAAGCCCAGCGCTTTCAAAGCAGCGGGATTCACGTGCGGCACGCCTTCGATGGTGCCGCTGCCGAGGATGTAGAGCTGGATTTCGTCGACTTCTTCCTGCGTGTAGCCGAGTTTGCGCAATGCGCGCGGCACGCTGTTATTGATGATTTTGAAGTAGCCGCCGCCCGCGAGCTTCTTGAACTTGACGAGCGCGAAGTCCGGCTCGACGCCGGTGGTATCGCAGTCCATGAGCAAACCTATGGTTCCCGTGGGAGCGAGCACGGTTGCCTGCGCGTTGCGGTAGCCGTGCTTTTCGCCGAGCTCGACCGCAGTGTCCCAGTCTTCGCGCGCTGCGCGGAGCAGTTCTGCGGGGCAGTGGCGGACGTCGATCTTGTATGCGGCGTCGCGGTGCTTGTTCATGACGCGGAGCATCGGGTCGCGGTTCTTTGCGTAGCCGTCGAACGGTCCGCGTGCTGCGGCCATCTCTGCGGAGACGCGGAATGCGTGGCCGGTCATGATTGCGGTCAATGCTCCTGCGATCGCGCGTCCTTTGTCGCTGTCGTACGGAACGCCCATGACCATCAGCAGGGTGCCGAGGTTGGCGTAGCCGAGCCCGAGCGGCCGGTAGTCGTGCGAGTTCTTGCCGATGGACTGCGTCGGGTAGCTGGAAAAGTCGACGAGGATTTCCTGCGCGACGAAGAAGATCCTGCACGCGTGGCGGTAGCCTTCGGCGTCAAAGGTGCCGTCTTCGTTGAGGAACTTCATCAGGTTGATGCTGGACAGGTTGCACGCCGTGTCGTTCAGGAACATGTATTCCGAGCACGGGTTGCTCGCGTAGATGCGGTCCGTGTTGGGCGACGTGTGCCAGTCGTTGATGATGGTGTCGAACTGGACGCCCGGGTCTGCGCACGCCCATGCGGCGTAGGAGATCTGGCGCATCAAATCGCGGGCTTCGTATTCCTTGTGCACTTCGCCCGTGCTGCGCATGCGGGTCTTCCACTTGCCGCCGGACAAATATGCCTGCATGAACTCGTCGGGGATTCTGACCGAGTTGTTCGAGTTCTGGCCCGCGACCGTGTGGTACGCTTCGCCGTTGAAGTCCGAGGGGTAGCCTGCCGCCACCAATGCCTTGACTTTCTTTTCCTCGTTGACTTTCCAGTTGATGAAATCGAGGATTTCCGGGTGTTCCATGTCGAGGCAGACCATCTTGGCCGCGCGTCGCGTGGTGCCGCCGGACTTCAATGAGCCCGCTGCGCGGTCGAACACTTCGAGGAACGTCATCAATCCCGAGCTGGTTCCGCCGCCCGAGAGCTTTTCGTACTTGCTGCGGAGCGGCGAGAAGTTGGTTCCCGTGCCCGAGCCGTACTTGAACAGGCGCGCTTCGCTTTTGACGAGGTCAAAGATGCTCATCAAATCGTCGCGGCAGGTCTGGATAAAGCATGCCGAGCACTGCGGCCTGGCGTATGCGCCTGCCGTCTGCTGGACGTTTTGCGAGTCAAAGTCCCAGTACCAGTTTCCGCCGGTTCCGAGGATGCCGTACTGGTGGTAAAGTCCGCAGTTGAACCAGACGGGCGAGTTGAACGCGCCCTTCTGGGTGATCAGCATGTGCGACAGTTCCATTTCGAACGATTCCGCGTCCTGCGGCGTCTGGAAATAGCCCAAGACTTCGCCTGCCTGACGGATGGAGTTTGAGATTCTATGGACGGTCTGCTTGGCAGAGACTTCGTTGCCCGTGCCGGGAACGCCTGCCTTGCGGAAATACTTGGAGACAATGATGTCGGTGGCGAGCTGGCTCCAGGACTTGGGCACTTCCGCGCCGTCAAGAGAGAAGACGACCTTGCCGTTGGGTTCTGCGATTACTGACGATCTTTTCTCGTACTGCAGTTCGTCGAACGGGTGAATATTAGGCTTGGAATACTTGCGCGTGATCTTTAAGCGCTTTTCATTGAAAGAAATATCAGGGCTTGATTGAAGAAAATCCTCGGTTACCGCAGGGGTCTCTTTCTGTAACACTGGCGCCATCACTCTCACCTCTTTGAAGGACTCTTTTTTTTGTTACTGCGAAGTGTTGCTCCGCAACACGCGGGCGGGCCAAAAACCACTACCTATTGTGGTTCTCGACGAGCACATCTACAACAGGTACGCTCAGGTATATAAACATTATTTGCCTAGAACATACATAACTGCATTATACTAATAAGAAAATATTCCTCAAACGCCACTGCCGAGTGAATGAAGAAAGATATTAATGCACGACAGAAAATCTACGCATATGCAATCCATTTCCTGCACGGACTTCAACCTGAGCCATACGCTCGACTCCGGGCAGTTCTTTCGCTACATTTTGCATGATTCGTGGTATTATATTGTGACGCGCGGCAAGGTGTTTTGCATTCGACAGGAGGGCAACAAGCTCTTTTTCGATGGCGCGACGCCAAAGTTCGTGCGTCATTTCTTTGCGCTGGACGAGAATTATGGACGAATCAAGCGCGCATTGCAGCACGACGCAGTAATCGCGTACGCGATGAAGAAGTATCCTGGCCTGCGGCTGATCAATCAGGACCCGTGGGAGTGCACGGTCGGCTTTTTGTGCTCGCAGATGTCGAACATCAAGAAGATCAAGGGCAATATGGACTGCATCGCTGCGTTGTTTGGAACTCCCGTGGTGTTCCGTGGCAAAGCATTTTTCACGTTTCCGTCGCCCGGCGAGATAAATGACGCTGCAAAGCTGAAGAAATGCGCTGTGGGCTTCCGCGCGAAGTATATTTTAGGCGTGAATGCGCGCGTCAACGACAAATGGTTTGCGAAACTGCGCGCGATGCCGTACGAAAAGGCAAAAGAAGAGCTGATGGAGCTGCCTGGCATCGGAGAAAAGGTCGCGGACTGCATCTCATTGTTCTCGCTCGGCTTTACTGAAGCATTCCCTGTTGACGTCTGGATGGAGCGCGCGGTCAAGGAAACATATTTGAAGGGAAAGAAGCTCCCGCTGAAGAAGCTCGCCGAGTTCGGCAGGAAGCAATGGGGTCCGCTTGCCGGCTACGCGCAGCAGTATTTGTATCATTGGAGACGATTGCACAAATGAAAGCGCTTTCCTTGAAACAGCCGTGGGCAGAATTGGTCGTCTCCGGCAAAAAGACGGTCGAGTTGCGCAATTGGAACACGAGTTTCCGCGGAGAGTTTCTCGTGCACGCCTCGCAGGCGCCGAACAAGGAAGCGATGGCAAAGTACGGCTTTACCGCGCTTCCCACAGGATGCATTGTCGGCAAGGCAACACTCGTCGATGTGAAGACCTACAAAAACCGGGCAGAGTTTGAGGCAGACGAGAACAAGCATTTTGCGATTGATTTGTATGATGAGACCGCAAAAGGATTCATTCTTACAAACGCGCAGCGGCTTCCGCAGAAGCCATACAAGGGAATGCTGAATTTCTTCGAGGTCGCATGGTAAGCCATCAGGAAATCGACACAGTCTTGAAGATTCTTGCCAAGCAGCAGGGCATGACCACCATGCTTGGCCGCATGGGCGAGAAATATGAGCCGTTCAAGGTCTTGATCTCGACGATTATGAGCGCGCGTGCAAAAGATGAAGTGACAGAAGTGCTTGCCGAGGCATTGTTCAGGAAATATCCTGATTGCAATTCATTGGCGCGCGCGAAACAGAAGGACGTCATCAAGATTATCCGCAAGATCGGCTTCTTCAACGCGAAATCGAAGAACGTCATCAATGCGGCAAAGATGGTGCGCGATGATTTCGGCGGCAACGTGCCGGACACGATGGAAGAATTGCTCAAACTACCCGGCGTGGGCAGGAAAGTTGCCAATTGCGTGCTCGTGTACGCGTTCAAGCAGGACGCGATTCCCGTGGACATCCACGTGCACCGCATTTCCAACCGGCTCGGCTGGGTGAAGACCAAAGCGCCGGAAGAAACCGAAGAAGCATTGGTGAAGCACGTGCCACAAAAGCACTGGCAGATCGTCAACGACACATTTGTCGCGCACGGCAAGACCATTTGCGCGCCGGTCTCTCCGAAATGCTCGCAATGCCCTATCTATAAATACTGCAAGCGCGTTGGCGTAGATAAATCGAGGTGATATCGATGATGATTGCAAACTGGATGATATTGGCCACGATGGCCGTGCTGTTTTTCCTGATTTCCGTCAAGCTGATGCTGCGTTCATTGTTCAAGACGCGCGCACTGCAATGGGCAAAGCACCGCAAGTCAGTCTACAAGGCTGAGGCATTGTGGGTGTGGCGCGTGCTGTTCGTGCTGACGATCGCCATCGGCGTCGCAGAATACGTCAAGCGCGGCATGACGCTCACTGCGTTGTCGACCGGAACGCTCGCGTATGCCGGATTTGCATTGCTCGCGCTCGGCCTCATTGTCTGGCTCGCAGCGATGAACGCGCGCAAGCAGTATCTCTGGTATTTGCAGGTGCTCGCTCCCAAGGAAGAGCTTCCGGCGTATTCCGTCAACGGCATTTATGGCGCGATCAGAAACCCGCGCGAGCTTGGCTTATTGCTCGCGCTTGCAGGAATCGCAGGCGTCTTCGGCTTGCAGTTCACCCTCATCTTCGTCGTGCTCTTATTGCTTCCCGCGACCGCGTTCCGCGCAAACTCGCGCGACCGCGTTCTGCTAGAGAAGTATGGAAAACCATATATAGACTATATGCGTCTCTCGAAGAAGCTGATTCCGTACATTTACTAGTGGGTGAGACAGTGACATTGGATGGTGTCGTTCGGGATGTGAAAGGCCTGTTCAAGAGCCGTGAAGAGCTCTTGGACGACTATGATTCTTCATTACAGTTTGTTGGCCTCTGCACGCGCTGGCTGAACGACGGCCTGCGCGCGAAGTACATCACGCCGAGCCAAGCGAATACGATTGCGCGCGGGCTCGCTTCTGACGTTGACCATTTGATCGGCGAGCACCCGTTTCGCTTCAAGGCGTGGCGCATCGTCAAGGAAGACGCTGCAGCGCTCAAGAATGAGCTGAGCGACAGCGTCCGCAGGACCAACGCATACACGTGGGACTTCTACGCCTCGCTTCGCGACCTCGCGCCGGATGACAAGACGTTCGCGTATGAGCAGATTCCCGAACAGCCCGCGCGCGGCGAAGTGAAACTCGCCGAGCCAGTGTACGTTCCTGAGCAGGCGCGCAAAGTCCACACTATTGCGCACGCGTTGCAGACGCCGAGAAAGGCAAAGGTATCGTCTGATGATGAGTGGTATCAGTCCGAAACGTACAAAGAGAGTACGAAAGCCGGCGCGAAGTGCTTAGTGATAGGCATGCTTGCGGGATATGGCACATTCGGTGCGGCAATGTTCACTCACTATCTTAACAACAAAGGCGTCAACGTGACTGCGCTGTACGGCGCCGTGCTGGGCACCGCGCTGCTCGGGCACGCGATGAACACGTATCAGGAACGGCAGCGCTCGCGTCCGCAGCAGGAGTATGTTGTGCCCGTTGAGCCGCAGCCTGTTCTTGCCGCGCCCGCAGTGCGTTCTGTGCCGAGCGCGTTCAATGTGCGCGTCGGAGCGACCATGATTTCGCTGTGCGCTTTGATGAGCATGATGGGCGGGAATGCGTCGGCGTATGACCGCGAGGCGGCAAAGCCGCACAAGGCACGCCAGATCGCAGAATACGCGCAGCTCGTGTTCCCTGACGAATTCCCCCGATGAACAAGCCGCTCTATTTTGACGATTGCTACCTGAAAGAGTTTGATTCTACGGTTGTTTCTGCGGATGGCGTGAATGTCATTCTCGAGAACACTGCGTTCTATCCGACCAGCGGCGGCCAGCTGAATGACACTGGCAAGCTTGTTGCGAACGGCAAGGAGTGCGCGGTCAAGGACGCGAAGAAGTCTGACGCAGGCATCGTGCACATTCTTGCCGAGCCCGGCCTGAAAGTCGGCGACAAAGTGCATGGCGTGATTGACTGGGAACGCCGATACCGCATGATGAAGATGCATTCTGCGGCGCACGTGCTGTGCGCGACCGTGCATACGCTCACCGGAGCGTTCGTGACGGGCAAGCAACTGGACATTCCTCAGAGCAAGATTGATTTCTCGCTGGAAACGTTTGACAAGAACGCAATCCAGCAGTTCGGCGAGCACGCGAACGCCACGATTGCGAAGGGCGCGCCGGTCAAGATGTCGGCAATGCCGCGCGAAGAGGCATTGAAGATTCCTGATTTGGTGAAACTCGCAGACAAGATGCCGCCGAGCATTCCTGAATGGCGCATCGTGGAGATTGTCGGCGTGGATATTCAGCCGTGCGGCGGCACGCACGTGAAAGACATCAAGGAAATCGGCAAAATCAAGGTCTTGAAGGCGGAAAACAAAGGCAAGACGCAGCGCAGGATGTATTTTACGCTGGAATGACTACTTCTTCCGCATCAGGTATTCGAGAAACACGGTCTTTCCGCCGTTCTTGCTGGGCGAGCGGATGCTGTGGATGACTTCAAACGGCTTGAAGAACGACTGCACTTCGTCGCTTTTGAAGTAGGAGAACCAGCGCTGCGTGCCGGGGAAGTCTTCGTGCGATTCAAGTCCTTCGCCGTCGCCTTCCTTGACCGCGAGACCGAGGATGCCTTGCGGCGCGAGGATGCGCGCGATGTCGCTCACGACGCCCGGCAGCTTCCGCTTGGGAACATGGATGACGGACGCATACGACCAGATTCCATTGTACGAGTTCGTGGGAAACAGCGCGAGATCTTCGATGTCTGCTTTGATGGCTTTGAGTTTTTTCTCGCGGCATTTCTTGAGCATTTCGTCGGAAAGGTCGACGCACAGGACGTCAAGCCCCTGCTGTTGGAAGTATGCGGCGTGGTTGCCTGGCCCTGAGCCGAGGTCGAGAACGCCGTTTCCCTGCAGCGCATGAATGAACCGCTCTGCTTCGGGACGGACATAGAGCTGGAAGTGCTTCTCGAATTTCTCGTCAAACCGCTTGGGAAACGTGTCGTAGGTGCTGACAGTCTTTGCTTTGTAGTCCATCGTTCTTGCACTATGTTGCCGTCTTATAAAACTTCACTGGACAAGCGCGCGCAGTGCTTTTAAGTGGATATTCAAGCGCTGTCGGAAATGTTACGGAATTCGTTTGTGTTCTTGCCCAAGGTGCGTCTGGCGACTGAGCAGAAGATTTGGTCGCAGGGCGTGCGTGATTGGAATGATTTTCTTGACGCAAAGAAGGTCAAAGGCTTTTCCGCGGCTCGGAAAGAGGCAGCGCATGGCAAAATCAAGGAGTTCAAGCGCGAATTGCTGGACGAAAACCTGAATTATTTGTCAAAGAACATCCCGTTGGGCGAGCAGTGGCGCTTGTATGACACGTTTCGCGATGAAGCGGTCTTTCTGGACATCGAAACGAACGGCTATTACGGCGGAATCACCGTCATCGGCCTCTACGACGGCAACGACACGAAGACGTTTGTGCGCGGCTACAATCTCGACAAGGTCTTGTTGGAACGCGCGCTGGAAAAATACAAGATGGTTGTGACGTTCAACGGCGCGTCATTTGATTTGCCCGTCATCGAGCGCTTCTTTGGCTTGCGCATCCGCAAGCCGCACGTGGACTTGCGGCACGTGTGCGCGAAGATCGGGCTGCATGGCGGGTTGAAATCAATCGAACGGCAATTAGGCATTCATCGCGCCGAGGAAGTCGCAGGCGTCGCAGGCTCGGACGCAGTCTATCTGTGGGAGCAGTTCCGCGCGACCAAGGACCCTGACTACCTCAATCTCTTGCTGAAGTACAACGAGGAAGACATCGTGAATCTCAAGCCGCTGGCAGACTATGCCGTGCGCGAGCTGTGGAGAAGAACCTTTATAAACCGAGTTCGTTCTGAACGCATCAATGAAAACGATGTTTGTGCACGCCAAGAGCACGATGGAAGTCGTGATTCCGGACAGCGTGAAGAAGAAATTGCCCAAGAAAATCGGCATTGTCGCGAGCATCCAGTTCGCGCACCGCATTCCTGATATTGTCAAGCAGATTCCGGGCGCCGTGGAAGGCGGGCAAGTGCTGGGCTGCAATGCCGCGATGGCAGGAAAGATTAATTCTCAAGTGGATGCATTCCTTTTTGTCGGCTCGGGCGCGTTCCACCCGATCAATGTCGCATTGCACACGAAAAAGCCTGTGTACTGCTACAACCCGTACACGAATGACTTCAAATTGACTGATCCGCAGGAAATCGAGAGCTATGCAAAGTCGCGCAAGGGCTCGGTTTTGAAATTCCTGAACGCCAAGCGCGTCGGCCTTATTGTTTCAACGAAGATTGGTCAGGCGAATCTCAAGCGCGCGTTGCAGTTGAAGAAGAAAGGCGACCGCGAATACTACATTTTTGTCTGCGACACGCTCGACTTCCGCTGGATGGAGGATTTCAACTTCATCGACTGCTGGGTCAACACTGCCTGTCCGCGCATCGACGACCAGCGCTCTGGCATCGTGAGCATCAATGACCTTGTCGCCGCGAAGGCAGTCACGTTCCCGCACATCGCAGAGGGCTATGAAGTGCCGATCTGGATGGGCACTAAGGGGTTGTCGTTAAAATGAAAGTGCTCGTAGGCTGCCCGACGTACATGAACAAGGAGTACGCGCTGGCAAAGTATGCCGCCGCAGTCAAGGCATTGAAGCACGACGGCTTCCAGATGGACATTCTGCTCGTAGACAATTCCGCAGGCGACGAATACATGAAGAAAATCAAGGCAGCGGGCTTGCCCGTGGTCAAGGGACCGTGGCACGAGAAGGCGCGCGACCGTATTATCGCTTCGCGCAACGTCTTGCGCGACAAAGTCCTCAAGGAAGGCTATGATTATCTCTTTTCGCTCGAGCAGGACGTTATTCCCGCTCCTGACACGTTGCAGAAAATGGTCGCGCACAACAAGAAGATCGTGACCGGCGTCGTGTACAATCACATGCCGTACGGCGAAGAAGTGCGTTTGCTGCCGATGCTGTTCAGCCAGCACCCGGTCGACCCGACTGGCTTGTGGTATGTGGACGAGGCAGAGCTGAAGGTTCCCGGGCTCAAGGGAGTGCTCGCGACGCATCTTGGCTGCACACTCATCCACCGCGACATCCTTGAATTGTTCCCGTTCCACTATTTCGGCAACACGTTTGACGACATGGCGTTCTCCAAGGACGTCGTGCAGGGCGGCTTCCCGATTCTGGTCGATACGACCATCAAGCCCGAGCACCTGTTCAGCGACTGGGAAGGCATTCAGCGATAGAAATCAGAATACTCTGCTTTTTCTGACGTTCGGCGTGAAGCACAAGAACACAAACGCGAGCACGACCAAGCCCAGCATCATGGCGAGCGCGCTTTCGTAGCCTGACGCGACGATGAGCCAGCCCGCGAGCACGGGTCCGAAGAGGCCGGTGAGCTTGCCGAGTATCTGCGAGTAGCCGAAGAATTCTCCCATCTTGTGCCGCGGCGCGAGGAAGACGAAGAATGCCCGCGCCGATGCGAGCACGCCGCCGAATGCGACGCTGCCGAGCAGTGCCGCGATCCAGAAGACCGTGATGTTTTTTGATGCGAGGAAGAGCGCGATGACCGCGATCCAGAGGAGCGCACCAAGTTGCAGGACTTTCTTGGGCCCGATGCGGTCGGCGAGCCTGCCGAATGCGAACGCGCCGAGCGTTGCGCCGATGGACTGACCCATAAAGATGAGCATGAACGTGAACAATGCCACGCCGATTTCTTTTTTGGCGAACAGGAAGAAGAACACGTCGATTGCGGCGAGCGCGTTGGAGAAGAACAGCGTCGCGATGAGGAACGGAATCATTCCTTTGAGTTCGGCGATGTGCGTGAAGGTCGCAATGATGCCTTTGAATGTTTTCTTGATGTGAACAACGTGTTTTCGTGCCGGTGCGTCCTTGATACTAAGGAAGAGCGGCAGCGAGAAGATGAAAAAGAAGATTGCGAGCGCGGGAAAGACTGCCTTGACGCCTATCGCAGTCTCAAGCGTGTCAGTCGCGAAGAACTTGAGCACGCCGAGCGCGACAAGAAGAGACAGAATGGTGCCGAAAAAGCCCATGCCGATGCCGAGTCCTGAGACTTTGCCCATGTCTTTGTTCGACGCGATGTCCGGAAGCAGCGTATTGTAGATGGAAAGCGCGATATTGTAGAGCACGATGGCGATCGCGGCAAGCGCGAGGTTCCACCACAGTCCTGCGAACGGGATTGCGGCGATGACAAGCATCGTTAAGATGGATGGAATGATGATGAAGGGCATCCTGACTTTTGTTGCGTCAGAAATACTGCCGATAATCGGAATGAGAACGCTGAACGCGAGCACGCCAAGCGCGACCGCAACGCCGATCTGGAACTCATTGCCGCCCAGGAAGCTGGTGATCAGCAACGGCCAGAAGATAGTGCGGAAGGGCGAGGTGAATGCAGTATTGGCTAAATCGTACAGTGCCCACGCGAACACCTTCTTTTTCATACAATCTGAGAACAAAGACGGGCTTTTAAGCGTGTCGGTGGGCAAAAGCTTTTAAACCGCCCCAAGTGACGCTGTTCAATGGACCCGAAGCACCGCAAGCCATTGTCGGCTGAAGAACAGCAGCAGCAAATGGCTGAGGACATCCGCCGTACGCCGATGCCGCGAGACCGGCAGACAATCGGCATCTGCGACCAGCGCGTGGGCGGCTCGCGCATGAGAACGCGGTGCATGGACGGAAAGACGCGCATCTGCCGCATTCCCGGCCGCTTGAAGCGCAAGCTGTGGATCCGCGAGGGAGACGTTCTTCTTATTGAGCCCTGGGAGCTTTCGGGCGACGAAAAGGGCGATGTCATCTTCAAGTACAAGCCCCACCAGGTGGACGTGCTCCGCAGGAAGGGATTGCTGAAATCGCTGGAAACCGACGAGTTCTAGTTGTCACTACTCCAGAATAGAAAACTATTTATAGGCTCTTCGTTGCTGAATGCCTATTAGTGGGGGTATGCATATGGGAATGGGACGTTTATGGACAATCCTTGTCGTGATGGTGCTGAGCTTTGTAGGCATCATTTTCCTTGAGAGCAAGATGTCGCAGTACGCGACGCTTGAGCTCGTGATTATCGTGATCGGCATCATGCTGTCTATCGTCGCCTTGGTCGGCATCGCCGCCGAGTCGCGCTGGTCCTGGCCGTTTGCGACCGTGTTGTTCTCTTTGAGCTTGGCGAACATCGTGTTTGAGCACGTCAATGTCGGCGCGTTCATCACGTTCGTGCTGTTGCTCATCGTGAACATCTTCGGCATGCTTATCGCAGTGCTTTCGATCGAGGACGTTGTGGATACCACGCCGTGGAATCCCGAAGCCTCTTCCGTGACAGCAGACATGACGCCGCTGGAGACATACCAGGCCGCGGCAGAGTCCAAGGTCACGTACAACACCGCTCCGAAGAAGAGCTCGAAAAAGAAGAAGCGGTAATTTCTATGAAGCTCTACGGGCTGGTCGAGTCGCTGAAGGTGGAGATGCTGTTCGAGCGCCTCGACCCTATCGCGGTGCCGCATCCGATGCTGTTCGCGCATCTCGCGAACGTGCACCCTGAGCACTCCATCGGCCTGGCCATCGACGCCCCGCGGAAAAAGACGACGATTGAATCGGTGCAATTCCTCAATCACGACATCTATCTTGACCTGCACAAGCGGTTCAAGAAACAGGGCAACTCCATCGTCTTTCTGGAATCAACGGCGTTCTACACTGACATCGCAAAACGCACGAAGCAGCTGCAGGCGCTTGAGAAAGAGATCAAGCACGCGTCAGAAGACACGTTTCTCGAGAAGTACCGCGCGCAGGACAAGCTGGGCATTGAGCTCGCGTATGAAGCCGCGCTTGGACGGGAGCGCCCCATCCTTGAGAACATCGCGCGTGAAAAGCCGGACATCGTGTTCATCGGGCTCGGGCACGCAGGGCGGTTCTATCGCGACCAGGCAAGGCTCAAGGAGCAGTACAGCATCGTGATTGACGAATACTGGGAAGACCGCGTCGTCCGCCAGCCCAGCGAAGATGACATTGTGATGGCTATGGATATATCAGAAGGACACATCCCGCTGGAATCAATCCTGCAAGACCAAATCGAGGTGGACATGCGCAAAATCACGTCGCCCGATGAGGCGTACAGCGACAAGGAGTGCCCGCTCATCGAGCGGAAATACCGCGCCGCCAAGCACGGCCGCGTGACCGAGGGCACGCCAGACTATATCGGCACGTGGGATCTCCGCCTCGAGCACCGCGGCCTGTTCGAGCTGTTCGTACAGGAACGCACGCTCTCCGGGAAGAAGACGAACATCAAGGGGCTGATCGAGGACTGCAATGGCACGGCTGGATTTGAGGGTTTCACAAACGACAACTACATCGAGTTCACCAAAGTGTATGCGAACGACGCACCATGGCATGCGGCGAAAGGCAATATCTTTTACAACGCATATGACCCTGGAACAGGAGAATACCGCGGCGAATATCTTGGCATGGATTGCGGGCGGGGCAAATTTACGATGAAGAAGTTCTCGCCGCCAGCGCATCCAACGCCCTGACTGCGCGCACCGGGAATTCATAGCACGGGATGTTCTTGTCTTCGAGTTTTCTCGCAAATCGTGTTGCAAACTCGCTTCCTGTCACGATGCAGACGATCGGCTTCTTGGCTTTTTGCGCGGCGTCTATTGTTTCCGCGGCGAGCCTGTCTAGAACGAGCAGCGGCGTCTGCGGCAGGATGACAACGAGCAGAATATCATTGCCTTTGTCTTTCAGGCAGGCGTCGATGGCAAGCTTGTAACGCTCATCCGTGGCGTCGCCGAGAACGTCGAATGGATTGTGGACTGCGACCAGCGGCGGAAGCTGTTTCTTCAGCGCGGCGACGGTTTCTTTGGATATTTCCGCCATTTTCAGGTGTTTTGCCTGAGAAATCTCGTCAGAGACAAGGATGCCGTAGCCGCCGCCGTTCGTGATGACCTGGACGCGGTTGCCTTTGGGCAAGACGTGGAGCTTTTCAAAGATTTTGAGGTAGTCAAACACTTCTTCGATGTCGTTCGCGACAATCAATCCTGCCTGCCGGAACGCGCCAAGGTAGACTTCGGCAACTCCTGCGAGCGAGCCGGTGTGCGAAATGGTTGCCTTGCTGCCTGCTTCGGTGGTTCCGCCCTTGAGCACGATGACGGGCTTGACTTTTGCTGCGCGCGTCGCTGCCGCAAGGAACTTTTTGCCGTCGTGCACACCTTCGATGTACATGCAGATGACCTTGGTCGCAGGGTCTTTGGCAAAGTAATCAAGAAAATCTGATTCGTCGAGGTTCATCGCATTGCCATAGCTCACGAATTTCGCGAAGCCGTAGCCGTCCTGCGCTGCAAGATCAAGTACAGCGCTGCTTAATGCTCCTGATTGCGAGATGAACGAGATGCCGCCTTGTTTCGGGCGGAGCAGTCTGTCAGGCGGCAGGAAGAGCGTGTCGACTTTGCTCGACGTGTCAAACACGCCAAGGCAGTTCGGCCCGACTGCTGCGATTTTGTTGCGCTCGAGCGCCTTGCGGAGCTCGGTGTCGAGCTTGGTGTTGCCGACTTCCTTGAAGCCGGACGTGATGATGATCGCGTGCCTGATGTTTTTCTTGCCGCATTCGTCCAACACTTTGGGAACAAAGGGCGCAGGAACCGCAATGACTGCCAAATCAACGGCGTCAGGGATGTCGCGCACCGACGCATAGCACTTTTTGCCGAGAATATCGGTCGCGCTCGGGTTGACGGGGTAGACTTTGCCCGTGAAGCCGGGCCGGAGCAGGTTCGTGAAGACAATATTGCCTACTTTGCCGCGTTCGCGCGACGCTCCAATGACTGCGATGCGCTTTGCGGAGAAGAAGGTGTCCATCATGATTCCACCCTGATGCCTTGATACTTGAATCCGTCGCCGCTCGTGAGCTTCTCGACCGTGGTCCACTCGATTTTTGGCGTGACTTCGAGTCCGAGAGCGTCAAGCGCTGCGCGGACTTTTGATTCTGCGCGCTGTTTGCTTATTGCTGGCGCGATTTTGATGATGAGCTGTGCTTTGTGCGCGATAATCTGCGCTTCGGCGACTTCGGAGAGCTTGAGCAAGGCTCCGCGGATGGCTGCGAGGTCGATGCGCGTGCCTTTGACTTTTGCTTCGACCATGCCGGTGAGCGCGAGCTGTGCTTCGGTCTCGCGGATGCGGTTGACGTCATAGATGCGCTCGACGCGCAAGCCGCAATGCGCGCATTTGTCGTGCGCAATGCGCTCGTATGTGTCGCCGACAAGGTAGCCTTCCAGCAAGGTTCCTGCACCGTCGATATTCCAGATGACGCCATAGCCGCCTTGGTTGGGGTGCGTGAAGTCCCAGTCTTCAATCCAGCCGTTTTTGGTGGTGGATTCTGCGCGGACCGTGCGGATGATCGCGGAAAGAGGAGCGATGTGGTGGAATCCTGAGCCAGGACTGCATTCGGGCAGCAAATCTTCTTTCAATTCGCTTGCGCCGAAGAAGTCGAGCACGGCTGCGTCGCGGACGCCGAGCTTTGCCGCGAGCGTTTTGATCTTCTGGCGCTCGCCTTCGTGCATTTTCTGCGCGCCGTTGAGGAACAATGCTTTTGCGGGAAGTTTTATTTTCTTTTCAATCGCGACCGGAAGCCAGCGGTTGCGGATATAGTCGCTCATGCCCGCAAAAATGTTGGCTTGGAATGCTTCTGCCATCTCCACGAGCTTCTCGGTGGGTATCGCTCCGCCTGCTGCAGTGGACAGGTTGAGGTCTGCGGCGCTGTCGAGCGCCATTTGCACCGCGTGCCAGCCTAGATGCGGAGCATACGGGAACAAGTTCATGCCGACAAGTGTTCCATCAGGCTTGAAATTAGTGAAGATAAGCTCGGAAGCGATGCCAAGGATGCGCTGCATGGTTTGCTTTTGCCGTGCTGTGATGAACACGGGCACGGGCTTGCCGCTTTCGGTTCCGCCCGAGAACGCAGGCATCTTAGGAACGTAGTAGTTCTTGATTTCTTTCTCGAGCGACTTGCGGTGCGTGAGCGCTTTCAAGAACAGGGAGACCATCGCGGCGCTTTCCTGCGCTTCGAGGAACTGTTTGTAGTGCTGGAATGCCTCGTCGGGCGCGACGTGCACGACAAAGTCTTCAGGGTGCTCCTTGTAGTTTGCCTTTTTGAGCAGCGGCAGGCCGAGCTTTTTCCAGTCTTCCACTTTATTGATGCTTTGCGGGTCGATGTTGTAGTGTTTGAACAGGTCGCGATATGCTTTGACTTGCGGAAGCATGTAACGCACGGTTGCTTTGAAGCGCTGCTGCTGGAGGCGCTCGATGGTTTCCCAATTCATGCGCTTCAATTGCTGCAGCGTAAGGTATTCTTTCATGTCAGTAAGGGTATTTTGTTTTTGCGAGCTTGGCAATGGCCTGCATTGCCTTGCGCTGGAACGCGAGGAAGTTCTCTTTGGTGGGCTTGCCTGTGAATTTCATCGGTTTTCCGACGCGGACTGCCATGCAGCGCGGCTTGAGCGACGGCAGGAGCTTGCTTGGCGGCCACCAGGCATAGCTGCCTTCGATTCCGATAGGGACAACGGTTGCTTTTGCCTGCGAGGCGAGCACACCGAGGCCGGTGTGCGTTGCTTTCTGCATTTTTCCATCATTGGTGCGGTTGCCTTCGGGGAACAGCAATAATGCACCGCCTGCGTGCAGATGGTCGCGCGCTTTCGTGATCGAGCCGTCCGTGGGAATCTGGCCGAGGAGCTTGAGGAAGATGAAACTGCGCAGCCAGGTCTTGGTGACCCATTCGCGCGACTGGATTCCGCGCACCTTACGGTTGCGATACCATTCGGTGAAGAACACCGCCAGCACGGGATCGATGTAGCTTGCGTGGTTTGCGACAAGAATGACTGGTCCGTGCTTTGGAATGCGCTCAAAGCCGGTTGTTTCGTACACGAACAGCTTCAGGAGCGGGACAAATAGGTACTTCAGGCACATAGGTTCCTCTTTTTAAAGGAGAAAACGGCAAACTAGCTATAAAAATGTTTGCTCAGCGCTTCTTGGGCACGAGGCCGGTGCCGGCGTACGCTATCAATGCAGAAGCGGATTCTGGTTTGCGCAACATGGTCCCGATGTACTGGTCGTAGTTGCCAGGAAGACGGTATCCGGGGATGGCGGCAATCTGCTGAACGTGCGCGACATCGGCGCAGCCGTGGTCCCATGCACGCCGGACAAGAGTCTCGAGCGCGCTTTGTACCGTGGTTCCTGTCGCGATAACGGTCACGAACTTGAAATCCTCGACCTGCTTACCTTTGCCATGCAGGTAGAGTTCGACAGATTCGAATGAGACATGGCGGAGAATATAGTTGTTCAGCTTCTTGGCGTCTTTCTTCAGCATCGGAAAAGACGGTGTGCGGCGACTTATAAAACTTCGGATGAGAAAAGTATTTAAAACAAGATGCGCACGGACAACTCATGCGCGTACTTGATGCTGCGGCTGCCGCTGACGTTCTCAAAGGCATTGCGCCGCTTGCCAAGCACGCAGTCGTGAAGAATATCGGCGATGCGCAGGCGTTTGCAAAGGATGTCGGCTACCCGCTGGTCTTGAAGGCGCTTTCTTCCAAGATCGTGCACAAGACTGAAGCAGGTGCAATCAAGATTGTGCAGTCCTCTGAGCAGTTGACAAAGGACTTTGACGCGCTGAAGAAACTCGCTCCTGCCGTGCTTGCGCAGGAGTTTGTCAAGGGCAACGAATTCATTCTCGGATTGAAAAAAGACCCGACGTTTGGCCACGTCATCGTGGCAGGCATCGGCGGCATTTATGTCGAGGTGTACAAAGACGTGAGCTTCCGCGTCTGCCCGATCGATGCGAAAGACGCCGAAGCGATGCTGGACGACCTGCAGGGCAAAGCGATTCTTGAGGGCGCGCGCGGCAAAAAGCTGAACAAGAAGGCGCTGATTGACGCGCTTGTGAAGCTGTCACGGCTTCCCGAGAAACAGAAAAACATCGCCGAGCTCGACGTCAACCCGTTCATCCTGAACGAGAAGGAAGGCAAGGTTTGCGACGCAAGAGTCATTCTGGAGTAGATAAAAGCTTAAATACATAAAAGTCCTTATTCTTTGTATGGTCGTGTCGAAGAAGAAATTCAGGTGCGGGACGTGCAATTGGAAGTTTACCCGCAACTATTCTCCGAACCTGTGCCCGTACTGCGGCAAGGCCACGGTCGAGGACGACATCATGCCCGGCGCGAGCGAAATCGTGCAGAGCTTGTAATATTCTAAGAAAAAGATTTAAAAAATAAAATTATTGTTCTGCTTCGGTCGAGTTCAGGACTTCTCCTGTCGCCAAGTTCTTGTAGCGGACTCCGCCGAGCAAGTTGACCTTGTCGAACGTGAACACGCCGTCTGCGTGTCGCGTGCCGATCTGGGGCCATGCCTGCACGAGCGGCGCGTACGCTTCTGCTTCCTTGTCCAGCAGGACAGTCGGCACGAGCGAGATGTTGTACTTTCGCGCCAAGTCCTTGCCTGCGGGAGTCGTGACGTCGACAAAATTCTCGTCGCCGATATTGGCGCCGAAGCTTTGCTGGAGCACGAGCTTGTGCAGCGTGACATTGTAGCACTCCGGGCAGGAGCTGTCGGTCAGGTAGGTGACGCCGATGAGGCCGCGCACCTGCTTGGTCGCCAGGTCCTTGTACGGCGGCGAGACCGTGCGGAGCACGAGCGTGCCGTCGATTGCCTGCGAGCCGACTTGGGGCCAGGCCTGCTTGACCGCGTCATACAGCAGGGCATCGCTCGACAACAGCATGGCAGGCACTTTGGTGATGCCGTACTTCTGGAGCAGCAGCTTTGCCTGGTTGTCCGAGACGTCCATCATGGTCTGCGTGCTGATCGAGACGCCGACCTGCTTGAGCTGGTCGCCGAACTCGGAGATATTGAAGCATTGCTTGCACGTCGCATCGGCGATGAACGTGATTTCCACGCGGCCGACGATGCGTTTTTGCGCGACATCGTAGTACGGCGGCGGTGTTGCGCTGAACACCAGTCCGTCGCCGGTCTTGTTGAGCGAGGGAACGGTGATGTTCTCGATCTCGCCCGTGATGACCATCGCGGGAGCGCGGGTGAGCTTGTATTCCTCGATGAGCGCCTTGCCTTCGTCGCTGTTGTACGCGACGTCCTTTTCGGTCACGTTGACGTTGGGCAATTGGCTGATGGCAGACACGAGGGCCTTGGACGCGAAGCAGTCCTTGCAGTCCGGCGGCGTGAGTACGGTCACGGTGAGCGCGGCCAGGTGCACGGGCGCTGCCGGCACGGGCGCTTTGAATTCGCTTTTCACGCCGAACAGCGAGTACAGGCTGAACGCCATGATGATGAGAAGAATGACGAGCAGCCAGGCATTGACATTCTTGATATTGACCGTGACTTTGGTGTCTGCCATGTGTTCACCTTTTTACAGCGCGATGCGCGCGTCAGCGACAGGCTCTGCGGGAGCGCTTGCGGGTGCGGCTACGCCGCAGCCTCCGCCGACAGGAACTGCGCCCGAGGGCGCTGCTGAGCCGCGCGGCACCGAGCTTGTGCTTTCCGAGCAGCCTGCGATAAAGAGCAATCCGAGAATCAACAACGAAACGATAACGGTCTTGTTCATAGCAACATCCCCCACTGGTGTTTTAAACTGATGAAAATAAAAAAATTAACAGCCGCCGACCATGCCGGGCAGGTTCTGCAGCGAGCTGGGCAATGCGGGAGCGCTTCCGCCTGCTCCGCCTGCCTGCGGCGAAGCTCCTGATGCTCCGACCGAGACCGAGCCGCTTGCGAGCTGGCTCTTGATGCCCATCAGCTGGTATGCCTCGACGCCCGCGATAAGCACGAGCGCTCCGAGCACGATTGCGATAACGACGTTTTGGTTCATAGGTAGTCCTCCGTTTAGCAGCCGCCGACCATGCCGGGGACCGCGTTCAGGGCGGAGGTGTCTCCGCCTGCGATCTTCAATGCCATGCCGACCATGTCCTTGGGGAACCAGAGCGTCTTCCACTTCAGGTCCTCGCGCAGGACTTCTGCGTCGGTCATCTTGGTGTTCTTCATCA
>JBGPHE010000009.1:0-20466 GCA_041484255.1 Candidatus Nanoarchaeia archaeon
GCACAAGCTCGACGGAATGGACGGCGGCAGCGCGCTCCACGCGCTGTATTACGCAGTCGTCTCGATGCAAAGCCACAAGGACAAGAACGACAAGAAGCTCATGAACAGCTTCCTCGCGCTGTCCAAGGACTTCGCCTATTTCGCGGAACGCGCCAACAAGCACCCGATGTACTTTGTCCGCGTCCAGCAGGGCGCAATCCGCGGGCTCAGGGAAAACCGCCTTCCCGACGCCCATCTCTTTATCGCAATAATTAAATACGCTTCTGATTGTCAAAAGAAGTAATGCCCAAAGCAGTACTTTTGCTCTCTGACCAATACCGCGAATATGCACGAAGGACGCTGAGCGCTATCAACAGCTTTGCGGAGACTCTCGAGACGCTCGAATACCAAAGCGGGAGATTCACGCCCAAGCTCCGCGACGAAGCGAAAAAACTCAAATACAGCCCTGAAACCACCGACGAGGCCAAGGACTACGCAATCACGCAGGGAAACAAGCTCCTGCAAACGCTGCGAACGCTTGCCATGAAGACCAAAGAAATCCCCACACTCCTGCTCACCCGCGCCGCGAAGGAAAAGGTGCCCCCCGTGCTCATCGCACAGATTGGCCGGCTGGGAAAAACCGCAGAAGAGCGATTGCGCAGCTTTTTCCTGCAACGCATCGTCCTGATCGACCAGACCATCATTCCCGACCTCAAGCGAGGCACGTTCCCGCAGGCGCAGCTGGATACCCTGCTTGCCGTGAGCCCGAAGTCGCCGCGCGACCAAGCGTTCCTCGACAGCCTGCTCGCCCCGCTCGACGATGCCGAACACATCATCGCCTCGCCCATTCCCGTGTAGGCTGGGGAAGCATAATCATTTTAAACAGCAATTTTACCCTGTTCTGTAATGGAAATCGTCACTCCTGAAAACATCGACAACTGGCGCAAGGCCGGCAAGATTGCCGCCCAAGCGCTGCAGTACGGCGCCAAGCTCATCAAGAAGGGCGCAGTGATGCACGACGTCTGCGACTCCGTCGACAAGAAGATTCTCGAGCTGGGCGCCAAGCCCGCATGGCCGACGCAGGTGGGCTGCGACGCGGTTGCCGCGCACTCCACTCCCGACCCCGACGACAAAACGACGTTTGAGAACCAATTGGTCTGCCTCGACGTCGGCGCCCATATTGACGGCTGCATCGGCGACAATGCGCTTACTATTGACCTCTCGGGCAAATACTCAGACCTTGTGAAAGTCACCAAGGACGCCCTCAATGCCGCGCACAAAGCGATTGCGGTCGGCGCCAAGGTCAGCGACATCAGCGCGGCCATCCAGGACACCATTGTTTCCGCAGGATTCTCGCCCGTGCGCAACCTTTCAGGACACACGATTTCGCCGTTCATCATCCACGACGCTCCGACCATCCCGAACATCAACACCAATCTCAAGACCACGCTCGTCAAGGGCCAGGTCATCGCCATCGAGCCCTTCGCGACCACCGGCGCAGGAGTCGTCGACGAGGGCGACCGCGCGAATTTGTTCGCGTTGTGGAACAAAAAGCCCGTGCGCTCGCAGTATGCGCGCGAAGTCATGAAGTTCATCGAAGAAGAATACGCCAATCTGCCGTTCACCACGCGCTGGCTCGTGCCCAAGTTCGGGCAGGGCAAGACCAACCTCGCGCTGCGCGAACTGCAGCAGGCAGGAGCATTGCACAGCTACCCGCCGCTCATCGAAAAGGCCAAGGGCATGGTCTCGGTGCACGAAAACACTTTCCTTGTCGACGACAAAGTGGAAGTACTCACCAAGGCTGACTGAATGAAATTCTCCCGCATCGAGATCGAGCACCTGCTCCGCGCGTGGATTCTGGTGAGTTTGGCGTTCGCAATCCTGTATTCCGGCTTTTCGCTCAATACGCAGTTCGGCGTGATGTTTGTCGTCGCTGCGATCACCGCAGGCATCGGCTTTTTGGGCCACGAGCTCATGCACAAGTACGTCGCCCAGCGCTACGGCTGCTGGGCAGAGTTCCGCGCCAACAACTTCATGCTCGGACTGATGGTGTTGCTGAGCTTTTTCGGCTTCCTGTTCGCCGCCCCGGGCGGCGTGTACATCCTGAACCGCGTCACGCCGCGCAAAAACGGCATCATTTCCTTGGCAGGGCCCGCGACAAACATCGTGTTCGGCGTCCTGTTTGCCGCGCTGACGCTCGTCCTGCCCGTGCCGTTCAACGGGTTTGCCGCATTCGGCATGAGCATCAACTTTTGGCTCGGATTGTTCAATCTCATCCCGCTGCCCGGCATCGACGGCAGCAAAGTCCTCGCCTGGAACAAGGCAGTGTATTTCGTCGCGCTTATCGTGAGCATTCTCGCAGTTGGGGCAGGAAGCGTCATCAGAGTAGCCTAAAACAGCAACAACGTGAGTGAAGATGAAAACCCATATTTGGAAGAGGCTTGACCGCAATCCCGAGGCGCACTGGGGCGTCTCGCGGAAGCTCTGGACGCACGGCGACGTTTACCAGCTCGTGCGCAAGGGCATTGTTCTCGATGCGCCGCTCGACTGCTACGCAAGCCACGCGCGCTCGCGCGCAAGCACCCTGCTCCAGTTCGGCAACCACACCGTCGTCTGCGCCGCATCCGACGCAGACGCGCAGCGAAACGCGAACGCCAAAGAAATCCTGCAGAACATGGCCCGAAATCGCATCACGCACGCCACGCTCGTCGCTGCACAGCCGGAAAACAGCATTCCGCTGCAACAGAAAGATGCGCTGTTCCGCTCGCTGAAGCGCTTCGTAGAATTCTATTTCAGGTGAATCTGGTAGTCCCTGAGCGCGTTGTTGATCAGCTCTTCGTTGCTGACTCTTGTCGCTTTCATGCCGACGGCGCGGGCAGCAACGATGTTCTCAAACTGGTCGTCGAGAAACAGGCAGCGCTCAGGGTTCTGCTTGCGCCGCACTGCGCTCACCGCGCGCTCGAACGCCGCGGGGTCGGGCTTGGCGACGCCCATCGCTGCGGAAATGAGAATGGGCCTGCAGTATTCGTGCAATTTGTGCGTTTCGACGACCAACTGCCCCCATTCGCGCGAATGGTTGCTGAGAATTGCGAGCCGGTAGCCCTTGAGCTTCAGCGGCTTGAGATACTGCAGGGCAAACCCCTCAGGAATGTTCTTCCAGAACCCCCGCGCGCGGGCAGCATAGTCTTTTTCCTCGCCCGCAAACGGCGTCTTCGCGAGCACGCGCTCGAAATACTGGAGCTCGCCGATCTTTCCGACGCGATAGTCATACCATATCTCGCGCTCGGACTCGTCGTACGCCAGCTTGAGATGGGTGAACATCTGCTTGCGGTCCCCGCCCTCGGCGAGCACGCCGCCGATGTCGAAGATGATAGTGTCAATCGTCACAGGAGAACAGACGACTTTGCAGTTTATATCAATTGTGTCGCGAGTTTTTTAAAGAGCACAAGCTCACTAACGTCATCGTGAGGGTGAGTGAATGACACGCAGCTATTACTGGAAGCCATTGAACATTGCGAAAGCGCAGAACGTCAATCCTGAGCTCTGGGACCGCGGCATTATCCATCGGCTGCACCGGGAAGGCATCATTATCGATTCTCCGCTGAACATCTACACCGGCTTCGAGGGCCGCGACCTGAGCATCCGGCTGTTTGTCGGCGACGATCCACGGGGGCACGTGTATGTGGAGAGCGACTCGCTGACCACGAAAATGCGCGCCGTGGAGGCGCTTCGGCAGCAGAACGTGTACATCACCCAGCTGGTGAGCGCAGGACTTCAGCGCGTTGAGCACGAAATCCAGGACTCCTACCGCCACAGTTTGGAGCGGTTCGTGGAAGGATTCTCGAGCCACCCACAAGCCAGGCCTGCGTAAAGTATTTAAGCCGCTGCGGATACTTCTTTCTTGTTCTTGCAGGATACTTCTCATTATACGAAGCTCATAAGGTATTATTTTCAATATGAAAGAAAATAAGCAGGAAAACAAGCACATCACGACGCAGGAGAAGCCGTTTGCGACGGCAGACGTCGAGCGTATTTTGAACCCCACCGTCAAGCAATGGTTCTTCAAACGCTTCCCGGGCTTCTCGCTGCCGCAATTGCACGGCGTCGTGCCGATCCACCAGCGCGAAAACATCCTCGTTTCCGCGCCCACCGGGGCAACGAAGACGCTCACCGGATTCCTCAGCATCCTTAACGAGCTCGTGGACTCCGCAGAAAAAGGAATCTTGCAGGACAAAGTGTACTGCGTCTACATCTCCCCGCTGAAAGCGCTCAACAATGACATCAAGAAAAACCTGGTCGAGCCGCTCGCCGAGATCGAGAAAATCGCAGGCAAAGAATTAGGCATCCGCGTCGGCGTACGCACCGGCGACACGACCGCGTACGAGAAGCAGAAAATGGTCAAGAAGCCACCGCACATCCTCATCACGACGCCGGAATCGCTCGCAATCGTGCTCAGCTCGGAGAAGTTCCGCGAGCACTTGCGCGCCGTCGACTGGATGATCGTCGACGAAATCCACGCGCTCGCCGAAAACAAGCGCGGCGTGCACATGAGCCTCAGCATGGAGCGACTCCAAGAACTTAGCCCTGCGCTCTGCAGAGTCGGCCTGTCTGCGACCGTCGCGCCGCTCGAGGAAGTCGCACATTATCTCGTCGGCGAAGAGCGCGACGTCACCATCATCGACGTGCAGTTCCTCAAACAGATGGACTTGCAAGTGATGAGTCCCGTGAGCGACCTCATCGACACTGACCACGCCACGATGCACCACGCGATGTACAAACTCATCGACGAACTGGTGCAGCAGCACAAGACTACCTTGATTTTCACGAACACACGCGCCGCGACCGAGCGCGTCGTCGACCATTTGAAGCACAAATTCCCGAAAAGCTATTCTGACAATATCGGCGCGCACCACGGCTCGATGGGCAAGGAGATGCGCCACAAGCTCGAGGACCGATTACGCAACGGCGAACTGAAAGTCGTCGTCTGCTCGACATCGCTGGAGCTCGGCATCGACATCGGATTCATCGATTTGGTCATTTGTCTGGGCTCGCCCAAGTCCGTCGCGCGCTTTTTGCAGCGCGCAGGCCGCGCAGGGCACAAACTGCACGAGAAAGTCAAGGGCAGAATCATCGTGATGGACCGCGACGACCTCGTCGAGTGCGCAGTGCTCTTGAAGTCGGCCATCGAAAAGAAGATTGACCGGCTGCACATCCCGACCAACGCGCTCGACGTGCTCGCCCAGCAGCTCGACGGCATCGCCCTCGAACGGCCCTGGAACGAGCGCGAACTGTACAAACTAGTCAAGCGCAGCTACTGCTACAGGAATTTGACGTGGAACGACTACGACCAAATCCTCAATTACCTCGCCGGCAAGTTCGTCGACCTCGAGGAACGCCACATTTTCGCCAAAATCTGGCGCCAGGACGGCATGATCGGCAAGCGCGGCAAGCTCGGCCGCGTCATTTACATGATGAACGTCGGCACCATCCCCGACGAGTCGTTCGTCACGGTCAAAATCGGCGACCAAACCATCGGCAAGCTCGACGAGGGCTTTGTCGAGAAGCTCAAGCCCGGCGACGTGTTCGTGCTCGGCGGCGACACCTACCAGTTCAAGTTCACGCGCGGCATGGTCGCGCAAGTATCTGCATCAGCCAGCAGGCCGCCGACCGTTCCGTCATGGGTGTCTGAAATGCTGCCGCTCAGCTTTGACCTAGCCATCGAAATCGGCCGCTTCCGGCGGCTGATGCTCGAGCGCTTCCAAAGCAAAGATTCGCGCGAGGAGATTCTCGCGTTCATCCACAAGCATCTGTACGTCGACACCAAGGCAGCGCTCGCGATTTACGACTACTGCAAGGAGCAATACTCGTACGCCAAGACATTGCCGACCGACAAGACCATCCTCGTCGAGTATTACAACGACGACCGCGAGAAGAAAATCATCTTCCACACGCTCTTCGGACGACGTGTCAACGACTGTTTATCCCGCGCCGTGGCGTATGCAATCGCCAAGACTGCGCACAAGGACGTCGAGCTCGGCATCAGCGATAATGGATTTTACATCAACGGCGACAGGAAGCTCAATGCCGTTGCCTCGTTACGCATGGTCAAGGCAGACAAGCTCGACAAAATCATGCAGGCAGCCATCGACAAGAGCGAAGTGTTCAAGCGGCGCTTCCGGCACTGCGCGACGCGTTCATTGATGATCCTGCGCAACTACATGGGCCACCAGAAGCGCGTCGGCAGGCAGCAAGTCAGCTCGATGATCCTCATGAGCGCATTGAAGCGCATCGACAATGACTTCACCATCCTGAAAGAAGCGCGGCGCGAATGCCTGGAAGACCTGATGGACATTGAAAACACCCGAAAAGTGCTCAAAATGCTCGAGGACGGCACCATGTCCATCAAGGAAATCGAAACCTCAATCCCGTCGCCGTTCGCGTTCAATCTCGCGCTGCAAGGCTACATGGACATTTTGAAGATCGAAGACAAGCACGAATTCCTCCGGCGCATGCACGATTTGGTGCTGGCGAAGATCGGCGGCAAGAAAATGGAGCAGATTGACGCATCGACGTATGTCGCGCGCTCGCAGGAAGGCAAAGACTCGTTCCTGGAAGCGCTCAAGAAAGAGGCATGGAACGTGAAGCACGTGCCGTCCTTTGCCAAAGCGGAAATGGTGCGCATTATCGACGGCGCGCGCGAAGATATCGACCCCCGATTCATCGAAGGCGTGACGAAATACCGCGCCGAAATCGAGGCGAACTGGCCTGAAGAGCTCAAGAAATTCCTGTTCACCATCCTCGACCAGGTCAAGGAAGGCAATTTCTCGTACGACAAGTTCTGGGAGCAGGAGGACTTCCAGAAACAAGTCGCCAAGGACGAGCACAAGCAGACGCTGCACGAGCAATTGAATCATGCCGCGCACAAGGCAAAGCTCGACCCGCAAATCCAGTACGACATCCGCAAGCTTATCGAGGGCGAGAAAGACGAATTACGCCCCGAGACAGTCGCGTGGCTGAAGCAGTTCTTCACCAAAGCCATTCCGAAGTTCTGGAAGGACGAGCTTGCCAAGTTCCTGAAAGGCAAGCTTGCCGAGCTTTCTTAGTCGCCCGACGGAGCCGTGACCCACGACCTTCTTGTTTTTCCGCGGTGGACATCGTGCGCGCCCGACGGTCTGCCCGTGTTCTGGTAGCGCTCTTCGCGGAACGTGCCGAATGTGCGCAGCAGGCTGCCGATATCCTGCTCGTCAGACAGCCTGTTCACGACGCTGTTGTGCAGCGCAAATGCCCGAGGCTGGTCAATATCTGTATATGCCATGTTCGCGCTCAAAATCACCTGCGTGCACTGCTGGACGGCCGCAGAGTATTCCTTGGACGCAGTCTTATCCGCATGCTGCAGACCGTTCAACTGCTGGTACAGCGCGCGCACGACAAGACTGAAGTCGCCTGCGGTAATCGCGTGCTGCTGCGCCTTCAGATAGAACTCCGCAAACGCCTCCTCGACGGTCGAGCGGCCCTTGACGCTCAATTGCGCGATGACCGCGTTCGCCTGCTCCTTTGCCGACGGTTCCGGCGATCCCTGTGTTCTGTAGTTTCTGTTCATCTTCACTCACCCCAACACTTCACAGCCATTGTCTGCGAATATCGATTAATAAAGCTTCTGACATACTCCCCGTTTTGACGACAATATTTATATACCCAATTGCGCTTTCTGTCGTCGAGGTGAATTTATGGCAAAAATGATGAAGATGGGTAGCGGAGAGAAGTGCACGTGCGGACCGGGCAGCTTCGTTTGGCTGATCCTCGGCGTGATTATCGTTGCGCTCGGCATTTGGACCTTTATCAAGGGATTGATGATGCAGTGGGGCGGAAGCACGGACTGGATGCGCATCGCATTCTGGTACGCGCTCGGCCTGCTCGTCGCCAAGATCGGCAAGATGGTCAAGTGCAAGGCCTGCTACCACTGTGCTGCAAAGTACGGCTAAGCAGACTGCATTTCGTTTTTTCTTTTCTTTTTTCCTTCTTTCCGAAGCCATTTCCGATACCTTTATAAAGCAACGAGGCATATTCTCAAGCATATACGACGAATTCGTCAGAATTCTAGTATAAGGAATATCAACGGGTGAATAACAAAATGGGTTTCGCACCGCAGGGTGATCAGCCGCGTGAAATGCACAAGATCACCTGCTCCGATTGTGGCGCAGAGTCTGAAGTGCCGTTTAAGCCGGCAGCTGACAGGCCTGTATATTGCCGCGACTGCTTCAAAAAGCACAAGAAGTTCTAATCCTAGCGTTTAGAACGGACCAGAGTATTTCGTTTTTTATTTTTCAATTTTTCTGGGCAACGATGCCCGAGACTTTTCAAGAACCACTAAGCTCTCGCCCTGCAGTTCTGCGAGAAGCTCCTTGGTCCATGCAACTGGCTTTTTGAGCTGTTTTGCGATGTCAGAGAGCGCTACGCTCTCGTTTTCGCGCAGAATCTTGAGTATCTGTCCTCGATAGAAGCGCCGCGAGCCTGCAAAAGGCTTCTGCGGCGGAGCGATGCGCAAATACTCGTTCTGCGCGCCTGCCTTGAGCGCCGTGCAGGACTTCTGCAACGGGCATTCAGCGCATTTCGGCGCGCTTGCCGTGCAGACCATGCTGCCAAAGTCCATCAATGCATTGTTCCACGCGACGCCGCGCTTCGCAGGAACCGCCTTGGCGACGACTTCGTCAATCTCCTCAGCAGTACCCTTGCCTGCGAAGAAGAGTCTTGAGAAAATGCGGCGAATGTTCGTATCCACAACAGGAACGTCCTGCTGCAGCGCAAAGCAACGCACGGCGTTTGCCGTGTACGGCCCGACGCCCGCGAGCTCCTGCAAATCATCAGGAATCCTTTGGGCGAGCTGCTGGGCTGCGCGCTGCAAATTGATTGCTCTTCGGTTGTAGCCCAAGCCAGCCCAGGCAGTAATCACGTCACTTGTCGACGCTTTCGCGAGGTGTTTTGCCGTCGGAAACTGCTTCAGGAACGCAAGATATTTCGGAATGACGCGGTCAACCTGCGTCTGCTGCAGCATGACTTCGGAAACAAGAATCTCGTAGACGTCCTTGGTCTGTCTCCACGGCAGGTCGCGCTTGTTCTCGGCGTACCACGACAGCACCGTGTCCTGCATCAGCGGAATGCGCATACGCCTGCGTGAGCGGAAATGTTTATATACCTATCCTCGTCAGAAGCACTCAACATACGAGGTGGTATTCAATGATGGGATGTAAGAAATGTACGACGATCAGCGGCTGGTTGATGCTCATTGCGGGCGTCTTGTTCCTGTTGCAGAACTTGAACATCTGGAGCTTCTGGAACTTGCAGTGGTACACCGTGCTGTTCATTTTGTGGGGCGCAGGAAGCCTCGCGCACGGCAACTGCGCAGACTGCCAAGCCATGATGAAGCGCAGGTAAGCCTCGCGTTTTGATTGATTTTTTCTTTTTTTCTTCTCTTTTTGTCGTCGTCCCCGTAACCTTTATATAGTATTCTTCACTATGGTTAACTTGGTGAGTTGAGATGGTTATCCAGCTTTTGCAACCGCAGGAACTTGAAGTATACTACATACTCCCAGCCCTGCGACGCGAGCTCGCCAAGGCCATGAAGCAGCAGGGCAAGAGCCAGAAGGCGATTGCCGAATTGTTCGGCGTTTCCGAGCCCGCCGTGAGCCAGTACGTGCACGAAAAGCGCGGCGCAGAAGTCGACTTCACCGTCGCGATGCAGAAGACCATCGCGGATTCCGCGAAGCGCATCACCGACAAAAGCACATTCATCCAGGAAACTCAGCAGCTCCTCCGCAAGGCGTGGCACGAAAAAGTCATCTGCGGCGTGTGCCACACGCAGAACGGCGACGCAATTCCCAAGGGCTGCGCAGTCTGTTTTGAGTGAAACCATGGCAACAAAAAAACCTGCACGCAAAGCTGTCGACAAAAAGCAACCGAAGGAAACAAAGAAACCGATGAAAACACACAATCACGACCTGCCCATGCAGGAGAAATTGAAGGACAAGAGCTGGGATCCGATCAAGGAAATGCTCGAAATCACCGACGAATACGAAGCCGGTACACCGAAGCGCGAAGGCGGCAAGGACTACTGGGGCGCGTGCTGCTTGGAATCGCAGGACGTCGACGTCGCGCAGAAAGCAGACAAGGACAGAAAGAAGCAGGCGAGGCCCATTCCCAAATGATTAAAGAAATCTATCTTGACCATGCAGCCACGACGTTCGTCGACCCGCGCGTCAAGGCCGCGATGGAAAAGTACTGGACCGAGGAATTCGGCAATCCCGGTAGTTTCCACACCGCAGGACTGCGCGCGCTGCGCGTCATGACTGCGGCTCGTGCGTCTGTCGCCAAAATCATGAACTGCGCGTCCGAGGAAGTCATTTTCACCGGTTCCGGAACCGAAAGCATCAACACTGCCATCAAGGGCGTGTTCCGCGCGAGCAAAACCAAGGGCAAGCACATCATCACGACCACGACCGAGCACCACGCCGTGCTTGAAACGTGCGAATATTTGCAGAAACACGAAGGTGCTGAAGTGACGTATCTGCCCGTCGACAAGTACGGACAAGTACACCCTGACCAGCTCGCCAAGGCAATCCGCCCGGACACGGTTCTCGTCACGATCATGTACGCCAATAACGAAATCGGCACCATCAACCGCATCGCAGAACTTGCGGCTGTCGCAAAACAAAACAGAGTCTTGTTCCACACTGACGCCTGCCAGGCAGGCGGCGTGCTGGACATCGACGTCAAGAAGCTCGGCGTTGATCTGATGACCATCAACGGCAGCAAATTGTATGCTCCCAAGGGCATCGGCGTGCTGTTCATGCGCCGCGGCGTCCAGATCCACCCGCTCATTCACGGCGGCGGACAAGAATTCAGGATGCGCTCAGGCACCGAGAACGTTCCGATGATTGTCGGCTTTGCCACCGCGCTTGAATTCGCGACGCAGGAACGCGCAGCAGAGAACGCGCGCCTTGTGTTGCTGCGCGACAAGCTCGTTGACGGCATTTTGAAGAGCGTTCCGAAGACGTTTTTGAACGGCCACCCGACGGAAAGGCTTGCGAACAACGCAAACATCTCATTCATGGACATCGAAGGCGAAGCATTGCTGCTCTACATGAACGAGCACGGCATCTGCGCATCGACGGGCAGTGCGTGCACGAGCAAGAGTTTGGACCCGAGCCACGTTATTTTGGCCTTGGGCCTGCCGTACGAAGCCTCGCACGGCTCGATCCGCTTTACGCTCGGCAAATACACGACTGAGGAAGACGTCAACAAGGTCATCGAGGTGCTTCCTGAGATTGTGTTGACGCTCCGCAAGATTTCACCCGTCAATATCGACATGAAAGACGTCCTGCCGCAGGAACGATTGCAGGAACTGAAGGCAATGCAGGAGGTAAAAGTAAAATGAGCGCAATTACACTAAAACCCGTCGTGCATCCGGACCTGCAGGGAAAGAAGGTCGCAGCAGAACTTGAGGAATGGTTCTATACCGACATCGTCAAGGACCACTTTTTCAGCCCGCGCAACATTTTCCGCACGCAAAAAGAGATTGACGACTACAAGCCCGACGGCATCGGCATGGTCGGCTCTCCGGCATGCGGCGACATGATGAAGATGTGGATCAAGGTCGACAAGACCACAGACATGCTTACTGAATGCAAATGGCAGACCTTTGGCTGCGGCTCGGCAATCGCGAGCACGTCCATGCTTTCGGTCATGCTGAGCGAAAACGGCGGCATGAAGCTCGAAAAAGCACTGCAGCTCAAGCCGCAAGACATCGTTAAGCGCTTGGTTGACTTGCCCGCGCGCAAGTTCCACTGCTCCGTGCTCGGCGACAAGGCATTGCGCGCCGCAATCAACGACTATTTCCGCAAGAGCGGACAAGACTCGCGTGTCGTCGTTGAAGGCGCGAAAATCATCGACAAAATCCTGAAAATCACCGACAAGGACATCGAGGAAGCCGTGCTGGAAGGCGCAGTGACCTTTGAGGACGTCCAGAAAAAGACCAAGGTCGGCATCCAGGACAAGAGCTGCATCCCTGAAGTCGAGCAGCTCATCCGCTTCTACCGCGAAAAGTTCTTCGGAGCGGACAAATGACTGAAACGCAACTGCAGGAAATGCTGATCACCAAGGACATGACCATCGGCGACGTTGTCCAGCAGTACCCGAACGTGACTGACACGCTGCTCGCGAACGGCGTGCACTGCGTTGGCTGCGGCGCGCGCTTCTTTGAAACGCTCGAGATGGGCTTCAAGGGCCACGGCATGAGCGACGAACAAGTTGAAACCATCGTCAAGCAGCTTAATGTAGTCGCCAAGAAAGCACCTGCAGTCGCCAAGGGCGAAGTCATCACGCTTACCGAAAGCGCCGCTGCCAAGCTCAAAGAGATTCTGAAGAGCGAAGGCAAGGAAGGCTATGCATTGCGCGTGCAGGTCGTCAAGACCGGCTGCGCAAACAGCTACGGCCTTGACTTTGACAACACGCAAGCCGCAGACGACACCGCTGTCGAGATGCACGGCGTCAAGCTGCTCGTGGACAAGAATTCATTGCCCCAAGTCAAGGGCGCGAATATCGATTACGTTGAAGGCGAGCACGCAGGCTTCCGCATCAGCAACTCGAACAAGTCCGGCGGCGGTTGCGGCTCAGGAAGCTGCGGCTGCGGATAACCATGAACACGCCTTCTCTGACGGATAAGCTCAAAATCCTCGCATTTAGCGACACGCATGGCCGCGACCTGCGCAAGATGGTCGAGAACGCAGAGAAAGAAGGCGTCACGCACGTGTTTGCGTGCGGCGACTGGAGCCAGATGGACGAAATGCCGCCGTACCTGGTCAGCCAGTTCACCAAGAAAGGCATGAAGATGTTTATCCAGGCAGGAAATCACGAAACTCTTGCAACTACTGACACGCTTGCCGAGCAGTACGGCATCAAGCACCTGCACGGCGACGGCGTCATTTACAATAACGTGGGCTTTTTCGGCGCAGGCGGCACGACGCAAATCGGGCCGCACAGCATGCTTCACGAAGACGAGCTGTTTGAGCTCTTGAAACAAGGTTTTGAGAAAGTGAAGCACGCAAAGAAGACTGTGATGCTGGTGCACGAGCACCCTGCAGGCACTATTTTCGAGATGGGACGCTTCCCGGGCAGCAGCGCCATCAGGAAAGCCATCGAACAGTTCAAGCCTGATGTCGTCTTGTGCGGCCACATCCACGAATGCGCAGGCGTCGAGGAAATGCTCGGCACGACGCGCATCATCAACGTCGCAAAGAACGGCAAAATCTTAGAATTCTAAGCCTTCAGCGCATTCAAGACTTCTTCCGCGTGGCCTTTGACTGACACACTTTCCCAGACTTGCTTGATTTTGCCCTTGGGATCGATTAACAGCGTCGTGCGGAGCGTGCCCATGTATTCCCTGCCCATGAATTTCTTCTTGCCCCAGACGCCGTAGAGCTTCTGCACGGCGGTTTCCGGGTCAGACAGCAGCGTGATGGTGAGTTTTTGCTTGTCAATGAACTTCTGGTGCGACTTGCAGTCGTCCTTGCTGATGCCCAGGATGACTGCGTTTGCTTTCTTGAACTGGTCCTTGAACGTGCTGAAGTCAATCGCCTCGATCGTGCAGCCTGGCGTGTCGTCTTTGGGGTAGAAGTATAAGACGACAAACTTGCCCTTGAAGTCCTTCAGATGGACTTCCTTGCCGTCCTGGTCCTGCAATGCAAAATCCGGCGCGGTTTCTCCTGCTTTGAACATAGAATTACCTTCAGTGTAGATGTATTTAATCGTTTCGCAGCGCTTTGAGCGCGTCTTGCAAGGCATCCAGCGTCTTGCACTTCGCCAACTCTTGCCGTACTTTGCCGCCATTGCGCAATGTTTTGGTGAAACTGACTGCATGACGCTGAATCATAACATAGGGAATCTTGTATTTCTGCGCAAACACGACATACTGCTGGAAATCCTGCAAGCGATCGCCCGCATCATACGCGCCCGTCTTCAAATACTGGTTGATTTGCGTGAAAATGAATGGGTTACCCACTGCGCCGCGTGCAATCATGATAGCATCCACGCCGCTTTCGTCCAAACGCTTCTTGAAAATCTCTGGCGTGAACACGTCGCCGTTGCCGATGACGGGAATATTCACCGCGTCCTTGACGTGCTTGATGATATTCCAGTTCGCGCTGCCCGAATAGCCCTGCTGCTGCGTCCTGCCGTGCACCGCGATCGCCGCAGCTCCGGCGTCTTCAATGATTTTCGCGACTTCAACCGCGTTAATGGAATAATCATCGATGCCGATGCGGATTTTGACCGTCACGGGCTTCTTGACGCCCGCAACGAGCGCGCGCACAAACTTGCCGATGCCTTCAGGCTTCTTCAGCATCTCGCTTCCTGCGCCCGTCTTGATGACTTTCCACGCAGGACAGCCGCAATTCACGTCAATAATGTCAAACCTGTCCTGCAATGACTGCGCGGCCTGCACGACGTCCTCGACGCTGCTGCCGAACAACTGCACCGCAACAGGCTTTTCAGAAGGATCAGTCAGAATCATGCGCTGCGCTTTCTCGCTGCCGCGCACTAATGCCGTGCCGCTGACGAATTCCGTGTACGTAAGGCCTGCGCCGCACTTCTTGGCAAGCGTGCGGAACGCGACATCAGTCACGCCAGCCATCGGGCTCAGCACTGCAGGGCTGGAAAGCTTGGGAAACTTGTGCATACGTGCAGAATCGCGAAGCGCGCTTTTAAACTTAGTCGTAGCGCAGCGCTTCGACCGGCCTGAGCTTGGATGCGCGCCGTGCAGGCATCGTGCCGCTGATAGCGCCGACCGCAAACGAGAACAGCAATGCGCCCACAATCAAATACCACGGGAACGCAGCATAAATCGTGCCTTGGCCAAACGCGGCATTGGCGCCAAGCTCAACCATTTTGCTCAATGACGCGCCGAGAATGACGCCGATGGCGCCGCCTGCAGCACCCAGCATGCCGCTTTCGATCAAGAACAGACCGAGCACGTCGCTGTTTTTCGCGCCGATCGCCTTCATCACGCCGATTTCGCGCGTTCTTTCAAGCACGGCAGTGTACATCGTGTTCATGATGCCGATGCCGCCGACCACGAGCGAGATTGCGGCAATGCCGACAAACACCGCCTGGATGATATTGAGCACCGTATTGAAGGACGCGATGAGTTGCGTGCTGGTTTGCACAGTAAAGTCTTCCTTTCCTTCTTTCTGGTGCCGGTCGCGGCGCAGTTCGCGCTCGACGCGCGAAGCAACATCGTCAGGATTGTCACCTTTTGCGCTCTGCGCGATGATGTAGGAGAATGATTCGGGCTCCTTAAGCACGCTGCGCACGTCTGCCTCAGTCATGCCGATGCCATTGTCTGCATTCGGGTCTCCAAAATGCTTCAAAATGCCAACCACTTCGACAACCTGACCATTGACGGTGATTTTGTCGCCCACCGCGATATTTTTCTTAAAGAGCAAATTGTGCGCGAGATTGTTGCCGATGACTGCCTTGCCGCTGTCTTTGTATGTCAGCAGTCTGCCGTCAACGGCTTCCCACGTGTTGAACCGCATCATCAAGTCCGCGGACTTGGACGAGTCAGGAACGCTGATGATGTAGAGCGTGCGCTGCACGTCATTGAACTGGATTTGCGCTGCGCGGAACAAGACTCCTGCGGTTTCTGTCACGCCGTGCGCCTTCTTGATGACGTCAAGCTCGTGCGTTCTCAATTGTCCCGGAGCGTTCTGGCCGCCAAAGCCGATTTCTTTTGCCTGCACCATGATTTTGTCTGCGCCGACCTTCTCAAACTGCGCGTTCACGGTCTGCTGCAAGCCCTGACCGAGCGAGACCAGCGCGACAACCGCAGCGATGCCGACAAACACGCCGAGCATCGTCAATGCTGTTCTCCGTTTGCGCTTGCTGATATTGCGCACCGCCATCGTGAACAGCTCGAGCGAGAACATCATTCACCCCGCAGCGCGACCACAGGAGGCAGCTTGCTTGCCTGCCGCGCGGGAAACACGCCGGAAATCATGCCGACAATGAATGAGAACATCAATGCGCCGACAATCAAGTACCATGGGAACGTCGCCTGCAAGACATTGCCGACAAAGCCCTGCGCGATCAGCTCAACCATCTTGCTCAGGCCTGCGCCGAGCAGAACTCCGATAATGCCGCCCGCCATGCCGAGCATACCGCTTTCAAGCAGAAAGATGAGCATGACGTCGCTGTTGCGCGCGCCGATCGCTTTCATGATGCCGATGTCGCGCGTGCGCTCAAGCACAGACGTGTACATCGTGTTCATGATACCGATGCCGCCCACAAACAGCGAGATAAGCGCGATGCCGACAAAGACCGCCTGCACCACGCCGAGAATCGTGTTCACGGTACCGATAAGCTCCTGACTCGTCGAGACCGAGACGTCCTCAAAGCCCTCCTTTTGGTGCCGGTCGCGGCGCATCTCGCGCAAGACGTGGTCTGCGACCGCTGCAGGGTCTTCACCTACTCCGACTTGCGCGACCAATGCGCTGAATTCATCAGGAACGTGCAGCAAATCGCGCATGTCGTTCTCGTTCATCACAATGATTTCATCGCGGCCCGCGCCGATCTTGTCAAGCAACGCAACCACTTCGAACTGCTTGCCGTTCACGAGCAGCTTGCTGCCCAAAACCACACGTTTCGGGAACGTATCCTTGGTCCACAAGTCATTGCCGACCATCACTTTGCCTTTTTCGTCGGGCTTGAGCATCCTGCCCTGCAATGGCTTGATATTATTCGCCACCACGACCAAATCGCGGTCGTCTGCAGGCTCCGGCAGGCTTGCTCCAAAGAGCGTCTGCGTGTGCTCGGCGAATTCCACGTTCACCGAGCGCAATAATCGCCCTGCGGCGCGCTTGACGCCAGACACTTGGCGAAGAATGTGCAAGTCGTGGCCGTCCACGATGCCTGCGGCATTCTGGCCCGGCGGGCCAAAGCCCGCGCTCGCGCCCTGCACGATAATTTTATCCGTGCCGACGCTCGCGAACTGCGCGTTAATCGCCGCCTGCATTCCCTGTCCGAGGGAGATGAGCGCGACGACTGACGCGATGCCGATGAAGATGCCGATCATCGTCAGCGACGTTCGCAGGAACCGCTTTTGCAGGCTTCCGAACGCGATGACGACATAGTCTTTCAGCATAGGTCCTTAGCGCTTGGCCTTCTTCTTGCGCTTGAACCACCAGTACGCGCCGCCTCCGATGATGAGCAGCGCCACAATGACTGTTCCGGTCGGGAATCCGCCCGTGCCAAGGTCTGCTGCGGTAATGATGCGCAGCGGCAAGTCATAGGTCTGGTGGAAGTCGACATTGTACGGGTCCTTGAAGTCAACCTGCACCTGCAAGCGCGGGTTTTCTTTCAGCGGCTTGACGGTGAAGTCGACGCTTTCAAAGTCGTCGCTGTCCAGGTTGCCGACATACTGCTCGTTGGTCGAGCTCAGCACGTCGTATTCCGGAGTCTGCACCAAACGCACCGTGACATACTTGAGGTTCACGACGCCCTTGTTCACGACCTTCAATGAGACCGTGCCGGGCTTGGTCTTCGAGTCAAACTTGGTCGAATCAATCGTCATGGACAGCTCCGGAACCGCGTTCACGACCAGGCTGAACTTTGCCGTGTCCGTGAACTGCTTGTTGCGCTCGTCCTGATAGGACAAACTCACCGGAATGCTGTACACCTTCACCGCCGTGCTCGTGTCCGAGGCAAGCTTGAAGGTCACGGTTTCGGTTTCGCCCGCGTCAATGCGGTCGATGCGCTTCTTGGCGCCGCTGCCGATCGTGCTGAACGAGCCGTCCGCGAGGTCGATGCCGACATCAAGGTTCTTGATGGCGATTCTTCCTGCGTTGCGCAGTTTCAGCGTGACGTCAACCGGCTGGCCGGGAATGACTTGCGCAGGATTGACCTGATAGTCGTCAATGACCAGCACAGCGTTCTGCGTCTGCAGCGACAAGGGAGATTCGAACTTGGTCCATTCGTTCCGCGTGCCGAACTTGTACAGGAACGTCATGTTCTTCTCGCCGTTCGGCGCATTGCCATCGATGAACAGGGTGAATTTCACCAGCTTGTCCTCGGTCGCGGGAATCGTGCCGACATCAATAGTGTCAGACATGCCCTGCGGCAGCGAGAACGGGTAGGCAGGCAGGAATTTGATGGCCACCTGGTCTGCCTGCGTGCCGGCATTGCTCAGCTGCACCCAGACATCGACCGTGTTGCCCTGCTCTGCCGGAGCCGGCTCGTACTTGAGCACGGACGCGGCAACCATCGCACCACCCAGCGCGTACACATTGCCGACGCAGAGCGCCAGCACCAGCATCATTACAATCAGTTTCTTCATTTGCATCATCCTCGCACCTTTTGTGATTTGACAATAATTCCGTCTTTCAGGAACGCGATACGGTCTGCGGCTCTCGCCAATATGTCGTCGTGCGTGACCAGCACGATGGTCTTGCCCTCGTGCTCGTTCAGCTCACGCAAAAACATCATGACTTCCTTGCCCGTCTTGCTGTCCAGGTTTCCCGTGGGCTCGTCTGCGAGAATCATCGGCGGGTCAACCGCAAGCGCGCGCGAAATCGCGACACGCTGCTGCTGCCCACCGGAGAGCTCGTTCGGCTTGTGATGCAGGCGGTCGCCCAGTCCGAATCTCGTCAGGAGCGCGGTTGCGCGCTTGATGCGCTCGTGCTCAGGAATGCCCTGGAATGTCATCGGCAGCATGACGTTTTCGAGCGCCGTGAGCGTCTCGATGAGGTTGAACTTCTGGAAAATGAATCCGATTTTCCTTCCGCGGATCTGCGCGAGGTCGGATTCAGACATTTTGCTGATGTCGTGGCCGTCAAGATAGATGTGGCCGTTGGTCGGAACGTCCAAGCAACCGATGAGGTTCATCGCAGTACTCTTGCCGCTGCCTGACGGCCCTTGAATCGCGACGAATTCGCCCAAACGGACGTCCAAATCAATGCCGCGTAGGGCATGGACTTCGTTTTCGCCCATTTTGTACGTCTTCCAGACCTGTTTGAGCTCGATAATGGGTTTTTTCATGCGGCCTTCAGTTCTTTTGACGTTTCTGCAAGTATTTTCCTGATGCGCGAGGACTTTTCGTGCAAAGTACCCGCCTGCATCATCTTGAACAGCGCGTTTCTGAGCGAATCCCATTCAGGATTGATTTCCTTGAACGGAATTTCGCCTTTTCTCACGCGCTCAATCATCGCGATGGGGAAGGACATGTCCTCTCCCGTGATTGCAGAAAGCATTTTCATTCCTTCGATGAGGTTACCGAGGCATTCGCCGCGCTTTTCCTCCATGAACTTCAGCTTTTGCTTGCCTTCCGCAGTGAGATTGTATTCGGTTGAGCGTCCGACGCTCTTTGCGTGGATAAGACCGTCCTTCTTGAGCTGGTCAAGCAGCGGATAGACGCTACCCGGCGAAGGCTTGGCGCCCACTTTCTGCTCGATAAACTTCATCAATGCGTAGCCTGACTTCGGCGACTCGCCGAGCGCCTTCAGTACGACGACTTTCAAGAATCCGCGCAGCATCGGGCTCGTCATATCGGTGTCGATATATCGTATTCGATGTATCGGAAGCGATAGAAGTATATAAAGATTACGGAAAACCGCATGTTTTTTATAGACCCTGCAACGTTTTCTCCCTTATGAAGAAGTATGACGTTATCATCGTGGGGGCAGGCGCAGCCGGTTTGACCGCGGCAATCTATACCTGTCGCAAGAATCTGAAGACTGCCATTGTTTCCGTCGATGTCGGCGGGCAGACCAATCTCACGAATCACATTGAGAACTATCCTGGCGTTGACGCGCTGCCCGGGCCAACCTTGATGGCTAAGTTCTTAGAGAATGCCAAGTCCTTTGGCGCAGAACTGATTATGGGCAAAGTCGCCAAGGTCGACCGGAAAGGCAATGAGTTCACTGTTACTCTCGCAGAAGGCGCGACGTACGAATGCCGCGCCGTGATTATGTGTTCAGGAACTGTTCCCAAGGAGCTCGGCATTCCTGGCGAGGCAAAGTTCCTTGGCCGCGGGCTTTCTACGTGCGCGACGTGCGACGCTCCGCTGTTCAAGAACAAGATCACCGCGGTGATCGGCGGCGGCAATGCTGCTGTTGAAGGCGCGCTCGAGCTTGCGCATGTCGGCGCAAAGAAAGTGTACTTGGTGCACCGCCGCGCAGACTTCCGCGCCGATGAAATCACCATGGAGAAAGTCAAGAAGGAGAAGCTCATCGAGATTATTACCCCGTACGAGCCGACCGAGATTGTCGGCGACAAGTTCGTGACCGCTTTGAAAATCCGCGACGCAGACACCAAGGCAGAGAAGACGATTGAACTGCACGGCGTGTTCAAGGAAATCGGACACGTTGTCGACATCGCGTCCATCAAGCACTTGGTCAAGGTCAACGCGCGCAACGAAGTCATCATCGATGACAAAAACCAGAC
>JBGPHE010000010.1:0-19005 GCA_041484255.1 Candidatus Nanoarchaeia archaeon
ACCGGCGTCATCAAGGAAGGCGGCTCGCAGCGCGGCGCAAACATGGGCATCCTGCGCGTCGACCACCCTGATGTATTAGAATTCATCAATGTCAAAGCCGACGGCAAGAGCTTCACGAACTTCAATCTCTCGGTCGGCGTCACGGACACGTTCATGGAAGCGGTCATCAATGACCGCGAATACCAGCTCATCAACCCGCGCAGCAAGCAGCCCATCACGACGCTGTCTGCGCGCGGCGTGTTTGACAACATCATCGCGCTCGCCTGGCAGCGCGGCGATCCCGGCCTCGTGTTTTTGGACAGAATCAACCAAAACCACGCGCTCGCCAACCTCGGCGAGCTTGAAGCCACCGATTCCTGCGGCGACCAGCCATTGCTTCCGTTCGAGTCAGCGCCGCTCGGCGCCATCAACCTGCTCACGTGCGTCACGCCCGACGGCATCGACTGGGAAAAGCTCCGCGAGCTCGTGCACGACGCGGTCCACTTCCTCGACAACATCATCGACATCAACAAGTACCCGCTTCCCGAGATAGAACGCGCAAGCAAGGGCTCGCGCAAGATCGGCGTGGGCATCATGGGCTTTGCAGACCTGCTGTACCACTTGAGTGTTCCCTACAATTCCGAAGAAGCGCTCGCATGGTCGGAAAAAGTCATCAAGTTCGTCAAAGACGAAGCAATCGCGCAAAGCATCGCCCTCGCTGAGAAGCGCGGCACGTTCCCGTTCTGGCAGGGCTCGCTGTTTGAGCAGCGCAACCTTCCCCTGCGCAACGCAGGACTCATCACACTCGCTCCCACAGGTACCATCAGCATGATCGCCGACGTTTCGCCCAGCATCGAGCCGAATTTCGCAATTTCGTTCATCAAAAACGTCATGGGCGACACGGATTTGGTCTACGTCAACAAGGTTTTCTCGCGCATTGCCAAGAAAAACAAGTTTTATTCCGACCACTTGATGCGCGACATCGCAGATCAGGGCAGCATCCAGCACATTCCCGAAATTCCCGAAGAAATCAAGCGCGTCTTCATCACCGCGCCCGACATTTCGCCGGAATGGCACATCCGCATGCAGGCAGCGTTCCAAAAGCACACGGACAACGCCATTTCCAAGACGATTAACTTCCCGACCGACGCGTCCTTGCAGGACGTCGCGCAGGGATTCCTGCTTGCGTACAAGCTCGGCTGCAAAGGCCTGACCGTGTACCGCGACCGCTCGCTCGACCAGCAGGTCATCAATGTCGCGCACACGCGCAAGCACGAGCAGAAAAGCGCAGAACAAAAACCCCTGCAGTCCGCTCACCCGTTCATGCGCTGCGCCGAATGCGGCGCGGCAGCCCAGTTCGGCCAGGGCGCAACCGTCTGCCAAGTGTGCGGAAACGCGATGATATCATGAAAATCTACACGAAAACCGGCGATGACGGCACCACCGGATTCGCAGGCGGCGAACGCGTCGAGAAAGACGACCTGCGCATCGAGGCAGTGGGCACCCTCGACGAATTAAACTCTGCGATAGGACTCGCGCTTTCCGCGTTTAGCGATAAATCGCCTACCTTGAAGCCCACCAAGATCAAAATGACTGACAAACCCATTGATTTGCGTCACATTCTCGTGCAAATCCAAAATGACGTCTTCACGCTCGGCGCCGAACTGTCCACATTCACGAGCAAAGCAAGCGAACGGAAAATGCCTGAAACAACCGTGAAGCCCATCTCGCACTTGGAGTCCTATATTGACTCCTTGGTCGACAAAATGCCGCCGCAAACCTCGTTCATCCTGCCCAATGGCAATGCCGAAAGCACTGCATTGCACTTTGCGCGCACGGTTTGCCGCCGGGCTGAGCGACTATTGGTCAAACTCAACCGTTTACACACGCTCAACAAGAACATTCTCATCTACGTCAACCGGCTTTCCGACCTGTTGTTTGTCATGGCGCGCTACGCGAACAAGGACGCCGAAGCGCAACAGCCCATCTACAACTATTTCAACAAGTGAAGTCCAACAGGGAAAACTATAAATAGGATGCTTCATACGACGTTCTCAGGGGGAGAGATGGACGAACAAGCAAGTTCTCAAAAGGAAGTCGCGATTACATACGAGACACTCTATGAACTGCTCCGCCGCGAGAAGTCCCGCGACGAACTGCAGTCGCTCGATGCAGGCTTCCTGCCCGATGTTCTCAATTACTTAAAAGACAAGCAGAAGATGCTTGACGATGCCGCGCGCAAGCAGGACATGTTCTCGCTTGACGAGCGCGAAAAGACGCAAGTGCAGCTTGTCAACATCCGCAAGATCGTTCGCGAGCTCTACGAGCGCCGCGAGAAGAAAATCCTCGAGATGGCGCTCAACAAGAGCAGAACCAAGAGCAATATGATCGACACGACCACGCTTCTGGTGCACGAACGCTACCTCTTTGACAGCATTGTCTCGGTGCTTGACAGTTTCCGCCTGAGCGTATTGCACAATGTGCTTTCGCTCCGCGATCCCACGCTCACCGCAGATATGTCTGCGCCGCTTCCGACTGCGCACAGCCTCGTGGAGCCGCTTCCCGAGCCCGAGCCTGAGAAATCAACTTCAACAATCAAGCGCGTCAAGTTCACGCAGCCCGTCGAACAGTTCGTCGGCAAAGAACTCGAGCTCTACGGCCCGTTCCTTCCCGAACAGAAAGAGCAACTGCCCTCGGAAATCGCAGACATTCTTATCGAGAAAGGCAGCGCGATCGAAGTCGAGCAGGAATAATCAGTCGTCCGAGTTGTTTCGTTCTACCGTTCCGTACGAGAACTGGCACAGCAAGTTCATCACTTGACTGAGCATCTCGCCGCCGACCGACAAGTGCCGCTCGACCTTGAGCGGCTCGATCTTGTGCTGGCGCAGCAAATCAACCTGCAGCATGCGATAATTGTGCGGTGATTCCTGCTTCTTGATGATCGCATAGCCGTCGTCGCCGTGCAGGCTCTTCACCACGGCCTCAAAGCGGCTCGCGTCGTCTATCGGTACGATGTGTATCATCGGCCAGCGAGGCGCTTCCCAGTGCGGGTGCCCGCCGGAGTGCTTGTAGTCGATCAGCGGAAACGAGATGTCCTCGATGCCCTGCTTTTTCGCGAAGGCTGAGGTCGCTTCGAGATACATGCGCATCAGGTTGTTGTTGAAAAAGACGTCCTTGTCTTCCTTGCGGTGTTCCGGCTTTTCGTTCTCCTCAGCCAGCGCTTCGAGCGCTGCAGGGTTTGCGGACGTACTGAGAAATTGGTATGCGCGCGCAAAGGCGAGCTTGGGGATGATGTCGCGCATCGGGTTGTGGCCTAATTCCCACTCGCGATGGCCGCTTTTGTCCTGGTACTTGACGTCGTAGATGCCGTTCTTATCCTGCTGGACGGTCACTTCGAGATTGTCCTTTTTCGCTGTTTTTGCCATTCACTCACCCCGTCTTGGGAATGTCCTACTCATATATAGTCATTTCCGTAACCTTTATAAATAGACTATTGGTCGTTTAACTTATTCTCGTGGGAAAAACCTATGAAGATTCCAAAAGTTCGCAACAAATACTGCCCGACGTGCAAGAAGCACACGGAGCACAAGGTCACGCAGAACAAGGGCAAGACGCCCTTCAGCGCGCACCCGCTTGCCGCAGGCAACAAGAACCTTCGCGCCAAGTGGCGCGGACGCTTGGGCTTCGGAAACCAGGGCAAGTACTCCAAGCCGGCCATCAGCAAATGGAAGATGGCGGGCAAGAAGACGTCCAAGAAGACCGATTTCCGCTTCGAATGCAGCAAGTGCAAGAAGTCGCACACGCAAAACATGGGCAAACGCTCGAGGAAGATTGAATTCGTATGACTCAACAAAAAAAGGCACTCAAGGAAACCACCTCGAAGTTCATCAAGCTCCGCTGCCCCAAATGCAAGAACGAGCAGATCATGTTCGGCAAAGCGTCGACGCTCGTCACCTGCTTGGTCTGCGGAAAAGTGCTTGCAGAGCCGACCGGCGGCAAGAGCCGCGTCAAGGCACGAATCCTTGAGGTACTCGAATAAATGTCGCTGAACAAGACCGGTCTTCCTCAGGAAGACGAACTGGTTCTCTGTACGATTACTGCAGTCCAATATCACTCTGTCTTTTGCACGCTCGATGAGTACGGCAACCGCACCGGAATGATCCACATTTCCGAAGTCGCGCCCGGACGCATCCGCAACATCCGCGACTTTGTCAAGGAAGGAAAGAAAGTCGTCTGCAAAGTTCTCCGCATCAACGCTGAAAAAGGCCACATCGACCTTTCGCTGCGACGCGTCAACGAAAACCAGAAGCGCCAGAAGCTCAACCAGATCAAGCAGGAGCAATTGGCCGAGAAAATCGTCGAGCACGCCGCAAAGCAGCACCTCAAGAAAGCAGAGGACATCATCGCCGCGCTCAGCAAGGAGCTCGTGCCGCAGTACGGCGGACTGTTCCCCGCGTTCGAAGACGCAGCGATGGACCAGCTCGACCTCGCCAAGTTCATCGACAAGAAAATCGCCGCGGACATCACTGCCGCGATCAAGCTCCGCATCAAGCCCAAGGAAGTCCTGGTTGACGGCGACATCACGCTGCTCAGCTACGCGCCCAACGGCGTCGATTTGGTTAAGGAAGCATTGCACAAGGCAGTCGACACTGCGGGCAAGCCGCTCATCCGCTACAAGGGGGCGGGAACGTATCACATTTCAATCACTGCCGAAGACTACAAGGCAGGCGAAAAAATGCTCAAGACTGCTGTTGATGCTGTTCTCGAATCAGCAAAAGCGCACAAGATGGAAGCGGAGTTCGTGCGCGCGGAGCACGACTAATGATGGATATTTTGTTCTGCGCAGTCTGCCGAAAGCACACGATGAAAGACACGTGCGACTGCACCATGAAGACGGCTCCGGTCGGCCCGATGCGCTATTCTCCTGTTGACAAGTACGGCGACTACCGCCGCAAGGCAAAGGAAGCCGAGCGCAAGGCGCAAGGTGTCCTTTGAGTCTATGGAAGTTGAACTACGTCTGCAAAAAGCCCGCGCTCAAGAATCCCATTCTCATCGAAGGCCTGCCGGGCATCGGCAATGTGGGCAAAATCGCGCTCGACTTCATGATTGACGAGCTCGGCGCCAAGAAAATCGGCGAATTCCACTCCTATGCGTTCCCGCACTCTGTTTTTGTCAACGAAGACAACCTTGTCGAGCTTCCCGTTATCGAAGTCTACGCAAAACAGTTCAAGAACGCAAAGAATGACTTGATTCTGCTCGCAGGCGACGTCCAGCCGCTCGACGAACAGTCCTGCTACCAGTTTTCCGACACGGTTCTCGATATGGCGCAGGACTTGGGCTGCAATGAAGTCGTCACGCTCGGCGGCATCGCATTGAAACAAGTGCCGAAAGCGCCGCAAGTCTTCCTGACTGGCAACAACAAGGACATCGTCAAGAATTACCAGAAAGGAACCAAGATCAGCAACAAGCTCTACGGCGTGGTCGGACCCATTGTCGGCGTCTCGGGCGTCCTGCTGGGTCTCGCGGGCCGCAGAAACATCAAGGCAGTCTCGCTTCTCGCCGAAACGTACGGCCACCCGATGTACTTGGGCCTCGGCGGAGCGCGCGAAATCCTCCGCGTGCTCAACAGCAAGCTCAACCTCAAGCTCAACATGAAAGGTCTCGAGAAAGAAATGGCAGAAATCGAGCAAGACCTCGCAGACAAGCCCGAATTCGCGCAAGCCATGCCGCGCTCGGTCACCAAGCTCCGCAAAGGCAAGAGCGACACGAGCTATATCGGATAATATCGTCGAAACGCTTAAATAGTCATTCTCCTGAAATTCTCGTTAGTAAAAAGAGGCACTATGAGCACGATTAAACAGATTGCCGCACGGGAAATCCTCGATTCGCGAGGCACGCCGACCGTGGAATGCGAGATTTCTTCCGCGAAAAATACGGTTCGTGCAGCGGTTCCTTCCGGAGCAAGCACAGGCATCCACGAAGCAGTCGAGCTGCGCGACGGCGGCAAGCGCTACTTTGGCAAAGGCGTTCTGAAAGCAGTCAAGAACGTCAACACGGTTATCGCGAAAAAGCTCATCGGCAAAAATCCTGCGAACCAGGAAGCAATCGACACCGCGCTCATCGAACTTGACGGCACGCCAGACAAGTGCAAGCTCGGCGCGAACGCCATTCTCGCGGCAAGCCTTGCGAGCGCACGCCTCGCGGCGAAAGACAACAACATTCCGCTCTATCAGCACATCGCGTCGCTGTTTGAAAACAAAAAGTGCGTTCTTCCCGTTCCCGCGTTCAACCTCATCAACGGCGGCAAGCACGCCGGCAACAAGCTCGACTTCCAGGAATACATGCTCCTGCCGGTCGGCGCAAAATCATTCGCAGAAGCAGTGCAGATCGGCTCGGAAGTGTATCACGAGCTCAAACGACTGCTGGAAAAAGACTTCGGCAAGTCTGCGACCAATGTCGGCGACGAAGGAGGCTTTGCGCCGCCCTTGACATGCATCGAAGAACCTCTGGACTACCTTTCCGACGCCGTCCAGAACCTCGGCTACGCCAAGAAGACTGCGTTCGGCATTGACGCGGCTGCAAGCACGTTCCACCGCCACCAAAAATACTGTGTCGAAGGCGAAGAGCTCAGCATGGTTGACTTGCTGGAGAAATACATCGAGCTTGCCGGTGCATACCCGCTCGTTTCGCTCGAAGACCCGTTCCACGAAGACGACTTCGAAGGCTTTGCCAAAATCACGCGCCAACTCGGCAAGCGCGTCCAGATCGTCGGCGATGATTTGCTCTGCACCAACCCTGACCGCATCAGCACCGCGCTCGTGCACGGCAGCTGCAACGCATTACTGCTCAAAGTCAACCAGATCGGCACGCTCAGCGAAGCACTGACTGCCGCACGCCTCGCGCTGGATCAAGGCTGGAACGTCATGGTCAGCCACCGCTCGGGCGAAACCAATGATTGCTTTATCGCAGACCTCGCGGTCGGCCTCGGCACCGGACAAATCAAGGCCGGCGCACCCTGCAGAGGCGAACGTCTGGCAAAATACAACCAACTTCTCCGCATCGAAGAAGAACTGGGCAAGAAAGCAGTGTACGCAGGGAGGATTATCCCATGAAGACTATCGTTGTCAGCGGCACAAACTCGCGCTCGCTCGCAAAAAGCGTTGCGAAGCGCATCAAGGCACACTATTCCGAACTGTTTGTAGACACGTTCCCTGACGGCGAGCTGCGCATCCGCTTCCCTGACGACGTCGCAGGCCAGCACGTCATCCTTATCGAATCATTACTGCCCAATCCCAACACGAGTTTAATGGAGTTAGTCTTCGCGATTCACACGGCAAAAGACCTGGGCGCAGCAAAAGTCACGGCAGTCGCGCCGTATCTCGCGTACATGCGCCAAGACAAGCGCTTCCATGCCGGCGAGTGCGTATCGGCGCACGTTATGGCAGACTTGCTGAGCGCCGCAGACCACGTCATCGCAATCGACCCGCATTTGCATCGCATCAAGCGTTTGCAGGACATCTTCACGTGCAAAGCAACGAGCCTGACCGCAGACCCTGTCTTTGCGGATTACATTCACAAGACGCACCCGAAGGCAATCATCATGGGGCCGGACGGCGAATCTTCCCAGTGGGCCAAGACCATTGCCGACCGCATCGGGCAAGAATCAGTCATCCTGAGCAAGAAGCGTTACTCCGCGACCAAAGTCCGCACCATCATCCACGGCGACCCTGCGCGCTTCAAAGGACGCGACGTCGTCATCGTGGACGACATTATCAGCACCGGCAACACGATGATTGAGCCCATCAAGCAGTTGAAAGCATTCGGCGCAAAGAAAATAACGTGCGTCTGCGTGCACGGCGTGTTCGCGAAGAACGCCCTACAGTGTTTGAAGAAGCTCGGCGCGCAAGTCATCTCCACAAACACAATCCAGAATCCTGTTGCGAAGATTGATGTCGCTTCATTGATAGCAAAAGCACTATGAAACCTGTCTGCCTTATCGTGCTGGACGGCTGGGGCATTGCGCCGCCTAATTCAGGCAACGCGATCACGCTCGCGCATCCGCGCTTTATCGGCAACCTCTGGCAGGACAACCCGCACACGATGCTGGACGCATCGGGAACCGCGGTCGGACTGCCTGCAGGATACATCGGCAATTCTGAAGTCGGACACTTGCACCTTGGCGCTGGACGCCTCATCAAGCAGGATTTGGTGCGCATCAATGCGGCCATCAAGAACGGCTCGTTCTTCACGAACAAAGCACTGGTTGACGCGATGAACAACGCGCGCAAGCCAGGAAAAGCACTGCATTTGTTCGGGCTCATCAGCGATGCAGGCGTGCACTCGCACATCGACCACTTGTTCGCGCTGCTCAAAATGGCGCACAAGCGCAAAGTCTCGCGTGTCTATGTGCACGCCATCACCGACGGTAGAGACGTACCGCCGCAAAGCGCGATGCCGTATCTCCGCAAAGTCGAGAAAGAACTTGCGAAGTACAGCAAAGACTGGGCGATCGCAAGCGTCATGGGCCGTTATTATGCGATGGACCGCGACAACCGCTGGAACCGCGAGCACAAAGCGTATGCTGCGCTGGTTGATGGCGAAGGAAAGCGCGCAGACGGCATTGATGCAGCAGTCAATGATGCGTATGCGCGCGGCGAAGCCGACGAATTCATCCCGCCCACGGTCATCGACCCTGCAGGCAAGGTCAATTCCGGCGACAGCATTATCTTCTTCAACTTCCGCTCGGACCGCGCTCGAGAGCTAACTCGCGCATTCGTGCAAGGACGCTTCAACAAGTTCACGCGCAGAAAACTACTCAAGATCCACTTTGTCTGCCTCACGCAATACGATCCAGCCATCAAAGCTCCTGTCGCGTTCGCGCCCGAGCCGGTCAAAGACACGCTCGGCGAAGTCATCAGCAAGCACAAGCTCAAGCAGTTCAGGCTCGCAGAAACCGAGAAATGGGCGCACGTCACGTACTTCTTCAACGGATTAAGCGGAACCGTCTTCAAGAATGAGACACGCTGCCTGATTCCGAGCCCGAAAGTCGCGACGTACGACCAAAAGCCGGAAATGAGCGCGCTCGCTATCACCAAAGAAGCAATCAAAACGCTGTCGAGCAAGAAATATGCATTCGTGCTCATCAATTTCGCGAACGCAGACATGGTCGGGCACACCGGCAAGATTGAAGCGACCATCAAGGCAGTGCAGACGCTTGACTCGTGCGTCGGCTACATTGTCGCGACTGCGCAGCGCTTCGGTATCGACGTTGTCATCACGGCAGACCACGGCAATGCCGAACAGAAGCGCTACCCTGACGGTTCGGTCTGCACGGCGCACACCACCAACAAAGTTCCTTTCATCGTCGTTTCTTCAGACAAGCACCGGCTCAGGAACATCAAGAAGCCTGCATTGTACCACGTTGCGCCCACTATTCTGCAATTGATGGGCATTGAGAAGCCGAAAGCAATGGAACCCGGCCTGCTGCGTTAAATGCGCTGCAGCGCAAGATTGTGCGCTTCAATGTATCGGTCCGCAAAGAACTTCCAGTCAGCGGTCGCTGCGACACGCTGCGCCATGATTTTGTTTTCCACGCGCTCGTGCTGCGTGAAGTTGGCATACTGCTCCATCATGTTGGTCAAATCATTGACAATCTCGTGATCGCTTCTGCCAAAGCGCTTCAATACGAAGATGCCAGGATACTTGCCTTGCTTGCATTCGGTGCAAAGATATCGTCCGAAGCCTGCAAGGTCAGTCGTCACCGAGCTCACGCCCAATGCGGCAGCCTCGAGCGGCGTATAGCCCCACGGCTCGTAATACGACGGGAACACGCCAAGATGGCAGCCCTGCATTGATTCGTAGTAGCTTGTATCCAGCAAGCCGTCTGCGCCCGTCAAGTAAATAGGATAGAACACCACCTTGACTTTGTCATCCGGCGAATTGTCCAGTCCGGAAGCAAGAAGCGACGTCATGATCGCGTCGCGGTCTTCATCATACAATTCGTGCGTGCTGATCGGCGGGAAGCCCTTGCGCGCCGTAAACCTGCGCAGCTTCGGCTTCATTTCCTGCAAGAACTCGCCGTCCAGCAGGGACTCATTCGTTATCGGCTTCTGCGCAACCAGCAAGTAGAGCATCTTGTTCTTGATTTCGTCATGCATGTCATCAACAGAATCGCGGATATCCGTGTAATACGTCTTGTTCTCCAGCAATTGCGGGCGGATGGACTTGATATTGCCCGGCACCCAGATGAACGCGACAATCGTCTTGCTGTCCTTCTGCTTCTTCATGCGCTCATTCAGCTGCGCAAGCGCTTGGATGTACACATCAATGCCCTTGTCGCGGAATTCGTAGCGCCCTGCCAAGAAATACAGCAGCGTATTGTCCAAATCAAAATTGTAGTACGGGAAATAGTAGTAGAGCAGGAACTCCTTGATGCGCGACTTGAACAGGCGGTGCTTCAATGAGGCCTGCTCAAAGGTCGGGAACTTTTCCAAGTCAAGACCGTTGAACAATAACACGTCAGGCTTGCGGCCCAGGAACTTTTCCGCCTCAATGCCCGTGATTTCGCTCACGGTCGTGAACACGCCTGCGTTCTTGGCGCACGCCTTCTCGAGCAAATGCTTTGCCCACACGCCCGAGCCGCGCTTGCGCGCCTCTTCATCAGCATTAATCTTGTCCAGCATGGTGTAAATGTTCACATCTGCATTGGCCAGCACGCGCCCGATCGTTGTCGCGTGCGTGGTAAAGACCGTTCCGATAGGCGTCTTCTTCGCGCGCAGATACAATAATCCCGCTCCGGCAAGCCATTCGTGGAATTGCGCGACCATGCCGCTCTTCCACACGTGCTGCAGTTCCTCAAGAACTCTTCCCGTGGCCCACGACCACAAGACAGGCTCGTCAAAATCATAATATTCCGTATTCAGCGAGTCAATGCCGAACTTTTCCCACAGCACGCGCTTGACGTCGTTCTTCTGCTTGGCAAACTCGGTAAAGTCAATCAGCATCACGCGCGGACTGCCCTTCACGAGCCACGTGCCTGTGTGCACGTCAATGCCTTCCTTCTTCAGGTCCTCAAAGCACTTCTTGCATTCTGGCGGCGGAACAGACTCTTCAAACACGCCTACTGCCTTCTGCGGGAAGTACGGCCCCACTAAGAAATACCGTTCTCCGTAGCGCTTGACCATCTCTGCGGCCTTCGAAGCCACAACTGTATAGATGCCGCCGACCTTGTTGCAGACCTCCCAGGAGACCTCGCAGACGACTTTGGCGGCAGCATCAACCATGCGTTTCCCTCACAGCATTCCGTCTATAAACCTTTATCACTACTTCAGAAGAAAAACGAAAAAGAAAAGGGAAAAAAGAAAAATGATTACGGCCGTTGGTAGTTTGCCGGCTTGTACTGCTCAGCAGCGTATTCGCCGCCGGTTCCGCGAGACTCGGGAAGCGGGCAGCAGAATCCGTTCGTTGCGACAACGGTGTCAGGAACGGTCGGGAACTGCTTGAAGTCGCGGTGGTAGATTTCCACGCGCACGCTTGCAGGCCTGCACGCAGCCAAGTCGAGCGGCTTCTGCGAGAAGAACTCGCTGTCTTCGCACGTACCGGTCTGATCGTTGAATGCGTACTTCCTGTTGCCGTACGTGTTAAAGCCCTGACCTGTGTTGCCCTGAAGAACCTGTCCCGGATACACCTTGGGAACGCCCGGGAACTCGATAGCCGAGCCCGTGGTCCTTCCCGTGAAAAGCAAAACCAGTCCGACGACTGCAATGACTGCGACAATGCCAAGTATTGCGAGGGCAACGCCCTTGCTTTCTTCTGCCATTGAATATCACCTCTTTGGAATCAAATGAATATCACGAGTATATAAACGTTTCTAGACCGTCGGGAAGCCGCCCGGAACGTGGCTATACGGCGCTGCGCGGACGATATTGTTTGCGTTGTCCGAGCGCTTTGAGCCGATAAAGCTGCACCTGCCCTGCGACAATGCGACGCAGGAGTCCCTGCCGCCCGAAGAGCAGTAGTTGTCGCAGTCGTTCACCGCGCCCATGCGGCATTCGCGGTCAGACTGATACTTCTGCTCAAAGCCCGGAGGAAGGATACAGCTGCCTACAAGCGGGAACGACGAGCCATACGCCTGGCCGTCAATCGAGGGCGTATTGAGGATGTGCATGTCCTTTGCCGTGAGGCCGACAAGCCCTACGATGAGCAGGACCGTAGCCATGCAGAACATCGTGAGCGCGTTTTCAGACTTCATTGCATTCACCTACTGATGAAATGAAAAATAAAAAGAAGAAAAGAACGTGTTTACTGCCAGGACTGGCCCGTCGGGTTGAACGAGTTCGTCGGGCAGCACATGCTGCCGTCGTCGAACTGGGTCGCCAAGACGCACAGGTTCAGCTGGTCATCGCTCAAACTGCGCATGTTCGCAACGCCCATTCTCAGGGTGTTGGGCGGGCACGCGAGCTGCGGCGAAGGAACCTTGTACATTGCCTGGCTTCCGCCGATCACGGCAACATTCTGTCCTTCCCACGTGGTCGGAGCGCCATTCACCCAGCTTCCTGCGTACGGGTTGTAAAAGCTGCCGACATTCTGCAGTCCGGGCGCGCGGCCATAGATGTGCGGCGCAGGAGCGCCGTATGAACTGCTAAATTCATTTCCCACGACGACCTGTGCGGTACTGCCGTGGAAGAGCATGACAAGTCCGACAACTGCAATCATTGAGACCGTGCCCAAAATTGCCAGTGCGACTCCTTTACCTTCGCTCATACGAATCACCTCGTTGAAAGCCAGTATACGTTTCCGTGATACTTGGTAGTATATAAGCTTTGTGCTGGTTCAGAAAACGCCTTATGCGACGTAGCAGCCCGGGTGGTCAGGGTCTGCCTGCGCGCCGCTGGGCACTCTGCGCGAGTCTGCGATGCAGGTCTCGTAGTTCGGGCATCCGCCGCAGACGTCAGAAGCGGTTCCGGAGGTCGGGATCCAGTCAGGCGACCTCTTGTAGGTCGGCGACATGACCGGACCATAGCCTGCGGAAGCTCCTGCGCCGCCTGCGCCATACGGCGACGGCGGAGCGGCATTCGTTCCGTCTTCGGTCGCTGCCGGGAACGGAATCTCGCCATGGACATTACTGGGGTCCCATGCGCCGCCTGCTGCCGTCTTCTTGCCGGTCGCAGAACGACTGCCCCAAGTCTCGTAATCATAACTGCCGTACGGGTTTTCCGGGTTGCCTGCGCCATACGCGATGCTGTTGATCGACTGGCGCGTGTACACCTTGGGAAGGCCGGGCTCGACAAACTTGCCTGAGGTTCCGGTGAATAAGAGGACAAGGCCGACGACTGCGATAACGGCCACGATGCCGAGAATTGCGAGTGAGACTCCTTTGTTTTCAGTCATGAGTGCCTTCTATACGGGAATAATGATGAAAGAGAAGAAAGAAAAAAAAAGAAAAAATAATGGGCGTCTGCTTAAGCGACGTAGCAGCCAGGGTGTCCGTCAACCGGAGTCGCGCCGCTCGGGACTCGTCTCGAGTCCGCAAGGCACGTGGTTCCGTACGGGCATCCGCCGCATACATCCGATGCAGTTCCTGCGGTCGGGATCCAGTCAGGCGACCTCTTGTAGGTCGGCGACATAACAGGTCCGTAACCAGCTGCTGCACCAGGTCCGCCTGCACCATACGGTGAGGGCGGCGCTGCATTCGTTCCATCCTCGGTTCCTACCGGGAAGGGAATTTCGCCGTGGACGTTACTCGGGTCCCATGCTCCGCCGGCTGCGGTCTGCTTACCGTTACCGGTGCGTGAGTCCCAGGTTTCGTAATCGTAACCATAGTACGGGTTTTCTACGTTTCCCACACCATAGGCGACTGCGTTCTCAGACTGTCGCGTGTAAATCTTCGGGAGGCCGGGTTCTACAAACTTTCCCGTGGCTCCTGTGAACAAGAGCACGAGGCCTACCACTGCGATTACTGCGACAATTCCAAGAATTGCCAGGGCAACTCCTTTGCCTTCTTCTGCCATGTACTATCACCTCGTTTTAATGATTTGTGATTATTTTGCTCGTGAAGAGATATACCCATATATAAATTTTGCGATTGTTGAGTAACTAGCTCGGCTAGCTAATCAGTAGTCTCCGTCTGCTTCAGTCGGCGCATCGCCTGCGACGCGCTTGAAGCAAGGATATGCGGGAGCGGGAATCCAGTTCTGGCTGTTGAGCATCTGCAAGTTCTCAACACAGATGCTGCCCTGCGGGCAGCGGAAGCCAGTCTCGTCGCCAGGCGCGTTCGCGCAGATCTGGCCGCTCGGGACAAAAAACGGTTGGCGTTGGAATGAGATGCGCGAGCGGGTTCCTGAGGTGCTTTCTGCCTGCGGAGGCATCTGGTCTTCAAGCGTGATGGGCATCGGGTTCTGCATATAGAATCCGTCAGGAACAAAGTTGCCGTCGCCTGCAGGCGGAATGCTGCCGCCAGTCGTGTAGCCGCCGGAGGAGCGCTTCACCAAGTACGGGAATTCTTCGCCGTAGTTGATGCCGCCGTAGACACGCTGAAGACCGTAGACCGGCGCCATGATGTGGCCGGTGGTTGAACTCTTCAGGAAGACGACCAGGCCTGCGATGATAAGGATAGCGATGACGCCGATGATCGCGTACGTGATGTTCTTGACGTCGTCGTCCATAGTAATTCCTCTTTTTTATCTAGTATACACTTTAGTGATACTGCTATATTAAGCTTTCGATGACAGAAATAAGAAAACTATGAAAGAAATAAGAAAAAAAGAAAAGAAAAAACAATTACTGCTGGTATTCCGCGCCAGCCTGTCCTGCTGCAGGGCAGCAGAACAACAAGTCGCGGACCGGTGACGGGATGCAGTCGGTTCGACCGCCCATCTGGATGGTCGTCGCAACGGTGTTATAGCCGTCGTACGGGCACCAGTCGCGGACCTGGTCATTCGACAAACCAGGCCATCCCTTGCGATACTTGAAGAACGTTCCGCCTTCGGAGTTCGGAACCGGGCTCACGTAGCGTCCGACGTCTTCGCCGGGCTGGCGCATCGGGTTATCCCAGTTCTGATACATTTGGCCGCCATAGACGCCGTTTCCTGACGCTGCTCCGTTGAACAGCATGACGAGTCCTACGACGGCAATGACTGCAACAATACCGAGAATCGCCATCGCGACTCCCTTGCCTTCTTCTGCCATAAACGTCACCTCTTTGAACTTGATTCTACGACTTCTGCACGTTTTAGTATAAATATCTTACTACTGACAGCGACGAACAAGACGCTTAGCCCATGCAGCCATACTTCTGGTCGCACTTGGAGTTCGCCGAGCAGTACTGCACCAATGTCCACGCGCCGCGCGTGCAGCGCAGGAAGTTCGATCCTGCCGATGTTCCTGCGCACTGCGTCGCTCCTTCCGTGCAGCCGCGCCAGTACATGTTCAAGCCCGGTGTTCCGGAGACTGTCCAGCCGGTCGAGCCGTGGAAGTTCCTTCCGGGTATCGCTCCATAATGAACGACGAAGCTGACGACGAGCGTAATCGCGACAATGCCGAGAATAGCTGCGATGATTTCTTTGTGTTCCATGAATATCATCTCCTTTTTACTGTCTCTGCTTCATTTTAGTATAAATATGTTTGCCGGACAACTACGAATAAGACTTGTGGGAATAATGGAGGAAGGCCGCTCCGAAGAGCGCGCTGATGATGCCGATGGCCATCAATGCGGACAGCACCTTCTGCGCTGACGTGACTTCTTGTCTGCGCTCATCTATTTCTTTCTGCTCGTCTGCGATGATTGCGTCCAGCTCCTGGTTCGCCCGCGCGATAAGCTCAGGACCGCCCTGCGATTTCATCATCAGCTCGATTTCGCCGAACTGCGCCGTGCCCTCGTCGACCTCCTTGCGCTTCTGGATGCCCGGGCCCGCGATGTCCGTCACCCAGCGCGTCATCACCTTGTCCACGCGCTCCAATGCCGCGACGCGGTCAGGCTCGTCATGCAGGAGCGCTTTCTCGTCCTGCACTAATTGGTTGAACTTCGGAATGGAATCAAGATATTGCTGGAGCTGGTCGTCCAATCCGGTCAATTGGAATCCGCGCTTGCCCGACTCCAGGTCGGTGATTTCGCGCTCCAAATCTTTCGCAGTCGTGATCGCGGTGTAGTCGGTCGTGAATTCGCCGGTGAACTCGCTGTTCAGCCACAATGCCGCGAACGTGCAGGCGAACAGCAAGGCGCATACAACAAACAACAAAATCGGAACAAGCAGCGCTTGACTGCGCTTCATAATCATGGTAAGTATGCAGTGTATTAATACTTTTCCCTGAGCAAACCTTTTTGTAGTCGTTGCTGTTCTTCTCTTTCATGCGCATCGCGATTATCGGCGGAGGGTTCTGCGGCATTTCTGTCGCGCGGAAATTACGCTCGCACGACGTGTTTTTGTTTGACCGCAAAGACTACTTCGAATACACGCCCAGCGTGCATAAGATGGCGTTTGAGAAAGAGTACGCTTCCAAGATTCGCATTCCGTACACACAAATTCTTAACGCAAAAATAATTACGGAAACAATCAAAGAAGTAACGCCTGAAGAAATAATAACGTCTAAGAAAAAATATCCGTTCGACTATCTCGTCATCTGTTCAGGCATTGATTATCCCATTTTCCTCGAGCACAAAAAAGACGTGTACGTCCTGAAAAACGGCGATGACGCGCTCGTGTTGAACAACGCATTGCAGCGCGCTTCGTCTGTGCTCGTCATCGGCGGCGGATTGATCGGCACGGAAATCGCCGCAGAGATCGCCGTGAAAGCTCCTGCGAAGAAACTCACCGTCGTCCACCCGCATCCGCGCTTGCTCGAGCGCAATCCTGAGCGCGCGTCACGGCACGCGCAGCGCTTCCTCGAGAAACGCAAGGCATCGCTTGTCTTCGGCGAAAAAGTCGTCCAGCACGACGGCAAACACTTTGTGACCGACAAAGGCAACACGCTCACCGCAGACATCGCCATCTGGTGCGCAGGCGTCAAGTGCGACGTGCGCTTCCTCAAAGGATTTACGAACGTCTTGACGGAACGCGGCGCGCTCAAGGTCAACGAACACTTGCAGCTCGAAGGCTACAACAACATTTATTCCGGCGGAGATATTTGCTCGGTTGCGGAAGAAAAAACCGCGCAGAATGCAGGCAACCACGCTAAAATCATCGCGAAGAACATTTCTTGCTATATTCACGGCAAGCCCTTGCTGTCGTACGCGCCGCATTCCGGCCCGATGGTTATCTCGCTCGGCGATTATGACGCCATCACCGTCATCAAAGGATGGGTATTTACGGGAATACTCCAAGCGCTGTTCAAGAAATGCATCGAGCTGTTTGAAATCAAGAAGCTTACTCTTTTTTCCAGGCGTGCCAGATAAGCACCACTGCGCCGATGACTAACGCGGCGTCAGCGATGTTGAACGCCGGCCAGAAATAACTCGTGTTCGGCACGCCAAAAAACAAAAAGTCCGTGACCGTGCCGATAAAAATCCTGTCGAGCGCGTTTCCTAACGCGCCGCCCATCACCAAGCCCCACGCGAGCAAGTGCGACTTCAGGCGGTGATGCTTGCACGACAAGCCGATTGCCGTCGCCACGCCGAGCGCAATCGCGACCAAAAGCCAGCGCAAAAAGTCATACTGGAACAAGCCAAACGTGATGCCGGTGTTCTGAAAGTGCGCGATCTGGAAAACCGGCAGAACAGGAATGTACTGATTCACCGGAAGAATCGAGCGGATAAGCGTCTTGGTAAACACATCTGCGATGACGATGACAAATGCGGTCGCGAAGAGCAAGTGCGCGTTATACCGTGCCGCGCTTTCGCTTCGCTTCATAGTCATCGCCAGCGGCGGGCAACCGGAGCAACTTCTTCCTCGCGTTCCGGCAGCTTGCGGTCAATGCGTTCAAGCTTTGCCGTGACGCTGTCCAGCAACGCCTTCAGCGTGTCCAGCTTTGCCTGCACGATTTGCATGTCGCGATTCATATCCTGCGGCGGAGAAAATGCGGAAGGAGCGCCAATACTCGCGGTTCTGCCGCCAAAATCAGTTCTTCCCGGCGGAGGCGGCGCCATGCCGATCTCTTCCAAGCGCGGCATTGAAGACGGCTCTGACGTTTCACCGGGCATTTCAGTCAAACCCTGCGACGGCGGAGCCATGCCGCCGTCAAACCTCGGAGATTCAGGACGCGAATCAAGCGCAGGATAATTGCCGAGCTCGAGCTGCGGCTGTTCTTCATGCTTCCAGAACTTCAATTTATCCAGGAACGCCATTGTTGTCCTCTTTTACCGGAATCATCCAGTTGGTCAAACCTGACGGAAGAGTCTTCATCAATTTAAACGTGACGGTCTCGGGCCAGATACGCACCGTCCCGACCTTGTAGCCGTCCATGATTGTCTGCGGGTCGTTCAGGGGCTTGGTCGCGAGGACCGAGAAGATCATGCTGCGGAACGCGTCCTGCGTGGGATAAATCGCGTCCACCTGCTCGCGGATTTCAGGCAGGACCTGCGTGCCGAGCTTTTCCGCGGTCTTGTTGATGAGCAATCTCTTGGGCGTGTTTGAGAGCAATGCCTCGCGCAGTTCGTCTTTGCTCGCGCTCAGCGCAGGCAGGTTGATATCATCCGCGACAACCGGCCACGTGAGCACGATGACCTTGTAGTAATCGCCCTGCATCATCGCCAGGTCAGGATATTCATTGCGCATCTCAGTGAGATTCGACAACGGCTGCGGGATGCCGCTTGCATCCATCGTAAACCCGCCAGCCAATCCGCCGTCGATATCAAGTAAGAATAGCTTGTTATCATTATAGAAATGCGCGCGCAATTGATTCACGTCGCTAATCACCCACAACGCGCCCAAGATCAGGAACCCTGCGAGCGCGAGTGGCAAGATAATTGCGGCCATGCCGGTCAGCAACCGGAACACGAACCCAATAAAGATGAGAACGGCAACAACGACGATAAGCCACACAAGGAAGGACATGCTTCTGAGCGAGCTGTCCAGTTATTTAAAGGTTGGGGTG
>JBGPHE010000011.1:0-18897 GCA_041484255.1 Candidatus Nanoarchaeia archaeon
ACCCCGAAATCGTGCGGGTTCTCGAGAACAATCCTGCGGTGGTCTTCCAACTGGTTGCTCAGGCAGGAATAAACGAATTCCGCCTTTGCTTCGGGCGTTCCGCTCTTGGGCAAGTACATCACTGCGCCAGTATATTTGAGCTGCTGGCCGTCCAGCGCGTCATGCAACGTCTTGGTCCAGTCGCAGGCATACTGCACGTCCGCGCCGAGAATCACGAAATACCTGTTTTCGGGCGCCTGGCGGATAATCCAGTCCTTGCCCACGCGACTGTTTGTTTCCACAACGACGCGCTTCACGATTTTTCCCAGGTTCGGCTCGTGCAGCGGGTGCAACGAACTGACCGCGACAAAACTCAGCGGCCGCTGCTGCTGTTCTGCGTTGCGGATTTCTTTTTCCAACCGCTGCTGGATGTCCGTTGATTCCGCGAGATACGCGACAAAAGGTTCGGATGTCATTGTTTTTCTCCTACACTAATAGTAAAGAGCAAAATGTCTGTCGAAAATGGAGAAAACCGTAGAAAACGACGACTTATGCGGCCGCGTACTGCAGCAACGGCACGTATTCCTTGAGGGGCGCAGGCTTGTAGACCGTGTATTTGTCCGTGAGCTGCCGGAACGCAAAGTACTGGTCGATGAGCGCGGCAGGGTCTTTGTCGTTCTTGATTGCATCCATTACTGCGTTACATTTTTCCTGCTCGATCTCGATCATCCAGTCCACGGCTTCGGAAATGTCGCTCATTCGGTCACGCAGGCCCCGTCAACGCAGCCGAACGGGCAGGCGATGACTGTATTTGTCGAATATGCGGTCGCGGTGCAGGAAAACTCCACCAGGCACGGGCCCGTGGGAGACATGCCGCTGCCCGGGTCGCCCTGGCAGATGGTCGTGCAGAAGTCCGCGTTCTTCTGGACGTTCTGATACGCGAGCGTCATGCCCACCGGCACGCCGACGGTCATTCCCTTCGACGTGAAGTCCATGCCGCGGTCGCTGTCCGAACAAAGCATGCCCTGCATCATGGGCTGGGGCGTGATAGCGAACTGGCGCGACCACTTGGACGAGTCGCCGGTAGGCGAACTAAGAGATGTAACAAAGAGCACGCCGACTGCAAGGATGGCGATGGCGCCAAACAATGCGATGGTTCCGGTTGCGGTGCGATTCATTGATTCTCCTCTAAAAATAGGAAGTGAAGAAAAAACAGAAGAAAAAGATGAAAATAAAAAAATTAAATGGTTTCGATTCCGAGGTCGTCGTGGAAGCGCTGCGCCTTGTGCGCAGTGTCCTTCGCGGTCGGCTTGCCCAGGATCCACGGCGATGAGACGCCGGTGATGATGGTCATGACCATGACCTTGCCCTTCATGGAGTCGTCCACGCGGGCGCCCCAGATGACGTTCGCGTCCTCGTCCATGGTCTCGGTGACCAACTCGCCGATGCGGTTGATCTCGTCCAGAGTCATGTCCGGTCCGCCGACAACCTGAATCAGTGCGCCGGTTGCGCCCTTGTAGCTGATGTCCAGAAGCGGGTTCGAAAGCGCGCCTCGCACTGCTTCCTCTACCCTGTTGTTGGTGTCCGAAGAGCCGACGCCGATGGCGGCGACGCCTCCGTTGGTCATGATCGCTTTCACGTCCGCGTAGTCCAGGTTAACCAGGCTGGGGATGGCGATGGTCTCGACAATGCCTTTGATCATCGTCGAAATCAATTCGTTCGCTACCGCAAATGCCTGCTGCACGGGCAGGTTGCCCGCAATCTGTACCAGCCTGTTGTTGTCGATCACGACAACGGTGTCGCTGACGTTCCTGAGCTGCTGTAAACCAAATTCTGCCTTGTCGATTCTTGCTCTTTCAATGTTGAAAGGCATGGTCACGGTGCCGATTACGATCGCGCCCATTTCTTTGGCGACCTGTGCCACGACCGGAGCGGCTCCCGTTCCGGTTCCTCCGCCCATTCCTGCGCAGACAAATACCATGTCCGAGCCGCGGAGCGTCTCCTTGAGCTGAAGCATCGATTCGTGCGCCGCTTCGGCGCCCTTCTGCGGGAATCCTCCGCAGCCAAGACCGCGGGTTACGTCGCGGCCGATGATGAACTTCTTGTCAGACTCGGTGATGTCTAAGTGCTGCTTGTCGGTGTTGACCGCGAGAACTTCGGCGCCGCGGATGCCCTTCTTGTAGAGCCAGCTGACCATGTTGTTGCCGCCGCCTCCTACGCCGATAACTTTGATGTTCGCCTGGCCGAAATCGGCAGGTTCGTTATTCACTGTTGGTTGCGCCAATGCGCTCTTGACGAGCAAGTCCATGTTCCCTCTCCTCCTCTTTTTGGTCTGTGGATGTAGTTAGTATGAAAAGAAGGACTCTCCAATGTGGGTTTGGGGGGTGGTTGTGAAGAAACAGTGGAGAGCCTCCTTTTGAACGTGAATGGTTCAAGGATGCCGTATCGTCGGGGTACGGTATCACAAATGTCACACTTTTGTATACTAATATCGTACTTGTATATAAATGTTTCTTTTTCGCCCCCTTATGCCGACTTCACGATTTTAGTATAGGGAAGCGTAACATTTATATAGTAAGTTCGCTCGCGTTATCACAGAACAGTAGGGGTGGATAGAAGAGACAGTTGGAGAAGCCATGGTAGTCTTGTTTGACCGCTTTAACCTGCCGGAAGACGTTTTTGACGTCATTTTCTCCACGAATCAGCAGAAGATCGTGGCCAAGGAACTGATCAAGTACGTCATCGGCAACAGCGGCGAGATTACCAAGACAGAAATGAGCATCTTCGCGACGCAATTGCACGACGGCAAGTATGAGTGCATTCTCGAAGAGGCGCCGTACAAGGGCAAGCGCGTCAAGCTGTCCTATAACAAGAGGCAGTTCTACGACCGCATCCTGACGCCGATGAAGGCGATGGGCATGATCGACTACGACCTGTACAAGAAGACGTACAAGATTTCGACGAAGTTCTCGAACGACTTGATGAAAGTCGGCCTGATGTGGAAGCAGGCTTTGCGCAGCATGGGATTCAGCGGTGCGTAGAATTAATCGCGCAACTGTCCTGCCATCGCGAGCGCGCGGCTGATCGCGGCCATCAACGCGTCTTTTGCCTTCTTGTTCGGCTTGGTTTCGTATTCGCCTGCCTGCTCCAGCGCTTTCTCGAGGTTTGCGACGACGCCGATAAGCGCGGCGTCAACGCCGACTGAGGTTGCCATACTGCGAAAAGAATTCTGCAAGTATAAATGGATTTGTATCCGAGAAACAATGCTTTTCTACGCAGATACCGCGTGCAGCAGCACCGGAACATTGACCATAATGAAGAGCTGCAGCAGCACGTACACCGCGCCGCACATCACATACGCGATGCCGAACTTGACGCCGGAGAGCTTGAGCACATCCTTTGCGCCGAAGAACGGCAGCACGAGACTATAGAGCAGCGCGAACAGGCCGACCAGCGGAATCCAGCCGAACAAGAGCAGCGGCGTCGAGGAATACGCGACGAGCTGATACGTCTTCGCGTACGGCTGTTTGCTGCCGAAGAGGCGAACACCGCAGTACAGGATTGCAGACCAGACAAAGCTGCCGACCAGCGCCTGCGTGTACAGGAGCACGAGCGACGAAAGCACGTCGACAAAACGCGCATTTTGCGCCATCGTGTTGAACGACTGGAGCATTCCGGGCAGGACAAACGTGATGAGCAAACCGAGCAGCAGCGATCCCGCGACATAGACTGCCGCAATGCTCGCCAGATAGCGGAACGCGGTGCGCACGCCTTTTTCGCCCTTCAATCCCTTGAAAAACTTGCGCGGCTGCCGCACCAGAAGCTTTGCGCGATTGACGATTGCTTGCATATCGGTTGCTGACAAGAATCAGTATATAAATTTTCTTACAAACCGAACGCGTCGGTGAACTCGCGCAGCTGGCGGTAGTTCGCGAGGAACTTGATGCCCTGGTCAGTCAGGACAAAGTGCGTCTTGCCCTTCTTGTCCATCTCAGTGACCAATGCCTTGACCTTCAATTCGTCGACATACTGCTTCAGGCGGCCGTGCGACAGGTTGGACTTGTAGAGCAGGTGCGTGGGCAGGATAGCGCCCCCTTTATCCTGGATGGCTTGCAACATGTCATATACAATATCCATCTTGGTGCGGCGTTCCGTCATCGTTTCTTTACAACCTGCACTTTGATGAGCGCGACCAGCAGGAGGCCGAACGCGACCACGTGCGACAGGTGTCCCAAAATATACCATTTGTGATAGAGCACGTCGACGATAAACTGGAACTGCGCGACGGCCAGCAGCACGAACGCGATGCAGACCAGGAGCGCAGTAAAGGACTTCTTCTGGAAATAGTTCTTGATGAAGTGATAGGAAATGAACAGCAGCAGGATCAGCGAGATGGCGTGGAACGTCAACCGCACGGACTGCGACAGGAACAGCGAGACGAGCGCGATGATGAACAGCGCGACCAGGGGCGCGCGCTGCGTCGCGCGCAGCATCAGCGCGAAAAACAGGATGAGCGACGTAAGCGTGAGGAAGATATAACCCACATAGCCGCCGACCAGCACGTCAGGACGGGAATTGATGTTCAAGGCGACAAACAAGTCCGCGACTGCGCGGCATGCCATGCCGAGCGCCATGAACGCGAACGCGGTCGCGAACGTGCGGTAGCGCTTATCCTTGGTAAACCTGAACGCCTTCCAGCTGAACAGCGTGATGAGCATGAGCGCGAAAAACGCGAAAAACTCGAATCCGCTGTCCACCCCGAAGAACCAATCCGGGCCCGTTACGACAACTCCCAATGCCATGTGTTACTGGACCGAGACATGCTTTATAAAGGTTATGAACCCGCAGTCGTGACAGACAGTCCCGAGCGCCTCTGCATAATGCATTAATAAACGGTCTTCGCCGGAAGAGGCATGACGAACACCATCAACCAAGGAGGTGATGCGTATGCAGAAACCATACAGCCTCGAGAACGCCAGGAACGACCTGGAAGTAATCACGTGGCTCCTCAGCGCCGGAGCCATCTCACCGGAGGACGCACGGTACATGCGGAATTACGTGCAGAGCCTCAAGGCATGATCAACACCTCAATGACGGAGGCTGCCGCCTCCGTTCATTCTCAACACACCTCTTTCGCAGAGACTTACCATCTCTGCGTTCAACTCAACACCTCTTTCGCAGCGAGCGCCCACTCGCTGCGTTTTTTGATCAACACCTCCGTCATTTAGTTCAACGATAGGTTGTCCCAACCAACCTCGTTCTGGGGGCCGCCCTTCGGGGCGGCCTTCACATTCATAACCTTTTTAACGCACCGCAGCAGTAACCGAATTATGAGATGCTTAGTCACCGGCGGAACCGGATTCATCGGCTCGAATATCGTCAAGCGCCTGCTCAGCGACGGCCACACCGTCATCGCGACCGGCACCACCGGCGAACAGCCGCTGCCTGCCGCCGTTCAACTTCTTCCCTCGTTCATCGGCATCGACTGGAGCAAGCTCGGCAAAATTGACGCGATCTTCCACGAGGCCGCGCTGGTCAACACCATGGTGATGGACCGGAACGAGATGTTCAAGGTCAATGTCGACGGCACGAAAGAGCTTTTCACGAAAGCGATTGCGAACGGCTGCAAGCACATCGTGTACGCGACTTCGACCGCAATCTATGGCGATGCTCCGGCGCCGTACAAGGAAGACACGCCCAAGAACCCGCTCAACCCGTACGCGGAATCCAAGCTCATCATGGAACATTTCGCCCAGCACCTCGCGAGCAAGCACCCGGACGTCGTTATCGTCGGGCTGCGCTACTGCAATGTCTACGGGCCTGGCGAGAGCCACAAGGGCAAGATGGCCACGCAAATCTACCAGATCGCCCAGCAGATGCTGAAAGGCAACCCGCGCGTGTTCAAGCACGGCGAGCAGAAGCGCGACTGGGCCTATGTCAAAGACGTTGTTTCCGCGAATTTGCTCGCCGCACATGCGAAGCAGAGCTGCATCGTCAACTGCGGCTCGGGCACGGCGACCTCGTTCAACGACATCATCGCGATTCTCAATGAGACTCTCAAACTGCAGCGCACGACCGAATACATCGACAACCCGTACGCCGCGCAGTACCAAAGCCACACCGAATGCGACATGACGCTCGCAAAGGAGAAAATCGGCTTTGTGCCCCAGTACGACATCCGCACGGGCATCAAGGACTATTACGACAGCGGCTTCTTAGTCCCTAAATAAGTCACCAGTTTTTTAAAGACCATTCTTCAATCTATCGTCGATGAGTGAAGGCACCACTAGACGGACCTTTCTGAAAGCAGGGCTTGCAGGTATTGTGCAGACGCTTGCGGGCAGCGCGCTTCTCGCGCAGGACACTCCGCAAGCGAGCCAAACGCTCGCGGCTGCCCTGAAGGACTACGTGCTCGCGCAGTACGACGTCCGGCTCAAGCGCAGCGAGTCCGTCGCCGAGCCCGTCCGCGCCAATCTGTCCGCCGCGCTCGCGCGCGCAGGGCTCGAGACCAAGATCGCCGATCAATTCGACAAGCGCGAAAACCTCGACGCGCTGGAAGCGTATTTCGAGAAGAACAACCTCCGCTTCGTCGTTCTCGTGACCGGCAATGCGGATTTCGGCTACATGCTCCATCGCATCGACTCGACGGAGACGCGCCCCTACACGCTGTTCAACCGCACCAGCGACGTCAAGATCCAGACCGTGCGCGACGAGATCATCCCCAATATCACCACCTATGCGGGTGCGCAAGAGCAGAACGACGCGCCGAACGCGACCCTGGAAGTCGCAGGATTCTGCAGCGCGGAAAGCCCCACCGTCACCATCTTCCCCAACAAATACCGCCTCAGCACCAAGTCATTCATCGCGCAAGTGCACCAGCACGACAAGGAAGTCAACGAGCAGTTCCGCACCCCTGATTTCCTCGACCAGTACATCGAGAAGCCGTCCGCGTTCGCCAACCGCGCGGTCGCGACAACCACGCAGGATTTCTGGAAATACCTGGGCAGGCAGCTGCTCACGCTCCAATTCAGGGCGGTCGAGAAACAGTTCCCGGAACAGGAGCCGCTGGTCGCCACGCTGGCGAACGGGCACCAGCACGACATCGAGCTGCATGAAGTCATGCACGCACAGGATTCCGCGGACTGGTCGTTTATGAAGGAGTACTCGCAGGCGATACAGACAGAACTGCACGATCTTCGCGGCTACCACCTCGAACTGCGCGGCGCGCTGAGTACCATCGCCCACGGCCGCTCAGGCTGGGGCTTCGCGTGGCAGACGCGGCTGCTCGGCATGCCCCGCTCCCGCGCGTTCCAGCACCACTTCCGCTCGGCAGAGTACATCGTCAAGAAAACGACCGAATACGTTTCCGCGCATCGCAAGGACTTCCCCGAGTTCACCTTCACCGCGCAGGATTACGACATCGTGAAACAATTCGCGAAGCTCACTGACGACCAGATCAAGACCATCGCCACAGATATCTTCACGAAGACCTACCACGGAAAGACGCTCAAAGAATACATCCAGGGCTTCGCTCCTGAGAGAAAATAATTATTCGAACTTGCCCTTGACCTGGTATTTCTGATTCGTAATTAAGTCGCGGATTTCTCTTTTGTACGCGTTCGCGAGCTTGTTCTGGCGCGAAAAGGCGCGGAAGAACGAGAATGCTGCGTAGCCGATGACGCCGATGGCGAAAACGACTGCAAGGTTGATGTTCATTGGATTGCCTCGAGTATCTTCTTGGTAGGCGTCAAGTCTTTAAAAATGTGTGTGGGCTTTTTCGCCGCGAGCATCTTCCTCGTGTGCTCGCCGGTGAGAACCGCGATTGTTTTTGCCTTGTTCGCGTTGCCTGCCTCGATGTCGCGCGTGCTGTCGCCGACGACCCAGACCTGCGAGACCTTGCCTGACTTCTTGATGGCGAGCTTCACCATCGCTGCCCGCGTCGGCGCCAGATCAGACGTGACGACCGCGCCGAAGTATTTCTGCAAGCCCGCGTCTTTCAGGATCAAGGCCGCGACCGGGCCCGAGCTTCCCGTGACGAGCGCGAGCTTATGGCCAGTCTGGAGCGCATCCAACAGCTTCACCGCGCCGGCAAGCAGGTGACGCTTGACGTTCCGCGCGCACGACAGAAAGTTCAACTCGTACGCGCGCTCTGCTTCCTCAAGGTTCATCGCGATGACCTGCGGCGCGACGCCTTCCATCCGCGCGTATTCGGTAATCACGTCCTCCAGACGCTTGCCTGTGTGGTCGATGTTCTTGAAGGACGCATTAATGCCGAAAATGTCCCGCATCGTGGCATGAAACGCCTTCTCGTGCACGGGAAAGACGTTCACCAAGGTCTGGTCGAGGTCAAAGATAACAAGCTTCACGCACCTCCCGTTCCCAAAAACATATATAAGAGTTTCGCACCCCCTGCGTGCAGAGGTGGTTTTATGCCTGAACAAAAAGAGCCCATCAATATCGCGATCAATGACGGCGAGCCGTTCTTCTCCCACGAGATGAGCGTCAACTTTACGCCCACCCAGTTCACGCTGGACTTCAAGTGCATCACGCCGCGCACCGATCCGCGCAGCAAGAAGCCGAGTTTTCTGCTGAAGCACAATGTCGTGCTCATCGAGCCCTGGCACGCCAAGATGATTATCGCCGTGCTCAGCAATGTCGTCAAGAAGTACGAGGACGAATACGGCATCATCAAGAAGCCCAAGGCCGTCGAAATCGCCGAGAAGAAGCAGAAAAAGGCGATGAAGACAGTAGAGCACGCGACAGAAACGCCGAGCTACCTGGGCTGAACGCGCGCGAGGAGCTTCAGCGCCCCAACCGACGCGAAGTACAGAAACAAGAAGTGCTCAGGCAGGATGATTGCGTGGAAGAGCGGCGGATAACCGTACAGAATGTAGCGGATCTGCAGCAGAATGACGGTGATGCCCGCAATCCACGCGGCTTGCCGCCAAATCGCGCCCTTTCTGAAGAACAATGACACGAGCCACGCCCAGAGCGTGCCGTAGATTATCTTGTTCGTGAAATACCACTGCGGCACGGAGAGATACGCCCAGCCCGAGTGCACCAACCAGTCAAAGAACGTGAAGACCAGCACGGCGCAGAACATGAAGACAAGGCGCAGCGCTGCTTCTTTGCCGGTGAGCTTCTTCATACACGAAAAAAAGTGTGTTCTGTATAAAAGCGTAACTGCTACCAGTCAAACGCTTCGACGAGCACGAAATACAAGACAACGCCGAAGACGAGGACGAGCAGCGTGATCATCCAGCTGCTCAGTCCCGCGATGCCGACAATAGTCGCGCCCGAGAACGCGCCCTGCAATGTATCCCAAAGCCTGTTCAGCATTCCCTTCTGCACAGTCGCAGTAACTTCTACAGTCTGCTCGGGCTCAGGAGTGGGCAACGGTGCAGGCGTGATTGAAGGAGCATGATTAGGCAGCGGCTTCACCGCAGGCGTCTGGCCGAGCGACTCCGGCAATGCGAGCAGATTGAAGCCCGGCGCGAACTCGTGCGTGGGCGACAGTTCCAGCTCGATGCGCGAGACGTAATTGTGCGTGAACGTGACGACCAGGTCGTAGAACGCGTCGTGGTCAAGGTTGTACTTGCGGACTTCTCCCGCGATCAAGCGGTTCGAGTTGCCGGACAACGTGTAGTTCGCGTGGTCGCGCGCGATTTCAATGTTCTCGAGCGGGTAGGAGAACCCGTTGTACTCGATGAGCAGGCTATCGCGGCGTCCGAGCGTCATGCGCTGAGTCTGGCCCTTGGTCAGGTTGAAGATGAAAACGCGGCCTACTCCGCCGCCTCCACCGCCACCGCCTCCGCCGCCCCCACCGCCGCCTCCACCGCCACCGCCTCCGCCGCCTCCGCCACCGGATGGCGTGCTCGCAGTGATTGCGCTGGACACGAACGAAGACATGCCGAAGCTGTCAACGACCGTCAAATTGAACGGGAACGTTCCCGCAGTAGCGTACGTCTTGGCGAGGCTCGTCGCGTTCGAACTCGAGCCGTCGCTGAACTGCCAGAGCCACGTGATGCTGTCGTTCAGCGCCGTTCCGATATTCAAATCAGAGCCGGTGAACGTGAACGTCACCGTGTCGCCGGTGTTAATGGACGCGCCCGGGCTCAGCGTGAACGTGGCAGTGGGCGGAATCTCGACAAACTGCGACAGGTTGGCAGGAGCCGTCACGTTGAACGTGACATTGCCCGTCACGACCGTCACATTGCCGTTCAGCAGGATGTTGTTGTCAATCGAGACATTCGTGCCGTTGACATTGTTCAAATTGCTGCCGCCTGTGATGTTGGAATTGTTGAAGTTGCTGTTGATGAGCGTGCTGTTCGTCACGATGCTGTTGTCCAGCACCGTGTTGTTCTTAATCGTGCACTGACCGAGCTTGCTCTTGGTGATGCGCGACTGATTGACCAGGCAGCGGTAGACGCTTGAGTAGTCGATGTTGCTCAAGTCAATCGTGGAAAGCGAGACATTCGAGAACGTAACGTTCGAATCCAACGTGGTGCTCGCAGAGATATTGCTGCCCGTCAAATCCGCGGGGTCGACATTGCTGTTCGCGAACGCGCAATTGCTGGCAATGATGTTCTTGACCGTGGAATTGACGACCGTGCAGTTGCTGAGCACGCTATTGTTGATGAGCGAGCCGTTGATGGTGACGTTCTGCAATTGGCTGTTCAGAACAGTGTCAAAGTACATGACTGAGTTCGCGATGCTCGAGCTGGGCGTGACGTTCACGAAGCGGAGCACGCTGACCTGCACGAGCGCCGAGCCGATGCTGGAGTTCTCGATGATGTTCGAGACATTGTAGACAATCTGCGCGTTCGTCGAGGTCGTGTCGTTGATGCAGCCGACGAAGACCGGGTGCAAGCCAATCGGCTCAAGGCCGAAGACAAAGCCGCCGTGCGCAGACAATGCGCCGCTGAACGCGTTCGTCATGGACGGGTACGCGACATTGGCCAGCGACCACGCGCAGGACGTGTTCAGGTTGGTGTTGAACGAGAGCGTCGTGTAACTCGTGTTGATGATTACGCCGTCAGGCGGCGTGAAGTTGAACTTTGCGAGCGATGCACCGACAATGACAAAGTGCGTCTCGCTCGATGACGTGATGTTGACGCCGCCGTTCGTGAAGTTGACCTCAATCGGATACAATCCCGGCGAGCCGAAGAACGTCAGGTTGCTTCGCGGAGCGCTGCCGTTGTTGATGAGCGTGCCGTTCACGTATAATGCCACCGTGCCCGCGCCAGGCGCGAGCAACTGGCCCGTGATGTTCACGGTGCTGTTCTCAGGAACGACAAAGTCTCCGTCCGTGCCGTTCAACAAGAGGTTGACGGACGACGGGATCGGACTCACCGTCACAAAGGTCGTGACCGGAGCAGGAGCGGAATAGTTCTCGGTTGCCGCGGCAACGCACGTGTAATTATACAAGCCGACCGGCAATGCGAGCGTGTTCGGGTTCGCGACCGCGATGCCGTCGCGGAGCAGGACTTGATTCACCTGATTGGTCGCGACAACGCACGAAGCAGTGGTCGGCGTTCCGACACTGACCGCGGTTGCGGGCGTGACGGTCAAGTTGAGCGTGGGCATTGCCTTGGAAATCATCACGATGGTCGTCACAGGAGCCGAAGCAGTGTAGTTCTGCGTGGGCAGCGAGAGGCAGGTGTAATTATACCAGGCAGCGGCAAGCTCTGCCGTGCTCGGGTTCGCGATCGCGGTTCCATTGCGGAACAGCAATGCAGTCGACTGCGGCGTGGAGACATTGCAGCTCGACGTGATGTTCAGCGGATACACGCCGCTGGAAATGGGAGTGATTGCCATGCTCACGCTCGGCGTGGCGGCAGTGATGCTGAAGTTGAACGCGACTGTGCTGTTCACGTTGTTGCGCGTGTCGTTCGCAATCCACTTGTACGTGTAGTTGCCGACTGCCAAGTTCGTGACGTTCGCGGCAAAGTTGACCGCAGACGTGTTGATGGTCGTGACATTCGTGCCGTTGAACTCAAGCACTGCGCGGTTCATCGCGATGTTGTCCGCCCACGTGCTGAAGAACTGGAACACGATGCCCGGCATGTACGTGAACGGCAATGCCTGCGCGACGCTCTGCGCCGCCAAGAACGGCGGCTGCATGTCGATGACTTCAATCCAGTGCGAGTCCTGCGACGGCGTGTAGTTCTGGTTGCCGGCGAAGACCGCAGTGATGTTGAACAAACCGACCGTGTTGATGCTGTAGTTGAACGTGACATTCAGCGGCGAGTTTCCGCTTGCCGTGACGATAAGGTTCTGCAGGAACGTGATAAGCTGGTTGAGCGGCAGGCCGAGCGCTGCAAAGACAGGGATGCCCGAGCCGGACGCGATGGTGATATTGCCCGCGGTGCCGTTCAGGGTCAGGTTGATGCTGGAATTCGCGCGCAAGACTGTGAAATTCTGCGCAAGGCTCGTGTTCGTGTTGCCGAAGATGTCGCGGAACGTCCACGTGTACACGTAATTGCCCGCGGCGAGGTTGTTGATACTGATATTGAAGAACGAATCGCTGATGTTCGTGCCGTTGACATACTGGATGCCATTGAACGTGAGGAAGACCGAGCTGATGTTGCTCAAATCGGTGACATTGATGGCAAAGCTGTAGTTCGCGCTGTCGTTAAACAAGGCAGGGTCTGCGGGCTCGATGAGCGACACGATGACCGGCGCAGTAATATCAGTAATGCTGAGGTTGAATTCGCTGTCGGAGCAGTTGTTTGCCGCTCCTGAGTTGTCGCACACGGTCGCATTGATGCTGAAATTGCCGAACGTGAACGGCGTGAAGTTGATGAGGCCGGTGCTCGCGTTGATGGCGAACAAGGAACTGTTCGTGAAGAACGTGAAATTGGTCGGAACGTCGACATCGGTCGCGTTCAAGTCATACGTGAACAGCTGGCCGGTGTGCGCGAGCTGATTCTTGAGCGCAGGCAGGAAGAACGGCACGTCGTTCACGGGCGTCACATTGACCTGCGTCGTGACATTCGTGCTGTTCAGGCTGTCGGAAACGACGATGGTGAGGTTGAAGACGCCCGTATAATTATTGGTCGAGCTGATATTCAGGACGGTCTGGTTTGCGCTGATGTTCTGCGCGCGCACCGTGACATTCGCGTTCGGATTGACGAACGAATAGCTGAGGTTCTTCGGGCCGTCGATATCGCGGAAGTAGTCGCTCAGGTTGAGCAAATCAAAGTAAGAATCTTCAGGGAACGTGATGTTCGGGAACGTGACATTGCTGAACGGCAGGTCGTTCACGGCGATGACCGTGACCTTGATGATCTTGGTATCGGAGAGCTGGCCGTCGGAAACGCTGAGGTTGAGCAAGGACGTGCCTGAGCTGTTTGCCGCGGTCACGTTGCAGTTGAGCGAGCTGTTCAAGCCGATCGAGCAGAACACCAGCGTCGCATTGGTCTGGTTCAGGATGGAATAGCTCAGGTTGTCGGACAATGTCTCGTTGTCCTTCGCGTACGCAGACAGGTTGCTCAGGTTTCCATTGAAGCCCGAGTCTTCATAGACGCTGATGTTCGGCGGAACAATGACCCACTTGGGCGGCGTGTTCGGGCCGAGGAAGGTGACATTGAGCGTCGGAGAGGTCACGACATTGCCGTCCAAATCAACCGCAACGGCGTAATAGCTGTGGTTCTGGCGCGTGATGTACGAGAACGGCTTGGCGAGCGTGCACGGCGTCAGACTGAAGCAGTCGTGCGTCTCGTCCAGCGCGCCATCCTGATAGAGATAGAGATTCTTGATGCCTGCATTGTCCAGCACGTCGATTGCGACGGACGTGAGCAGAACCGTGGTGTTCACGGTCGTGCTCGGGCTTGCAGTAAAGGAAAGTGAAGGCGGAACGTCCGCGGCGGCAACGGTTGCGGTGGCTAGAAGCAAAGCCAATGCGAACAACAAGTAGTTCTTCATTTGCTCCACAAGTCCCAGGCCAACAGCCCGCGGCGGTCTTTCTTACCCTGGCCGGGCAGATCTTCCTGCTCGCCGATGATCGCGAAACGCCAGTCCTTCTTGAACGGGAACGCCATCAGCTCGATGCCCTCGCGCTTCGAGACTGCATCTTCGGCGCGGTAAACACGTGCCCCCACAGTCACGTCCTTGAATAACGGAGCGAGAAGGGTGATATCCCAATTATATACTGTTCGTTTTTGGCCCGCATCGTTTGCGCGCGCTGCGCCGACGGTCGCAAGAATCTCCCATTCCTGCTTTTCGGCGAGCCAGCGAGTAAGGTCGTTGTGACGCAGCTCGATGTAGCTCTGCAGCAGGTTGCGATCCATGCGCTTGTCTAGGTCGAGCTCTGACTGAACCGTGCCGATGTCGAACTCGGAAACGTACGGCACTGCGCCGTCATGCTTTCCGAGCAAAAGTGTGAACGCGCCGCGCGGGTCATTGTGATAGCTGAAGCGCGCGCTGGCGAGCACGAGCTTGCCGAGGTCTGCGGTACCGACAATGCCGTAGTCGCCGCGCGTCAGCTTTTCGCCCGCGTCGTTCTGCAAACCCTGGCCGAGAATCACTTTGAGGGCCTTCTTTTGATTGTCGGAGAGGTAGCTCAGCCACAAATCCGCGCGGTACAGGTCAACCGTGCGCTGGAATTCAGGCATTTCAGTCTCTTCGAGCGTGAGCAGGATGCCGCCCTTGACTTCGCTGCTGAACTTGGACGCGAATCCCGCCTGTCCGCCGCGCGTGGTGTTCGTGAAGCTCTGGCTGTTGCGGATGACGTCGTTGTAGCTGCCTGCAGGGTCGAACTTGTTGAGCACGCTCAGCAGCGTTTCAGCGTCAACATCAATCTTCTCCTGCAACTGGTACAGGTGCGCGCTGAGCTCGTAATCGTCAATGAGGAGGTCGCCGCCGAGCGAGAAGCGCGTGCGGCCGGTCGTTTGCGCGACGTTCGTGGTCGTGTCAACGCGGAAGTTCGCGTTGTCGGTGAAGCTGCTGCTGGACGAGCGGTCGGTCGCGTCTTCGTGCGAGAAGCTCGCGTCGACGCGCAACGGAAGGCCTGCGAGCCGGTCAAAGTCCGCGTTCGCGTAGCCGCCGAAGCGCTTGTCATTCACGCGGTCGGCAATTGTCTTGAACGCATTGCGGTCGAATTCCGCAAGAGCTTCAATGCCTTCGAGGCGGCCGTAGGCGGAAACGCGGCGCGCGTCAGGTCCTGCGGCGCCCTTGAGCGAGAGCAAATTGTTTTCGTACGGGCCCTGCGGCTTCGGCTCTGCAGGAACCGTGTCCTGCGGCTTCGGCTTCGGTTCGGGCTGCGGAGGAGTTTGATCAGGTTTGACGTCAGGCTTGGGCTCCGGAGTCGGCTCGGGCTTGACATCAGGCTTCGGTTCCGGCTTGACGTCGGGCTTGGGCTCAGGAGTGGGTTCTGGCTTCGGTTCCGGCTTGACATCGGGCTTGGGCTCAGGTTGCTGCGGCGTGACGTACGGCTTGCCCAAGTCATAATTGAGAATGATGCCCTTCAGTTCAAGCTTCTGCACGTCGTCGAGGTCCTTGACGATCTTGTTGTACTTCGCGACCGCGACATAATCCGTGATAATGGTGATGTGGTCGTCGTACGTCTTGGACCCAGGATCTGTTGCTTTCGCTGCCTTGTCCGCGAGCTTATAATTTTTCAGCGATTCCAAGTAGGTGTTGATCTGGCCGTCACCTTTTTTCTCAGTTTTTCCCTTGTCGTACGCCGCGCGCGCCTTCTGCTCCAAATCAGACTCCTGCAGGACTTCCTGCTTGGGCGCTTCGGCCTTCGGTTCCTGCGCGGGCTTTGCATCTTGTGGGGATGCTGCTTCCTGCGCAGTAACACGAGAATCGAGAGACGGTTTGGGGGCGTCCTGCGCGTACGCAGTAGCGGAAACACCGAAATAGAGGAGCGCGGCGGCTGCCGCGTCGAGCAATGGACGATACCAAGAACTCGTTGAACGTGATTGCTTACTGCTCTCCGTGTAATTCACGCAACATCCCCCACGGAAGCGGTCACTCTACCGCTCTTTATAAAGTTTCGGAAATGTCAGCACTCACAAGGAGTATCGGAATTATCGTCTGGAGAATCTAGTATTCCTCTTCCGCCCACGCAGGCTCGCCGCCGTCGCCGCCCGAGTCCTCGTCGAGGTCTTCTTCCTCGTCCTTGACGCTGAACTCCTTCAAGTCCTCTTCGTCGAAGAACGCGTCCTTCTTTTCCTTAGTGGGCTCTTCCTCGATTTCCGCCATCTCTTTTTCGAGCGGAGGAAGCGCCGCGGCGTCCTTTGCCTCTTTATCCTTGGGAGGCAGAGCCTTCTGAGAAACGTGATGGTTGGGCTTTGCCTTCTTGCTCGCCTTTTTTTTCGCCATGAACAACACCGCTTAGTGCGCAGTTTAGTGCGCTCGACCGAGATTGTTGTGCGCGTCCTTGCTGGGGCGGATGTTTTCTGCACCCTTGCCCTTGTGCCTGAGGCCGCGGATCTTACGACCAGCAGAGGTCCTTCCGCGATAGACGCGGCCGCGCTGCACCGGATTCGTCATCCAGGAAATGCGCTTGTCGGCGCGCACGGCGGGGTGCGCGCGGTCGACGAAGATGACCTCATACCAATAATGCTTGCTGTCTCCGCCAACGTAATACGAGTTAAGAACTTCACAATTCGGGAAATGCTTGTTCGCGCGCTCTTCCGCGATGAGCCTGTAGTTCTTCGTGAGAATCATGGTGGTGCGGAAGTTGGTCGAGTGCCTTCCACCGTCGAAGTCGGGGCGCTTGTGGCCTCCTGCGGCGACGCGCTGGCGAACGACAAAGATGCCCTGCTTGGCGCGGAAGCCGAGCGAGCGGGCGCGATCGATACGGGTCGGGTGCTCGAGGCGGAGCGTCGCGGGCTCGCGGCGCCATGCCATCAAGTGCTCGCGCCAGATAGGCCCGAGGTTCTCTTTAGGCTGTTTCCATAACTCGCCGAGATAGGTTTGCATCCCCATAACGCCGAGAAAACCGCGACACCTTTAAAAAGCTTGCGCTCTTTGTTCAGGCTATGAAATATGCGGTTCTGACGCTCGCAATCCTCGTTTTTCTCGTCGCGTGCCAGCCTCCGCAGGCAATGCCCGCGGCGCAGCCAGCCCCGAACGTCACGGAAAACGTGTCCGTCGAAGCGCCGCCCGCGCCCGAGCCTCAGGCGGCTCCCGCGCCTGCCGCGCAGCCGCACGCAGAGCCTCCGGCGACGCAGCCGTTCGCCAAAGTGAATTCCACCCTGCAGGCATGCCTCCAGCTGGAACAGCACCTGAACGAGACCATCGATGATGCGCAGACCGTCGTGAACCACCGGAAGAAGGACTACGACCGCGCCGTCCAAAAGTACGACGCCGCGCTCGACGCGCCCATTCCCGACGAGGCCAGGAAAACGGAATTGCGCGACGCGCAGGATACGACCGAAGACGCGTACAACGACGCCCAAGACAATTATGACGACGCGGTCAAGAAGCGCGCCAAGGCCAGGCAGCAGTGCGGGCTGCCGGACGAATAGTTTAAATAGCGTCTTTGCGCTGAGTTCTCAAAAAGAGGGTCTATGAATAGGCAACGCCAGCAGCTGATTGACTTTGCGACGCGTGCCGCAGGGCTGGACAATGCCGCCAAGCTCAAACTTATCCTGTTCGCCGCAGGCGTCAAACCGGCGACGTTCTTCGCGCTCCGCATCAATCCGCAGAACCTTGACGAGAAAGAGCATCTCGAGCGGCATTTGCAGGCGTGCAAGTTCCCCTTTATCGCAGGCAAGGCGAGAGGCTATGAGCAGATCGTCAACATCAAGGGCGACGCCGTGCAGTGGAAGATACGCGGCACGTGGTATGGCTACGACGTGTTCGCCGACCGCGGCCAGGTCGCGCAGTTCAAGAAGTATCTCTCGCTCGTGCAGCGCAGGAAGCACGCCGATGCAGACCGCGTCGGCGGAACGCTCTATGATTATCCGTCGTGCTGCGTGGAACACTACGTCAAGGAGCACAATGTCGCATTCCTGCGCAAGAACTACACGTATTTCTCGTATTACAAACACTTGCACGACACCGAACGCGCGTTTCCGTTGCTGATGCACACCGCGTGCTCCACGACATGCGCCGCGAGCAAGAAGATGAACGCGCTGTATGCTGCGACGCTCAAGAAATACGCGCCCGCATTCTGGAAAACGTTCTCTGCAGCGCGGAAATACGCCATGGACGTCGTTGTCGACGCGGAATCCGAGCTGAACGAGGACTTCGCGTACGGCATCGCGAGCAGCAAGCCTGTCTTTGCCAAGAAAGACGGCCACGAATTCGTGCTCCTGACGCTCAAACCGGTCGAAGACCACTATTATTTGTACAGTTTCCTCACCCGCCTCGCGCTCAAGCGCGGCACGGTGTTCCCTGCGCGCGTCACGATGCAGTACAATCACGCGACCATCACGCTCGGCAAGCCCAAGCGCGTCATCAAGAACCTGCATCACGAACGGCACTTTCTGGTTCCATGATGAAAATCTGTAGATTTTCAACATCGTCGACAACCTCCTCAAGCTACAGTGATTTCAGGAGGTTGTCGAGATGAGCTTCAGTTTCAAAGACCTTGCGGCAGCGTATGAACAGCTGGAAAACACCAGCTCGGACAACGAGCTGCGCAGCATTCTCTCGTCCGTGTTCAAGCGCGTCTCCAAGAATGAAATCGACAAGGTCGTATACTTAACGCTCGGCAGAATCGCGAGCAATTACGCCGACGTCAACCTCGGCATGGCTGCCAAGATGGTGATGAAAGCCGTCGCGGTTGCCGCAAACGCGGACGAGCACGACGTTATCCGGCTGTACAAGAAGCTCGGCGACATCGGCGCGGTCGCGGAAGAGCTCGTCGGCAGGAAGCGCAAACAGCTCACGGTCAACGACGTCTTCGCCACGCTGCACGAGATTGCAGCTGCAGGCGGCGCAGGAAGCCAGGACGAGAAA